>CP128857.1:307376-614752 GCA_030388725.1 Prodigiosinella aquatilis
GGCTGGTGCACGTTTTACCAGCGTGCCCACTGTAGCCATGAGCACGGTGTGGTGCGAGATGCTGTTTGTTGCCTTGCATATCGTGCTGTACAGAAAAACCGATTGCCTGAAAATATTTCAGCGTGTTGCGTTACGCCGCACAAGCTGGACGTTTCCTTTGTGCAAGAACATAACTACCGTTTGTATCAGATTATCACCGTCGAACAACTTCCTGTCTTGTCAGTTCGATCTTCTCCCTGCCAGCTGTCTTGTAGCTTGTAAATCTGTAACTGCATACAGTCAGCACGATTTAACGGTCTTTTCTTGACGAAAACAGGTTGTGTATATCTGCGCGTGTTAAACCAATATCTTTTAGACGGTCATCATTCATGCTCAACAGTAGTTTTTTTGATTCAGCTTGTGCCTTTCGGTGCCGCCAGAGCTGATAAAGCATGCGCAGGCTCAAGTGTATACGTAGCCGGGTAATAAGTCGTTTTGTCATGGTTTTTCTCCCCTGTCGCTGGTTGACTGCCATCATGCAGGAGAGATTGGAATTGATACAGATTCAGAAATTTACTTTATTTATGATACAAAATGCGCGATACCGTATCTGAACGGTTGTTTGGGAGCTTATCTGTATTGTTTTTTCTTATTTCTATTTATTCGGAGGATACAGATGACGCGATATCAATTTCTGGCCACCATATTGATACAGCGAATTGAACAAGGGTTGTATCAGTGTGGTGAACGTTTGCCGTCAGTGCGCTCACTGAGTCAGGAGCATGGTGTCAGTATTAGTACCGTCCAGCAGGCGTACCATTTGCTGGAAGAGAAGCAATTAATCGTGCCACTGCCGCGTTCTGGCTACTTTGTGAAGCCACGTATGGCGGTGGCCCCCATTCCTGCCATGACGAGACCGGTACAGCGTCCGGTGGAAATCACTACGTGGGATTCGGTACTGGAACAGATCTGTTCCCGTTCTGATCCCGATATTCTGCAATTGGGCGGCAGCATTCCCGACCTCACGCCGACCACACTTAAGCCGTTATGGAAGAATATTAGCCGTATTGGGCAAAAACAGGATATCTCCATGCTGAACTACGACAGTCTGTATGGATTACCGCGGCTGCGTGAACAGATTGCCCGGTTGATGATTGATAGTGGCTGTCAGTTGTCTGAACAGGATATTGTTATCACCAATGGTTGTACGCAAGCGCTGTCCATAGCGGTTCGGTCCGTGTGTAACCCCGGTGATATTGTGGCTATTGAGTCGCCGGTATTTCATGGCATCATGCAGATACTGTGTGGTTTTGGTATTAAGGTTATTGAAATTCCTACTGATTTTTCTCAAGGGATGAGCCTTGAAGCATTGGAGTTGGCGCTGGAGCAATGGCCGGTGAAAGCGGTGCTGACGGTACCGAATTGTAATAATCCGCTGGGATTTATTATGCCGGAACACCGCAAGCGGGCATTGATGATGTTGGCGCAGCGCTATGATATCGCCATCATTGAGGATGATGTGTATGGTGAACTGGCATATGACTACCCGCGCCCGATCACCCTGAAATCTTTGGATTATGAGGGGCGAGTCCTGTTGTGCAGCTCGTTTTCAAAAATGTTGGCGCCTGGTCTGCGAGTGGGATGGATAGTTCCGGGGCGCTATCTGGATCGAGCGCTACACATGAAATACACCAGTACCGGGTCTGTTGCCATTTGTCCTCAACAGGCCGTGGCAGAGTTTATTCGGCAAGGGCATTACATGCCGCATTTGCGCCGCATGCGTGCGCTTTATCAACGTAACCTGGGAAGTTTTGTCAACCGGGTGAGGCACACGTTTCCGGAGAAGGTCTGTATCAGTCGACCACAAGGTGGATTTGTGCTGTGGATTGAGTTTCCGGAAACGTTTGATGGCGTGCGGCTGAACCAACGGCTGGTCAGCGAGAAAATCAGGGTTTATGAAGGGTCACTGTTTTCTGTGGCTGGCAAGTATCGTCATTGCCTGCGGTTGAGCTATGCCATGCCGCTCACGCCAGAGCGTGAGGAGGGTATCGTCAGGCTGGGGAACGTGATTGCCGAAATGATGAACAATCCTGTGATAACCGTAGGGTAATACGGGGCGTCAGCGCCCCGTAACATTACCGTTCTGGCATTACTGGTGTGTGGCCGGTCGGCCCAGATACCCGTCCCAGTCTTTCCAGACCGGTTGTAAACCCGCCTTGACAATGGCGGTAGCTACCTCTTCGGGGCGTCGACCATCATGGGGCGTAAACTGCTCCAGCTCTGGATGATTGTCCGCATAGCCACCCGGTTGGGTTTTGGAGAAGGCGCTGACGTTGTTGATGGCGATTGGAACCATGTGGTCACGGAAGAACGATGATTCCCGGGTTGAGAGGGAGAGCTCAATATCTGGAGAAAGTAGGCGAAACGCACAGATGACCTGCATTAATTGAGCTTCATTCATAATTGACGCAGGCTCAATACCTCCGGCACAAGGGCGTAAACGCGGGAAGGAGATTGAATAGCGGCTCCGCCAGTAGGTTTGCTGCAAATACAGCAGGTGTTCGGCCACCATATAGCAGTCGGTACGCCAGCTATCGGAAAGACCGATCAACGCGCCTAATCCGATCTTGTCGATCCCGGCGTTACCCAGTCGATCCGGTGTATCCAGCCGCCAACTGAAGTCTTGTTTCTGGCCGTGCAGATGATGCTGGGCGTAAGTCGATGGATGATAAGTTTCCTGATACACCATGACGCCATCCAGCCCCAGCATTTTCAGTTCCGCATATTCAGCCTGATTCAACGGTTGCACTTCCATCATCAGTGAACTGAAATGCGGGCGGATGATCGGAAATACCTGGCGAAAATAATCCATTCCCACCTTCCGCTGATGTTCGCCCGTTACCAGCAGCAGGTGATTGAACCCCATTTCTTTGATTGCCAAACATTCACGCAGAATTTCTTCTTCATTCAGCGTTTTGCGCTTGAGGTGGTTGCTCATGGAAAAGCCGCAGTAAGTACAATCATTGGAGCACAGATTAGAGAGATACAGTGGTACATAAAAGCTGACGGTATTGCCGAATCGCTGGCGAGTTAACTGTTGGGCACGCTGTGCCAATGGTTCGAGATAGTGCCTGGCGGCTGGAGAGATCAGTGCCATAAAGTCATCGCGGCTGAGTTGGTCCGCTGTCAATGCTCGTTCCACATCGGCGGCTGTTTGGCTGTTAATCCGCAGTGTCAGGTCATCCCAGTGCAACTGTTGCCAACGCTGTTGAAAATGGGTTTCCATTAGCCAACTGCCTCTGTTGTCTGTTGCAGAAAATGGGTCAACGGACTGGTAGCGCTGGCAACCTGTTGACGGCGGCCCAAACCTGCTTGCCGTGCCAACGTTCCGGCTTCTATCGCCAACCGAAACGCCTGCGCCATGTTTACCGGGTCGCGGGCTACCGCGATGGCGGTATTCACCAGCACCGCATCGGCGCCGATCTCGATAGCTTCTGCGGCATGACTGGGGGCACCAATGCCAGCATCCACTACTACCGGCACTCGTGCCTGTTCGATGATGATGCGTAGAAAATCACGGGTCTGTAGACCCTGGTTCGAACCGATCGGCGCACCCAGCGGCATGACGGCGGCACAGCCCGCCTCCTCCAGACGCTTACATAGCACCGGATCGGCAGCGCAGTATGGGAGTACCACAAACCCTTCTTTGACTAGCTGTTCTGCTGCCTTCAGGGTTTCTATCGGGTCGGGTAACAGGTACCTCATATCTGGATGAATCTCCAGCTTCACCCAGTGAGTACCCAACGCTTCACGTGCCAAATGAGCGGCAAATATGGCTTCGTCTGCGGTTTTGGCTCCGGACGTATTGGGAAGCAGTCTCACGCCCAACTGTCGTAAAGGGGCCAAAATAGCGTCGTTACCGCCTTTCAGATCCACGCGTTTCATCGCCATTGTCACCAATTGCGATCCAGAAGCCTGCAACGCTTCCAGCATCAGTTCCGCGCTGGCAAATTTCCCGGTACCGGTCAGTAACCGGGATGAAAATGTTGTATCGGCAATATGTAGCATTTCATCCTCCTGCTATCGCCTGAAAAAGCAAAATGTCATCCCCTTCCTGTACCTGACGCTGATGCCAGGCACTGCGTGGAATGATGACCTGATTGATAGCCAGTGCTGTACCGGGCTGGAGGCGGTTCAACCGATTGAGCAACTGTTCAATGTTCACGGGTTTTTCCAGTTCCAACGTTTCTTCATTGAGTCGGATTTTCATGGATGGTCTCCGCATATCGGACACGTTGGAGAAGGCGTTAGTTGTAATGTGCTCCAGCTATGCTGCCGGGCATCGAATAAGCGCAGTTTGCCGTTGAGTGGAGAGGGCAGGCCACACAGTAGTTTGATAGCCTCCAGCGCCTGTAATGTGCCCATTACGCCAACCACCGGACCTAATACCCCGGCGGTACGGCAGTTACGCTGCGGTTCGCTGGCATCTGGATATAGACAGGCATAGCAACCGTGAGCATAAGGCGGCGCCAGCACCAGTAGTTGACCGCTTAGTCCTACCGCACTGGCACTGATCAGGGTTTTCTCTGCTGCAACGCAAGCGGCATTGACAGCATGGCGAGTGCTCATGTTGTCACTACAGTCCAGTACCAGATCGGCTTTCGCTACCGCCTGTTGTAGGGCACCATTTTCCAACCGTCGGTTAAGCGCTACACAGGTAATCGTGGGATTCAGCGCCTGCAGCTGGCGCTGAGCCAGCATGGCTTTGGGTTGAGAAATATCACGAGTACGGTAGAGAATTTGTCGTTGAAGATTGGAAATATGCAGCTCGTCACTATCCGCCAGCAGTAGCTTACCCACCCCTGCAGCGGCCAGATACAGCGCCGCAGGTGAACCGAGGCCACCCATACCTACCAGCAACACGCAGGCGGTCGCGAGCTTTTTTTGACCTTCAGCGCCGACGTCCTCTAGCAGTAACTGGCGGCTATAACGCATAAATTCCTGATCGTTTAACACGTTATTTCTCCCGCCCTTCAATCATCCGAAGTAGTGTGGTGGTTGCCTGACGCCAGTCCGGTGCCTGGGTAATAGCACTGACTACCGCGATGCTGCCAACGCCGGTCGCCAGTACGGCAGGAACCTTATCGACACTGATACCGCCAATGGCAACCGTGGGAAAATGCCCCTGGAGCGCACTGATGTGCCGGGTTAGTTCAGGCAGACCCTGTGGTGATGACGGCATGACTTTGGTTTGCGTTGGGAAGATGTGCCCTAATGCGATGTAGGAAGGATTGACGGCAACAGCGCGTTCCAGCTCGGTATCATCATGGGTGGAAACACCCAACCGCAGACCGGCCTGATGAATGGCGGCGAGATCAGCAGTATCCAGATCTTCCTGTCCCAGATGGACGCCATAAGCTTGATGTTTGATCGCCAGTCGCCAATAGTCATTGATGAACAGCCGTGCCTGAAATTGTCGCCCCAGGTTTATTGCCTGAATCACCTCTGGCTCTACCTGATCGTCCGGCAGGTCTTTGATCCGCAACTGAATGGTTTTCACACCTGCGTTCAGCAGGCGGTTGATCCACAACACGCTGTCCACCACAGGATAGAGCCCGAGCTGTTTCGCAGTGGAGGGAAAGACGCGGCTCATCAGGATTCCTCCTGTGGCAGACTGGTGGCAGTGTGGTATAGCTCGCTGCCGCGGGCACGGAATTCTGCTGACATCTGCGCCATCCCGACATCAATGGGCTGGGCCACGGCTTCCTGCTGCGCGGCGTAATCACGTACTTCCTGGGAAATCTTCATCGAGCAGAATTTGGGGCCGCACATGGAGCAGAAATGGGCCACTTTGCCGGATTCCTGCGGCAGGGTTTCGTCGTGATAAGCGCGTGCGGTTTGCGGATCGAGCGCCAGATTAAACTGATCGTCCCAGCGAAATTCAAAGCGTGCTTTTGACATGGCGTTGTCGCGGATCTGTGCGCCAGGGTGGCCTTTGGCCAGGTCGGCAGCGTGGGCGGCGATTTTGTAGGTAATCAGCCCTTGCTTGACATCATCCTTGTTTGGCAATCCCAAATGCTCTTTTGGCGTGACATAACACAGCATGGCGCAACCGAACCAGCCAATCATGGCCGCACCAATACCGGAGGTGAAATGATCATAGCCCGGTGCAATATCGGTGGTGAGTGGGCCGAGCGTGTAGAACGGCGCTTCATGGCAATGCTCCAGCTCTTCAGTCATGTTGCGGCGGATCATTTGCATCGGCACATGACCGGGGCCTTCAATCATGACCTGAACGTCATATTCCCAGGCGATTTTGGTCAGCTCACCCAGCGTGTGGAGCTCGGCGAACTGGGCTTCATCGTTGGCGTCCTGAATAGAGCCAGGGCGAAGACCATCACCCAATGACAGGGATACATCATAGGCTGCACAGAGTTCACAAATTTCACGAAAGTGCTGATACAGGAAATTTTCTTTATGATGAGAAAGACACCATTTCGCCATGATGGAGCCACCGCGAGAGACAATGCCCGTCAGGCGTTTGGCGGTCATCGGCACGTAGCGCAGCAGCACCCCAGCATGGATGGTGAAATAGTCAACGCCTTGTTCTGCCTGTTCCAGCAATGTGTCGCGGAACATTTCCCAGGTCAGATTTTCCGCAACGCCATTAACTTTTTCCAGAGCTTGATAAATAGGTACCGTACCAATGGGAACCGGGCTGTTACGTAGTATCCACTCGCGGGTTTCATGAATATAACGTCCGGTGGACAAATCCATCACGGTATCCGCACCCCAGCGCGTTGACCACACCAGCTTTTCCACTTCTTCTTCGATGGACGATGTCACGGCGGAGTTACCGATATTGGCATTGACCTTCACCAGAAAATTACGGCCGATAATCATCGGTTCTGACTCGGGATGATTGATATTGGCGGGAATAATGGCGCGTCCGGCGGCAACTTCCTGACGTACAAATTCCGGGGTGATACTGTCGGGCAAGTTGGCACCGAAGCTTTGGCCAGGGTGTTGCTGGCGCAGCACCTTACTGCGGATACGTTCACGCCCCATATTTTCACGGATGGCAATGAATTCCATTTCAGGTGTGACGATCCCCTGACGAGCATAATGCAGTTGCGTTACCCGCTTGCCGGTTTTGGCACACTGCGGTTGCGGCAATTGTTCAAACCGCAGATGATCCAATCCTGCATCGGCCAAGCGTTGCTGGGTAAAACCAGAACTGACCTGAGAAAGCGCTTGTGTATCGTTGCGCTCGGCTATCCAGGCGGCCCGGACTTTTTCCAGGCCGAGGTGAACGTCTGGTGTAGCGGCAGGATCGCCATATGGGCCAGCCGTATCATAGACGGGGACGGGCTCGTTGGGTTCATGGCAGGGATTCTCCCGGCTACCACCAGTCAAGGTGGGGCTGAGCTGAATTTCCCGCATGGGAACACGGATATCTTCGCGTGAGCCAGAAATGTAAATTCGCTGTGAATTCGGGAATGCGGTACCCCGAAGGGTGTCAATAAACTGTTGGGCGGCGGCGCGTTGCTCACGACGACCAGGTGCTTTCTTTTCTGTAGACATAGCAAGTTCCTATAAATACTGAACGGGAAGATTGCTTGTCTGGAGTTCGGAGGGAGTAATGACAGGGTGTGAACCCGGATAAATGCCTATGGCGCTGGGGTTCAACAGAATGAATTACTCTTGTTCCCTTCGCAGGTATTAGCCTGATCAGGTTCCGCGGATCCCGAATTAACGGTCTCAGCCCGTGCACGATGATATGTGCGGGGCACTCCGACAAGATATAGCTCCAAAACGCTGGAGCGGATAAAACGTTACCACTTTATGCCGAGCCCGGCCTGGTGTCAAAAAGTTACATCAGGTGAAAAGGCGCCCTGCACTATCGATAGTTCAGTCTGATTTACTGTTCAAATACCAGCCGGATCATGTGGTCTTCCAGGGTAAAGCGCATTGCCAAGGATTCCCCCACGCTTGATAATGTTTGCTGAAATTCGAAACAGTTATCTTGATCGATGGCGGCAACCAGATGACTATCATAAAAGTCCATGATTTGCTGTGTGTTGCCTTGTAATATCGAATCGAGCTGTGCGGCGAGCGCTCGCTTTTTTTCATTCAATGGGGCAACTTCTTGTAGCATTCGTTCGTAAATGTGGAAATGGCCAGCTGAAAGATAGTCGACCAGATTATGGCAGAAATCATCCAGCGCTTTTTCATCCAGACGGGTATGGGTTTCTTTATTTGGCTTCATGCCGACCAAGTGATAGTAAGTGATCAGTAACTGTTTACGCGCTTGTAGCCACTGATCGATTAACGCATTATTGCCGCCAACATACTCAGTCAAACTTTGTAGTTGCTTTAGCATTATTGACTCCCTTCATACATCAATGATGACTGTTAGCAGTGTAATTATCTATTAAACATAGCTGTAAGATGTCAATCTGGTAATGAGTGAGGCATTAAAAGTATGGAACTGATACTAAAAGGTGATGAAAGCGGCTGGTGGGTCGTCAGCCATGGTAATCAGATCTGGTTACCACAGGGCGAATTGCCGCAGGGAACCGCCGCGCAATGGGATTTGCAGAATTTTCGTGCCCGCCAGATCGGTGAGTGGCAGGGCGTGCTGGTATGGCTAGTGTCACGTTCTATGACGGACAGCATGGGATCCGTGCGTCAGTTGCTGAGTCAGGATGCCGGTCTGTTCCATCTGGCAGGACGGGGCGTACAGTTGGCTGAGTTCTATCGTTCGCATCGCTTTTGTGGCTACTGCGGACATGAAATGCACACCAGTACTACAGAGCTGGCCTGCTTGTGTTCACACTGTAAGGAACGTTATTACCCACAGATTGCTCCTTGTGTGATCGTGGCTATCCAGCATCAGGATAAAATTCTGCTGGCCCAGCATTTGCGCCATCGCGGCAATATGTATACCACGTTGGCGGGTTTTGTAGAGGTGGGTGAAACGCTGGAGCAGGCGGTGGCGCGAGAAGTCATGGAAGAGAGTCATGTCCATGTCAAAAACCTGCGCTATGTATGCTCTCAACCTTGGCCGTTCCCTCATTCATTGATGATGGCCTTCATGGCGGAATATGCGGGAGGAGAACTGCAAGCAGACCCTTCAGAACTGCGGGATGCAGCCTGGTTCCGTTATGATCGGTTGCCGGAATTACCGCCACCGGGTACGGTGGCTCGTCGTCTGATTGAAGATACCGTAGTGCTGTGCCGTGAGGTTGACGATTGAACGGGTTTGGAACACCAGGTGGCGCTGAATTTCGTGGTCACACGGTTTGGTTGTAGATGGTTGCCAATAATAACGATGCCAGTGAGTTGATACTAAAGGAAAAAATATGACTGATCTGAAAAACGATCGCTATTTGCGTGCGCTGTTACGTCAGCCAGTGGATGTGACCCCAGTATGGATGATGCGTCAGGCTGGCCGTTATCTGCCTGAATATCGTGCTATACGGGAACAGGCCGGAGATTTTATGTCACTGTGCAAGGATGCCGATCTGGCTTGTGAGGTGACGCTGCAACCGCTGCGTCGTTATAACCTGGATGCGGCCATTCTATTTTCGGATATTCTCACGGTTCCCGATGCCATGGGGCTGGGGCTCTATTTTGAAACCGGTGAAGGGCCGAGATTCACGTCGCCAGTCACTTGTCATGCGGATGTGGAAAAATTGCCGATACCGGATCCTGAACTGGAACTGGGCTACGTGATGAATGCGGTACGTACTATCCGTAAAAATCTGGCGGGAGCAGTGCCGCTGATTGGTTTTTCCGGTAGCCCGTGGACGCTGGCAACCTACATGGTAGAAGGCGGTAGCAGTAAAGTTTTCACCGTTATTAAGAAAATGATGTTTACCTCACCGGATACATTGCATCTGTTACTGGATAAGCTGGCGGATAGCGTCACATTGTATCTGAATGCCCAGATTAAGGCCGGTGCGCAGGCTGTGATGATTTTTGATACCTGGGGTGGCGCGCTGAGTTGTGCAGATTACCGCGAGTTTTCCTTGCATTATATGCATAAAATTGTTGATGGACTGCTGCGTGAACATGAGGGACGACGAGTACCGGTCACCCTGTTTACCAAAGGTGGCGGTCAATGGCTGGAAGCCATGGCCGGTACTGGTTGTGACGCGCTGGGACTGGATTGGACCACCGATATTGCCGAGGCCCGACATCGGGTGGGAAACCGTGTCGCTCTGCAAGGGAATATGGATCCTTCCATGCTGTATGCTTCTCCGTCCAGGATCGAGCAGGAAGTGGCGACAATACTGAATGGATTCGGCTCCGGCAGTGGCCATGTATTCAATCTGGGACACGGTATTCATCAGGATGTGCGGCCTGAAAATCCAGGCATTTTTGTTGATGCGGTGCATCGGTTATCGGCTCCTTATCATCGGATGGCATGATGGATATTCAGGCACTGCGCGAAGAGCAACTCGACAAGGCATCACAGGTCATTTGCTATGATAATTTGCCGTTTGAGCAACCTGCTTATATCGCTGGTGCTGATGTAGGATTCGAGCAGCAAGGCGCGGTGACACGAGCAGCGATTGTGGTACTGGAATATCCGTCTCTGATGCCGGTGGAATATCAGATTGCCCGTATCCCTACGATCATGCCTTACATCCCAGGCTTCCTTTCTTTCCGCGAATATCCAGCGCTGCTGGCAGCGTGGGAAAAATTGCAACATCGACCTGATTTACTGTTTGTGGATGGTCACGGTATTTCCCATCCCCGTCGTTTTGGTGTGGCCAGTCATTTTGGCCTGCTGGTAAATATACCTACCATTGGCGTGGCGAAGCGCCGACTATGCGGTCAGTTTTCTCCGCTGGAAGAACCTATGGGCAGCCAGCAGCCGCTGCTTGATCATGGTGAGCAGATCGGGTGGGTGTGGAGAAGCAAGGTACGTTGTAATCCGCTGTTTGTTTCCCCTGGACATCGCGTCAGTATCAATACCGCGTTAGCATGGGTAACGCGCTGTGTTCGTGGCTACCGTTTACCTGAGCCGACCCGTTGGGCGGATGCCGTGGCATCAAATCGGAAGGCCTTCCAGCGCTGGCAGCAGCAGTGATGGTGAATAATACTGATAAACGCACTTTAGGAATTCAGGAATAGGGCATTGGCCTGATTTCAGGTACACTCCCGCCCATAATTTATGTGAGATGACCGATGTTACGTAACCCTATTCATTTGCGTTTGGAAAAACTGGAAAGTTGGCAACATGTCACTTTTATGGCATGCCTTTGTGAGCGGATGTACCCTAATTATCATGAATTTTGCCAGCAAACCGGCTTCGGTGATGCTCAGGTCTACCGGCGTATTCTCGACCTGGTTTGGGAAACGCTGGTGGTCAAGGATGTCAAAGTCAACTTTGATAATCAGTTGGAAAAACTTGAGGATGCGGTCCCGTCTGCTGAAAATTATGATATTTACGGCGTTTACCCCGCGATTGATGCCTGTATTGCTTTGGGAGAACTTATTCACTCCCGTCTGAGCGGTGAAACACTGGAACATACCATTGCTATCAGTGAAACTTCCATTCGTACAGTGGCCATGCTGGAAATGACACAGGCGGGTCGGGAAATGACAGACGAAGAACTGAAAATTCTGCCCGCTATTGAACAGGAATGGGACATTCAATGGGAGATTTTTCGTTTGTTGGCAGCCTGCGAAGAGCGTGATATAGAATTGATAAAAGGACTGCGTGCAGACTTGCGTGAGGACGGCAGCAGTAATATTGGGATAAATTTATACCAATAACACGGTAAAACGTGATTTAAGGCCTGAAATAGCCTGTGAGACTTCACATCCGCACCCTGTCTGGTCTACATTTGGGGAGCGAAAAAAAAGTGGCTGTCGGTGCGTGTATGCAGGAGATCGCTATTATGGCATTTCCGGCGCACTCGATGCTTAGCAAGTGATAAACACACTGTAAGGATAACTTATGAATAAGACTCAACTGATTGATGTAATTGCTGATAAAGCTGACCTTTCTAAGGCTCACGCCAAAGCAGCGTTGGAAGCGACTCTGGCGGCGATTACTGAGTCTCTGAAAGAAGGTGATGCAGTACAATTAGTCGGTTTTGGTACTTTCAAAGTCAATCATCGTAATGAGCGCACTGGCCGCAATCCGCAAACGGGTAAAGAAATCAAAATTGCTGCTGCCAATGTGCCTGCTTTTGTATCCGGTAAAGCATTGAAAGACGCTGTAAAATAACGGTATGTTGGGAAAAGGTTTAAACAGAGGGGCGAATACGCCCCTTTTGTTTTTCTTTCGCAGCATCTGTATTGGGGTGGGAGTCATGCTGATGACCGCCTGTAGTTCCCATTCGCCTCCATCAGACTTCTATGCGGGAGGATATCTTGCTGATCGCGGTGTCGTGCGTTTATGGCGTAAAGATGATGTTCAGCAACATGTCACGACGCTGATGACGGTTTATAGTCCGCATCAGGGCCAGAATACGCAAATTACCCATTATCTGTTCCAGCAGGGTAGTGTGCGCGAAATTCAACAAAGTAAATCTGGACCGCCAAAAGAAGAAACCCGTTTACGTTTTGATGCCAATGGCACTGTTAGCTATATGCAACGTCAATTTTCTGAGCATCGAGAGTCTTTGTCTGAGGATGAGATAGCGCTGTATCAGTTTGATGCCAAACGTATGCTGGAGTTAAGTGATGCATTGCGGGTAGGTAATATACAGCTCAAACAGGGTATATGGCAGAATAATCAAGTAATGACCTGTAATGGACAACTGGTACGCCCGGATCTGGATCGATCATCTTTGTCGTGGATTGCCCAACGCCGTCAGCACTCGACCGGTGTGCTCAGTATTGCCTGGCTGGAGTCCCCTGAAGGTTCGCAATTGTTGTTAGTGGTGAACACCGATTTTTGCCGTTGGGAACCTACTGCCAAAACCATAGACATGTGGGAGTGATGTACGTTATTAATCTCCAAGCCGGAGATAGTGACATCCCTGGTAAAATTAATGTGATGTAAATTTGGCGGCGATGGGAAGCTCGCGAGGTGGGGTGGAGAGGTGAGCCCAGAGGGCCCACCTGGAAGATAAATCAGGCTTTTTCGCGGTCGATAGCACGATAACCGATATCCTGACGGCAGAAGCAGCCATCCCAATGAATATCTTTCGCCAGCTCGTAGGCTCGTTGCTGTGCAGCTGCCACGCTATTACCCAGAGCAGTAACGCATAAGACTCGACCACCATTGGTTACCACATTTTTACCGTTTAACACGGTACCAGCATGAAAGACTTTCCCATCCGCTACTTCCTGAGAGGGGAGGCCGTTAATCACGTCACCGGTGCGGTAATCCGCTGGATAACCTCCCGCCGCCAGTACCACCCCTAAAGATGGACGTTCGTCCCAATCAGAGCTTGTTTTATCTAACTTGCCTTCACAGGCGGCCAGGCATAATGCGACCAAATCAGAACGCAGGCGCAACATGATTGGCTGGGTTTCCGGATCGCCAAAACGACAGTTAAATTCAATTACCTTTGGTTGACCATCGGCGGAGATCATCAAGCCGGCATACAGAAAACCGGTATACACATTTCCTTCGGCGGCCATACCACGCACGGTTGGCCAAATCACCTGCTCCATGACGCGCTGGTGAATTTCATCTGTGACCACCGGTGCTGGAGAGTAAGCTCCCATACCACCGGTATTAGGGCCAGTATCCTTATCACCAACTCGCTTATGATCCTGACTGGTCGCCATCGGTAGCACATGCTCGCCATCTACCATAACGATAAAGCTGGCTTCCTCACCGTCCAGAAACTCTTCTACCACGATACGGTGACCTGCATCACCAAACGCATTGCCTGCCAACATGTCGGTTACAGCATTTTCCGCATCCTCCAGAGTCATAGCGACAATAACACCTTTACCCGCGGCCAAACCGTCTGCTTTGATTACGATAGGTGCACCCTTTTGGCGGATATACTCCAGTGCTGGCTGAACTTCGGTAAAGTTTTGATACTCTGCTGTCGGAATATGATGGCGTGCCAGAAAATCTTTGGTGAATGCCTTGGATCCCTCCAGTTGTGCAGCTGCCTGCGTCGGTCCGAAGATTTTCAATCCCGCAGCACGGAAAGCATCCACTATGCCAATCACCAATGGTGCTTCTGGACCAACGATGGTCAGGCCGATAGCGTTTTGCTGGGCGAAAGACACCAATGCGGGAATATCCGTCGCGGCAATACTGATGTTCTCCAGTGTTGGTTCCAGCGCGGTACCGGCGTTACCCGGAGCCACATAGACTTTGTCAGACAGCGATGACTGAGCGGCTTTCCAGGCCAGCGCGTGTTCACGCCCACCATTGCCAATAATTAAAATATTCATGGTTATAATCCCGGATTAATGACGGAAGTGGCGCATATCGGTAAACAGCATAGCAATTCCGTGCTCGTTGGCAGATGCAATGACTTCATCATCACGAATAGAGCCTCCTGGTTGAATTACACAAGAGATACCCACTGCGGCAGCGGCATCAATACCGTCGCGGAACGGGAAGAACGCATCAGATGCCATCACGGAACCTTTGACTTCCAGCCCTTCGTCACTGGCTTTGATGCCAGCGATTTTGGCGGAGTAAACACGGCTCATCTGGCCAGCGCCAATACCGATGGTCATATTGTCGCGGGCATAGACAATTGCGTTGGATTTGACAAATTTGGCGACTTTCCAGCAGAACAACGCATCACGCAGTTCAGCGTCGGTTGGCTGACGTTTGGTCACTACGCGTAGTTGCGATGCATCCACCATTCCCAGATCACGATCTTGCACCAGCAGGCCGCCATTAACGCGTTTGAAATCCAGACTGGGTACGTTCTGCTGCCATTGCCCGCAGGTCAGAACACGGACGTTCTGCTTCGTGGCGGTTACCTGCAACGCTTCTTCACTGGCAGAGGGTGCAATGATCACTTCCACGAACTGGCGGCTGATAATGGCTTTAGCGGTGTCGGCATCCAACTCACGGTTGAACGCAATAATGCCGCCAAAGGCTGAGGTTGGGTCGGTTTTATAGGCGCGTTCGTAAGCATCCAAAATGGAAGTACTGATGGCGACGCCACAAGGGTTGGCATGTTTGACGATAACACAGGCAGGTTCGTCGAATTCTTTCACGCATTCTAGCGCTGCATCGGTATCTGCAATATTGTTGTAGGAGAGCGCTTTGCCCTGTAGCTGTTGAGCGGTGGCCACAGAGGCTTCGGAGATTTTATCTTCTATATAGAACGCTGCTTGTTGGTGGCTGTTTTCGCCATAGCGCATATCCTGCTTTTTGATGAAGTTCAGATTCAGCGTTCTGGGGAAATGGCCAGATGGCTGAGTAGTATCACCATAGTAAGCCGGTACCATGCTGCCAAAATAGTTGGCGATCATACTGTCGTACGCAGCGGTATGTTCAAAGGCTTTAATCGCCAAATCAAAACGGGTTTTATAGGTCAGGGAACCCTGATTGGCATCCATTTCCTGAATAATGGTGTTGTAATCGCTGCTTTTCACCACAATGGCCACGTCATTATGGTTCTTGGCGGCGGAACGCACCATCGTTGGGCCACCGATATCAATGTTTTCCACGGCATCTTCCAGTGAGCAATTCTCCCTGGCAACTGTCTGGGCAAACGGATAAAGGTTTACCACTACCATGTCGATCGGCTTGATACCGTGTTGTTCCATAATTCCATCATCCTGACCGCGTCGACCCAAAATGCCGCCGTGTACCTTGGGATGCAGTGTTTTGACCCGTCCATCCATCATTTCCGGGAATCCGGTGTAATCCGATACTTCGGTGACAGGCAGACCGGCGTTAGCCAGTAAATGTGCGGTACCACCAGTAGAGAGTAGCTCAATACCTCGTTGTGAGAGTGCCTGAGCAAATTCGACGATGCCGGCTTTGTCTGAAACACTGAGCAGAGCGCGGTGGATAGGACGACATTGTTGCATGATGGTTTGATCCCTTGGCTTAGGTTCGTAATGTAAAGAGCGCCACGTGAATATTGCGTATGTAGAAAGCAAAAGTGGGGGCTTCTAGATAAATATTCAGGTAACGCTCGATATTGGGCACCTATTTTATCAGGGGACGAATTGTAGCGAAAACGTTTGCGTGACGCTCGTCAAATTTCAGTTCTGGAAAGTATTGTGGATAACTCTGTGCGAAAAAGGGTATAAAACGGCATTTTGCTGTGGAATGCAGCAAACGATCATTTTTGTGATAAATACCTATTGCGGCCTGTCAGGAAGTCCCTATAATGCGCCTCCACTGACCCGGTGCTGGTGAACAACACAACGCCGAGTCAGGCGGGGAAAAACGAATTATTCGTTGACTCTGCAAGAGGATAGCGTAGTATACGCGACCTCACGTCAGCGGCAGTGCCGCGACGAACGCTCTTTAACAATATAATCAGACAATCTGTGTGGGCACTCACAGGACCCTATCGTAATCAATACGAAAAGACTTGAAGAGTGACTGACAGTAAATTCATTACGAATAAACAGTTATAAATTCTTTGAGCATCGCTTCTTCGGAAGCACATCAAACAAATCTTAAATTGAAGAGTTTGATCATGGCTCAGATTGAACGCTGGCGGCAGGCCTAACACATGCAAGTCGAGCGGCAGCGGGGGGAAGCTTGCTTCCCCGCCGGCGAGCGGCGGACGGGTGAGTAATGTCTGGGGATCTGCCTGATGGAGGGGGATAACTACTGGAAACGGTAGCTAATACCGCATAACGTCGCAAGACCAAAGTGGGGGACCTTCGGGCCTCACGCCATTGGATGAACCCAGATGGGATTAGCTGGTAGGTGAGGTAATGGCTCACCTAGGCGACGATCTCTAGCTGGTCTGAGAGGATGACCAGCCACACTGGAACTGAGACACGGTCCAGACTCCTACGGGAGGCAGCAGTGGGGAATATTGCACAATGGGGGAAACCCTGATGCAGCCATGCCGCGTGTATGAAGAAGGCCTTCGGGTTGTAAAGTACTTTCAGCGGGGAGGAAGGGGAGCACTTTAATAGAGTGTTTCATTGACGTTACCCGCAGAAGAAGCACCGGCTAACTCCGTGCCAGCAGCCGCGGTAATACGGAGGGTGCAAGCGTTAATCGGAATGACTGGGCGTAAAGCGCACGCAGGCGGTCTGTTAAGTTGGATGTGAAATCCCCGGGCTTAACCTGGGAACTGCATTCAAAACTGACAGACTAGAGTCTCGTAGAGGGGGGTAGAATTCCAGGTGTAGCGGTGAAATGCGTAGAGATCTGGAGGAATACCGGTGGCGAAGGCGGCCCCCTGGACGAAGACTGACGCTCAGGTGCGAAAGCGTGGGGAGCAAACAGGATTAGATACCCTGGTAGTCCACGCTGTAAACGATGTCGACTTGAAGGTTGTGGCCTTGAGCCGTGGCTTTCGGAGCTAACGCGTTAAGTCGACCGCCTGGGGAGTACGGCCGCAAGGTTAAAACTCAAATGAATTGACGGGGGCCCGCACAAGCGGTGGAGCATGTGGTTTAATTCGATGCAACGCGAAGAACCTTACCTACTCTTGACATCCTCAGAAGAGACTGGAGACAGACTCGTGCCTTCGGGAACTGAGAGACAGGTGCTGCATGGCTGTCGTCAGCTCGTGTTGTGAAATGTTGGGTTAAGTCCCGCAACGAGCGCAACCCTTATCCTTTGTTGCCAGCGCGTAATGGCGGGAACTCAAGGGAGACTGCCGGTGATAAACCGGAGGAAGGTGGGGATGACGTCAAGTCATCATGGCCCTTACGAGTAGGGCTACACACGTGCTACAATGGCGCATACAAAGAGAAGCGAACTCGCGAGGGCAAGCGGACCTCATAAAGTGCGTCGTAGTCCGGATTGGAGTCTGCAACTCGACTCCATGAAGTCGGAATCGCTAGTAATCGTAGATCAGAATGCTACGGTGAATACGTTCCCGGGCCTTGTACACACCGCCCGTCACACCATGGGAGTGGGTTGCAAAAGAAGTAGGTAGCTTAACCTTCGGGAGGGCGCTTACCACTTTGTGATTCATGACTGGGGTGAAGTCGTAACAAGGTAACCGTAGGGGAACCTGCGGTTGGATCACCTCCTTACCAAAGATAGCCGTTGTGTGAAGTGCTCACACAGATTGTCTGATGAAAACAGAGCGCGCGTCTGCGAAGCCGACATGATGTGTCCCCTTCGTCTAGAGGCCTAGGACACCGCCCTTTCACGGCGGTAACAGGGGTTCGAATCCCCTAGGGGACGCCAAAAATGACAGTGGGTGAAAGGCACGGTCAACGATAACCTAAAGCTGATTAGCGATAGTCAGGTTTATGTTATTTGCTCTTTAACAATCTGGAACAAGCTGAAAATTGAAACGATACAGCGAAACCTGCCTTGTATGGCGGGAGTTGGCTGTATCAGAGTCTCTCAAATAATTGCAGCGCGAGGTGGTCTTGCTCTTCATGAAAAAGACACCTTCGGGTTGTGAGGTTAAGCGACTAAGCGTACACGGTGGATGCCTAGGCAGTCAGAGGCGATGAAGGGCGTGCTAATCTGCGAAAAGCGTCGGCAAGGTGATATGAACCGTTATAGCCGACGATACCCGAATGGGGAAACCCAGTGTGTTTCGACACACTATCATGTCATGAATACATAGTGGCATGAGGCGAACCGGGGGAACTGAAACATCTCAGTACCCCGAGGAAAAGAAATCAACCGAGATTCCCCCAGTAGCGGCGAGCGAACGGGGAAGAGCCCAGAACCTGAATCAGTTTGTGCATCAGTGGAAGCGTCTGGAAAGTCGCACGGTACAGGGTGACAGTCCCGTACACGAAAATGCACGTGCTGTGAGTTCGACGAGTAGGGCGGGACACGAGATATCCTGTCTGAAGATGGGGGGACCATCCTCCAAGGCTAAATACTCCTGACTGACCGATAGTGAACCAGTACCGTGAGGGAAAGGCGAAAAGAACCCCGGCGAGGGGAGTGAAACAGAACCTGAAACCGTGTACGTACAAGCAGTGGGAGCCCCACCACCAAAGCATTCTCTGGTGATGAAGGCACCGCAACAGCAGCATCGCGGTGGCGGCGCGTCTTTTGCGACGCCCAACACACAAAACAAGCGGTGAGTGCTTTGGGGTGGGGTGACTGCGTACCTTTTGTATAATGGGTCAGCGACTTATATTTTGTAGCAAGGTTAACCGAATAGGGGAGCCGCAGGGAAACCGAGTCTTAACTGGGCGTCAAGTTGCAAGGTATAGACCCGAAACCCGGTGATCTAGCCATGGGCAGGTTGAAGGTTGGGTAACACTAACTGGAGGACCGAACCGACTAATGTTGAAAAATTAGCGGATGACCTGTGGCTGGGGGTGAAAGGCCAATCAAACCGGGAGATAGCTGGTTCTCCCCGAAAGCTATTTAGGTAGCGCCTCGTGAAGTCATCTTCGGGGGTAGAGCACTGTTTCGACTAGGGGGCCATCCCGGCTTACCAACTCGATGCAAACTGCGAATACCGAAGAATGTTATCACGGGAGACACACGGCGGGTGCTAACGTCCGTCGTGAAGAGGGAAACAACCCAGACCGCCAGCTAAGGTCCCAAAGTCATGGTTAAGTGGGAAACGATGTGGGAAGGCCCAGACAGCCAGGATGTTGGCTTAGAAGCAGCCATCATTTAAAGAAAGCGTAATAGCTCACTGGTCGAGTCGGCCTGCGCGGAAGATGTAACGGGGCTAAACCATGCACCGAAGCTGCGGCAGCGACGCTTAGGCGTTGTTGGGTAGGGGAGCGTTCTGTAAGCCGTTGAAGGTGGTCTGTGAGGATTGCTGGAGGTATCAGAAGTGCGAATGCTGACATAAGTAACGATAATGCGGGTGAAAAACCCGCACGCCGGAAGACCAAGGGTTCCTGTCCAACGTTAATCGGGGCAGGGTGAGTCGACCCCTAAGGCGAGGCCGAAAGGCGTAGTCGATGGGAAACAGGTTAATATTCCTGTACTGGGTGTTACTGCGAAGGGGGGACGGAGAAGGCTATGTTGGCCGGGCGACGGTTGTCCCGGTTTAAGCGTGTAGGTGGGTGCTCCAGGCAAATCCGGAGCGCTGTCAACACCGAGGCGTGATGACGAGGCACTACGGTGTCGAAGTGACAAATGCCACGCTTCCAGGAAAAGCCCCTAAGCATCAGGTAACATCGAATCGTACCCCAAACCGACACAGGTGGTCAGGTAGAGAATACTCAGGCGCTTGAGAGAACTCGGGTGAAGGAACTAGGCAAAATGGTGCCGTAACTTCGGGAGAAGGCACGCTGTGCGAGGTGAAGTCCCTTGCGGACGGAGCATTGCGCAGTCGCAGATACCAGCTGGCTGCAACTGTTTACTAAAAACACAGCACTGTGCAAACACGAAAGTGGACGTATACGGTGTGACGCCTGCCCGGTGCCGGAAGGTTAATTGATGGGGTAAGCCGCAAGGCGAAGCTCTTGATCGAAGCCCCGGTAAACGGCGGCCGTAACTATAACGGTCCTAAGGTAGCGAAATTCCTTGTCGGGTAAGTTCCGACCTGCACGAATGGCGTAATGATGGCCAGGCTGTCTCCACCCGAGACTCAGTGAAATTGAACTCGCTGTGAAGATGCAGTGTACCCGCGGCAAGACGGAAAGACCCCGTGAACCTTTACTATAGCTTGACACTGAACCTTGAGCCTTGATGTGTAGGATAGGTGGGAGGCTTCGAAGCGTGGACGCCAGTCTGCGTGGAGCCAACCTTGAAATACCACCCTTTGATGTTTGATGTTCTAACGTGGGCCCGTGAACCGGGTTGCGGACAGTGTCTGGTGGGTAGTTTGACTGGGGCGGTCTCCTCCCAAAGAGTAACGGAGGAGTACGAAGGTTAGCTAATCCTGGTCGGACATCAGGAGGTTAGTGCAAAGGCATAAGCTAGCTTGACTGCGAGAGTGACGGCTCGAGCAGGTGCGAAAGCAGGTCTTAGTGATCCGGTGGTTCTGAATGGAAGGGCCATCGCTCAACGGATAAAAGGTACTCCGGGGATAACAGGCTGATACCGCCCAAGAGTTCATATCGACGGCGGTGTTTGGCACCTCGATGTCGGCTCATCACATCCTGGGGCTGAAGTAGGTCCCAAGGGTATGGCTGTTCGCCATTTAAAGTGGTACGCGAGCTGGGTTTAGAACGTCGTGAGACAGTTCGGTCCCTATCTGCCGTGGGCGTTGGAAGATTGAGGGGGTTGCTCCTAGTACGAGAGGACCGGAGTGAACGCACCACTGGTGTACGGGTTGTGATGCCAATTGCATTGCCCGGTAGCTACGTGCGGAAGAGATAACCGCTGAAAGCATCTAAGCGGGAAACTTGCCCCGAGATGAGTCTTCCCTGGGCCTTCAAGGCCCCTGAAGGGACGTTTGAGACGAAGACGTTGATAGGCTGGGTGTGTAAGCGCAGTGATGCGTTGAGCTGACCAGTACTAATGACCCGAGAGGCTTAACCTTACAACACCCAAGGTGTTTTGGAATGAGAGACGAGCTATTTTCAGTGATGTTCCGGTATTGGTTCTGATGGTGACGCGGAAGTGTGACGGTTGGAACGAAACAGAATTTGCCTGGCGGCGATAGCGCGGTGGTCCCACCTGACCCCATGCCGAACTCAGCAGTGAAACGCCGTAGCGCCGATGGTAGTGTGGGGTCTCCCCATGTGAGAGTAGGGAACTGCCAGGCATTCAACTAGTAGACGAAGCCCTCTGTGAAAGCAGAGGGCTTTTTCATTATCGGCTTAAACCATCTCCCAGGAGGTGGTTTTTTGCATTGAGGGTGATAGCCTGTTGCAATTTGTCATTCAATGATCACACCTTATCGGGGGACCAGGTAGCGGAATTGTCGGCGGCTACTGGTTTACCGATCACTCTGGAGAATGACGCCACTGTGGCGGCTATCGGTGAGCGTTTTCACGGCGTGGCCAAAAAGTTGGATTCCTTTATTTATCTTTATATCGGAACCGGGCTGGGTGCCGGCATTTTTACCGACGGTCATATTTATACTGGCCATGCCCACAATGCTGGCGAGATCGGCCATATGGTGGTGCAGCCGTCTGGTCGCGCCTGCGCCTGTGGTAACCATGGTTGCCTGGAGCGCTATCTTTCGTTGCAGTCGGCCTACGAAGCCTGTGGACTCGATCCGATGACCGCCATGCCGGAAGATCTGCTGGGGGTGGACGAGAACCGCTTCGACCGCTGGGTTGAGTCGGCATTGCCTGCCGCCCGTCAGGGAATCAATATCATTGAATGTATCTTTGACGCGGAAGCGGTGATTATCGGCGGCCAGATGCCGCAACCGCTGGTGAAAAAAATTGTCGACCGGTTACATCCGTTATTGCGCTCGGTGCGTAGTAAATATCGCGACGACCAGCGGCTCAGGATCGGGATGACCGGTACCGGTACTGTAGCGTTGGGCGCGGCAGCCTTGCCGATATTCGATGAATTCAATCCTCAATATGAGGTTCTGCTGAAATAATGTTCGACAATCGAACCGGCAGGCATGAGTGATGACATAGCCGGCCGGTTCGGGTAGTTTAATGTAGTATCTGTGACAGGAACGTTTGGGTCCGTTCTGAGCGTGGATTAGAGAAGAAAATATCCGGCGGCGCCTGTTCGACAATCTCACCTTGATCCATAAAGATAACGCGATTGGCAACTGTGCGAGCAAAGCCCATTTCATGAGTTACACACAACATGGTCATGCCATCTTCTGCCAGACCGAGCATGGTATCCAATACCTCTTTCACCATTTCTGGATCCAGTGCAGAAGTGGGTTCATCAAATAGCATGATTTTAGGTTTCATACACAATGAACGGGCGATCGCCACGCGCTGCTGTTGGCCACCCGAAAGCTGTCCTGGAAATTTATGAGCATGTGCTGCAATGTGAACTCGTTCCAGATAATGCATTGCCAGTTCTTCCGCCTCCTTTTTTGGCATATGGCGTACCCAGCATGGGGCTAATGTACAGTTTTGTAATACGCTCAGGTGGGGGAACAGGTTGAAATGCTGGAACACCATGCCGACTTCTGTTCTGATTTTTTCGACATTACGGCTGTCGCCGTTCAACTCAATGCCATCAACAATGATGCGACCCTGTTGATGATCTTCCAGATGGTTGATGCAGCGTATTGTCGTTGATTTTCCAGAGCCGGATGGCCCACACAGAACGATACGCTCGCCCTGTTTTACCCGCAGGCTAATATCTTTCAGTACGTGGAATTGCCCATACCACTTATTCACATTTTCCAGTGCGATCATGCAATCGGAAAACGATGTTAAAGAATCCTGGTTCATGGATGACCTCAATGAGACGTGTGTTCGGTATTAAAACGTTTTTCTAAATATTGGCTATAACGCGACATACTGAAACAGAAGATCCAATAGATCATGGCAGCAAAGACATAGCCCTCCGTTGACATCCCTAGCCAGGCTGGATCGACCGTCGCCTGTTGGATACTGCTGAACAAATCAAACAGCCCGATGATGATGACCAGACTGGTATCTTTGAACAATGAAATAATGGTATTCACCAGACTGGGAATAACCATTTTCAGTGCTTGTGGCAGAATAACCAGCCCCTGCATACGCCAGTAGCCCAGAGCCAAAGATTGTGCCGCTTCGTATTGGCCTTTGGGGAGTGCCTGCAAGCCACCGCGAACCACTTCTGCTACATAGGCTGACTGGAACAGAATGACACCAACCAGCGCACGTAATAGTTTGTCTATGCTGGTGCCTTCTGTTAAGAACAATGGCAGCATGACTGATGACATGAACAGCACGGTAATTAACGGCACACCGCGCCAGAACTCAATGAAGACAACACAGAGTATCCGTATCACTGGCATGTGGGAACGGCGTCCCAATGCCAGAAGTATTCCCAGTGGTAAAGCACCAGCAATCCCTATGGCAGCGATAATTATTGTCAGTGTAAGCCCACCCCACTGACGGGTTTCAACGAGAGGCAGGCCACCGACTCCACCGTGTAACAGCCACCATGCCAGCACGGGATAAATGACGCACCAGCAAGCGATATAGCGTCCACGACGGGGCAGATTACTCCAGAACATTGGCAGAATACTGATCAGTGCGAGTGTTAGTGCGAAATTGATGCGCCAGATCTCTTTTGTCGGATACAACCCATACATGAAGTGACCAAACCGGGCATGAATAAACACCCAGCAGGCCCCGTCTCGGGTACAGTCGGAACGTGATGTCCCAACCCAGTTGGCATTGAAGATCGTCCAGTTCAGCAGCGGTGGAATCAGTTGCCATAGCAGCCACAGACAAAACAGTGTCAGCAGGCTGTTGGTCACGTTGGAAAACAGATTGCGCCGGCTCCAGGCGATAGCACTGTGGATAGGTGTTGGATTGGATGGTGTGTTCGTAATCATAATCACCCTATTCCTAGCGCTCAATTAAGGCGATTTTCTGGTTGTAGATATTCATCAGTAACGAAATCAGCAGGCTGATAATCAGGTATACCGACATCGTCATGGCAATGGTTTCAATTGCTTGTCCAGTCTGGTTAAGTACGGTACCAGCAAACAGAGACACCATGTCTGGATAGCCAATTGCTGCGGCTAATGAGGAGTTTTTCACCACATTTAGATATTGGCTGGTTAGTGGTGGAATGATGACGCGTAATGCCTGGGGAAGAATGACTTTACGCAATGTAACTGGTTTGGGAATACCCAGTGACAGCGCGGCTTCATGCTGCCCATGAGAGACAGACTGAATACCGGAACGAATAATCTCGGCAATAAATGATGAGGTATATACCGAAAGCGCCAGTGCCAGTGCGGCCAATTCTGGAATCAGTACTATTCCTCCCCGATAGTTAAAGCCTTTTAATGCCGGGAAATCCCAGTGGATCGCATGACCAAAAGCCAGATGAGACAAACCCAGCAGGATGAACAATACAACCAGTGGGATTGGCCAGGTTCTGCGATGTTGCCCTGTCAGTGCGTGATAGCGGTTGTTATAGCGGCTTATGACAATAGTCAGTACCAACACGATAATAAGCGCCAAGGCTGCCGGTAATGCGCCGGGACCAGGGCCGGGGGCTGGAATATACAGACCACGGTTGCTCAGAAAAAATGCGTCCATAGCACTGAATGCCTGACGCGGCCCTGGCAGATTGCGTAGTACCGCAAAATACCAAAAGAAAATCTGCAACAGCGGTGGAATATTACGAAACGTCTCGATGTAGATAGTGGAGAGTTTACGCAGCAACCAGTTGTCAGAAAGACGGGATAACCCTACTACGAATCCCAGTAGCGATGCGAAAATGATACAGATGACAGATACCAACAAGGTGTTGAGCAGGCCGATAAAAAATACGCGGCCATAGGTATCGCCTTCCTGATAGTCAATCAGATGCTGAATAATGCCAAAACCGGCGTTGTCATGCAGAAAAGCAAAACCTGATCTAATACCACTCCGGTCCAGATTGGTCACGGCATTATGCAGCAAGTAGATCACTATAAACAAAATGGCAATAACAATAATGATTTGGTACAACCAGGCGCGCACCGCTGGATTAGTTAGTGAAATATCACCTTTCACAGTTGGGCGTTGCAGCATGTCGGAGCCTCAGTAACGATAAAACAGAGGTACGGCTGGCTATGCAGCCGTACCTGGTTTTTTTTAGCAGGAAGGATTAACGAACTGGCGGAGCATACTGAATGCCACCTTGGTTCCACAATCTGTTCAGGCCACGTTTGATTTTCAGAGGACTGCCCTGGCCTACGTTACGTTCGAATACTTCACCGTAGTTGCCCACTTGTTTAACGATGTTATACGCCCAGTTTTTCGGGAGTTTCAGATCTTTACCGAAGTCGCCTTCTGCACCCAGCAGGTGCGCCATGTCTGGGGTAGTCGGCTTAGCGGCCAATTGATCGACATTCTTGGACGTTATACCCATTTCTTCTGCGTCGAGCATGGCAAATAGTGTCCAGCGTACGATGGAGAACCAGTCATCATCGCCACGACGAACGACCGGTCCCAGAGGCTCTTTGGAGATAACCTCTGGCAGTACAACATATTCTGCTGGTTTGCTCAGCTTGATACGCAAGGCATACAACTGTGACTGGTCGGAAGCAAGTGTGTCGCAACGGCCGGACTCCAGCGCTTTGGCACTTTCGTCGGAACGATCAAACGTCACTGGCGTATACTTCATGTGGTGCTCTTTGAAGTAATCCGCCACGTTTAACTCGGTGTCAGTGCCCGCCTGAATACAAACAGTGGCGCCATCCAGCTCCGTGGCGCTTTTCAGGTCGGCTTTGCTGTGGGTAAGGAAACCGATACCGTCATAGTAGTTAACACCAGCAAACAGGAAACCCATTCCACCGTCACGGGATGAGGTCCAGGTGGTATTACGGGAAAGGATATCCACCTCACCGGATTGCAGCGCGGTGAAGCGCTCTTTTGCTGTCAGAGGTGTGTATTTGACCTTGGTGGCATCACCGAAAACAGCGGCAGCAACACCTCGGCAGATATCAACATCAATACCGGTATATTTGCCTTTGGCATCGGCATACGAGAAACCGGGAAGTCCATCACTTATGCCACACTGTACGAACCCCTTTTTATGAATCGCATCCAGCGTTGCGCCAGCATGTGCCTGATTGATGAAGGCAAACAGTGAAGCACTGGCAACCAGTGTAGACATAATCACTTTTTTCATAATCATCGTATGAGCCTAGTTAATAGTTATGTGTTGTTGTGTTTTTTTTGGCGCAGTTTTACTTCGCCTACCCTGTCTGTCGGCTCTATGTTCTATAGACATTGTGCCGTCATCACTAGAAAAGCAAAAATAATGCCAAGTCGTTATTATTGTTTCATGGGCGGGGGAACTAAATCGTATCAGCACTTGGAAGGCATAAATAATAGGTATGGAGGGATAAATCAAAGGTATGGAATGCACCAAAACAGAACATTGTTATATAAACGCCCCACTCTGGTGCTGTAACGATAAATATTGATTTTTAGTGTACCAATGCTGCCTCAACGAGGGCGATTGCTACAGGCGGTACTATCCCTTTTAGTGCGGCACGTTCCGGCTGGAACAAAGTACCCACAAAGAATGGATGATCGGATAACTCAATGGCGCGGATATCGCCTTCGTCATCTATACCGGAAATTTTCAGGGTAGCCATCTGAAATTCGGCACGAAAGTCTTCGTTAATACCATAACGACAACGGTAGCCTTCTGTAATATCAATCACACCATAAGCTCTGCCGATGAGTGACTTGGGATCGAGATGGATATCACCCTGTTTTTCAACCAGTTCGCATTGTAACGGTGTGATCACCAGGCGGCCTTCCTGTGTTACCTCAGCATTATTGGCATCCTGCCATTGGAGCACATTACGCGCATATTCCAGCAGGGCGTATTGGCAGCCGCCACAGGTGCCAAGGAAGGGCATCTGCGATTCCCGAGCAAAGCGGATCGCGGCGAGGATATTGTCATCGTTACGATATGGGCTGGCAGGAATGCACCATACCGCATCAAATCGCTTTAACAGCGTAGTAGATGAGAGGGTTTCACTGCTTAGCCATTGGTATTTGACAGTGAGGTTGAGATAGCGTGCGGCCAGTTCGAGTGCTGATGGGATAGCTCGATGGGCGGTGACTGCCACATTATAGTCACCTATCAGCGCGATTTTAATATTGTGTTTCATAACAATCTCCGGCTGGTAAAAAAGAATGCTACAGCAAGAAAATCGGTTTGTCGCGATGAAGTGTGTTAGCAGAATGGTTGAAGATAATGGTAATAACATCCCCGTGAATGGGGATGTCAGAGACGCCGGTTACCATCAAACAACTCAGTGGACGATATGGCGTTGATAATATTTTTCAAGCCGCACCTGTAACTGGCTTAAAACGGTACTGAACATCAGATAAATCAGCGCCGCTTCGATATACAGAATCAGTGGCTCATAGGTAACTGAGACAATCCGTTGTGCGGACAGAAACATTTCAGGCACGGTGATGACTGCCGCGAGGGACGTGTCCTTAATCAAGGAGATAAAGGTATTGGATAGCGGTGGTAGCGAGACAAACACCGATTGTGGAAATATCACCCAACGAACCGCCTGTGAACCACTCATCCCCAATGAATACGCTGCATTCCACTGGCCTTTTGGTACTGACAAGATTGCCCCGCGCACAATTTCTGAACTATAGGCACCTACACTAAGGCTAAATCCAATCAACGCTGCCGGAAAAGCATCCAGAGTGATACCGGCACTCGGTAGCCCATAGAAGATCAGGAATAGCTGTACTAACAATGGTGTCCCACGGATCACCCAGACGTAGAAGTCGCCTATTAACTTCAGTGGTTTAGGGCCATACAAACGGACTAGGGCGAGAGTGATTCCCAGCGCCAATCCTAAGATGAAAGAGAAAATAGCAAGAGGGACAGTAAATTTAAGTCCGGCAGACAGCAAACTCCAAAAGGAGTTTGCCATGAGTTGTAGCCATGATGGCATCTAAAATAGCTCCAATATCAATGCAATTACCTGGAAATGTCTTGCCCGAAGTATCGCACAGAAATCATCTTATAGGTGCCGTCAGCTTTAATTTCATCTAGTGCCTTGTTCAGCGCTTTTACTAATTGCGGCTGGTCTTTACGTACTAAAATTGCCGATGGATCGCCAGTTTCTGCTGTGGCAACCACTTTGACATTGGCATCCGGTTTATGTTTTTTGAAGTCCAGGAATGACAGATTATCATTCAGAGTTGCGTCTGCACGGCCAGTGAGTACCAGCTCCAGTGACTGGTTAAAACCATCGGTCGGGACAACGTTTGCGCCGTAACTGCTGGCCAGCTTGGAGTAGTTACTGGTCAGGCTTTGGGCTGATTTGCGGCCTTTCAGATCAGAGAAAGCCTTAATACTGGTATTGTCACCACGGACAATCAATACGGATTTGGCGTCAATATAAGGTTTGGAGAAATCAAATTTTGCCTGGCGTTCTTTCGTGATCCCGACCTCATTGATGACTGCATCGTAGCGTTTGGCATTCACCCCAGCAATCAAACCATCCCAGCGTCCTTCAATAAATTCTGCTTTGACACCCAGTTTTTTAGCTACCGCGCGACCAATGTCTACATCAAAACCAACCAGTTTTCCTGACTGCTCATGATAAGTATAAGGTGCGTAAGTACCTTCGGTACCAAATTTGATTACGCCAGCCGCCTTGATGGCACTAAGATCATCCTGAGCCTGAGCCAGAAAACTAGTGGCAAATAACGCACTGGTCAGTAACGCAAAGCTTATTTTTTTCATGTGAATTCCTACAAAAATGGCATCTGCCGTTGTTAGCTGGAAAGACTACGAATCTATGTGATGTGATGTTGTTTTACCAATCACATAAAGCAATGGGTTATATCAACAATGAATATGGTGTTCACCTCTTTTTTTACCATGGTATCAAGTTGGCTTATCGGTAAGGCGAACTACACTTGTAACATTAGTACATCATGATGTTGGTAACATACCACCTCGTGGTAACAACTCTACTTTTATAACAGCATCTCGTCATTGCCTTGGTTGCCATTAACTGGAGAGGGAAACGATGAAGCTTAGAATTGCCAGTTATAACGTTGAGAATCTGTTCCACCGCACTCTCATCCTGAATTTGCCTGATTCACAAAAAATTAATGAATTACTGGATAAAGTTCGCCAGCTCCAGATGCTGTTGGACATGCCCACCTATGACGATACCCTGAAAGACAGTGTTTTTAACCTGACGGTTGTTCTTCAACCTTATATTGATATCCGTAAGGATGCTGGCTCACTAGGGGGCTGGAAGAAAAACGCGGGTAAAACCGGATTCAGGATTAACAAAAGCTGTCGTGGGCGTGGTGATTGGATCGGCGAAATAACCTTTAAATCACAAAATTTCAGTGATCAACAGCGAAAAAATACCGGGAAAGTTATTGCGACACTCAATGCTGATATCCTTTGTGCCGTTGAAGTGGAAAATATGGGAGTGCTGAAGAATTTCAATAGTCAGATTCTTGGCAAACAAAAGTTTAACCAGTTTGTGATGATTGATAGCCCGAATGATCCTCGCGGTATCGATGTCGCCTGTCTGACTCGCCATCATATTATTCAATTGCGTACTCATGTCTTTGATGCCGGCAAGCAGTTTGATCCGGTGTTCAGCCGCGACTGTCTGGAAGTCATGATTGATATCGGGCTTAAACAGCCGATATCGGTGCTGTGTAATCATTTTAAAAGTCAAAATGGACGAACGGAAGAAGAACGGAGGAGATCAGCAGAAAAACGCCGTGATCAGGCGGTAAAAGTTGTTGAAATACTCACACAGACCTATGACTTGAAACAGGACTACGTTGCTGTCATGGGGGATCTTAATGAAGATTCTTCCAACGCCTGGAAAAGCCTGGAAGCGTTATTTAGTCTGCCAGATTTACATCCGGTCATCGATCCTGCATGGCCAGAGTCAGAACGTTATACCTATTATTATGCCGGGGGCAAAAAAGGGGAGAGACTCAATCAGCTTGATTACATTTTTTTGTCCACGCCATTGTATCAGGCCATGACTACCTGGGGCGTAGAGCGTCGTGGTATTTATGACATCGACAAGATTGCAGCACAAGAGGGAGCAGAACCCGTTGAACCGTTTCCTGAGGTGACATCCTGGGATACAGGTGCTTCGGACCATGCTGCGTTATGGGTGGATGTGGATATTGACTGACAAGGAATGGGCCTTGTTCAGCTTGGTCGGCTGGCTTAATCCACAACATTTGGATGTGAATAATGCTTATTAAAAAGCGCTTCCCATTTCTGGTAAAGCGCTTTTAATAAATTGGTTCAACTGATTAGTATCAGTTCATGCCGTATTTTTTCAATTTCTTACGCAATGTTCCACGGTTGATGCCCATCATCAGGGCCGCGCGGGTCTGGTTGCCGCGGGTGTATTGCATCACCATGTCCAACAGTGGCTGTTCAACTTCAGCCAGTACCAGCTCATACAGGTCATTGACATCCTGACCGTTTAATTGAGCAAAATAGTTCTTCAGTGCCTGTTTAACCGAGTCGCGCAGGGGTTTTTGGGTTACCTGAGCCTGAGAGTTTACGGTGGAAACAGTCAGTACGTCAGAATTCACGCGTTGTTCGAACATAGTTCTGTCAGCTCTTTTTCTGTTTACGCAAGATTTTCAAAATATGCCTCCAACGCCTCCAGCTGCTTGCTGGCATCCTCAATGGCGTTGAATGTGCGCCTAAACTGGTCGTTTGGGGCATGCTCCTGGATATACCAGGATACGTGTTTACGTGCTATACGGAATCCCTTGCCTGGACCATAAAAGTCGTGCAATTCCCGTATATGCTCGATCAACAAGTGCTTGACCTCTGCCAATGGCATGGGTGGCAGCAGCTCCCCTGTGTCCAGATAATGCTGGATTTCCCGAAAGATCCAAGGTCTTCCCTGAGCAGCCCGTCCTATCATCAGGGCGTCAGCCCCGGTGTAATCAAGAACTGCTCTGGCTTTATGCGGGTCAGTAATGTCGCCATTCGCAATAATGGGAATGGAAACGGCCTGCTTAACTGTCCGAATACTGTCGTATTCCGCCTCGCCATTGAATAGACATACTCGTGTGCGTCCATGAATGGTGAGGGCCTGGATACCACAATCTTCAGCCAATTTGGCAATCTCTACACAATTGCGGTGCTCTGGCGCCCAGCCGGTACGGATTTTTAGTGTTACCGGTACGTCTACCGCTTTCACTACCGCATTCAGAATCTGTTTAACCAGACTCGGATACTGCAATAATGCAGATCCTGCCATCTTGCGGTTTACCTTCTTGGCCGGACATCCCATATTGATGTCAATAATCTGTGCACCATTTTCTGCATTGATTCTGGCTGCTGATGCCATTTCCTGCGGATCACAGCCAGCCATCTGCACAGCCCGTATACCGGGTTCATCACTATGTACCATGCGTAAACGTGACTTGTCCGAACGCCAGACTTCCGGATTGGAAGAGAGCATTTCGGAGACTGTCATTCCAGCGCCCATCGCATGACAAAGTGCTCTGAATGGGCGATCGCTAATACCGGCCATTGGGGCGGCTATCAACCGATTGGGAAGCTGAAATTGTCCAATGTGCATAGACAAAAGAGTGACCATACTGTGCCTGCAAGGGCGCGTATATTACGCATTTTTTACGCGATATGAAAGGCCAAACTTTGAGCAATTAAGTGGAATAGATCAATGAAACGAATCTTTTTGTTCCGCTATTTTTTATTTCCCTTTCCATTACAATTAGTTATACATACATCGTTGTTTTATTGAACAACTAAAGTAAATAAAACATCTGCCATGAATCCGCGCCTGGGCCTGATAGAGACTCGATCATGAGGCGATTTGGCCGCTAATCATTCATCGGCAAGGCTATCACGAATAGCTATCAATTCAGTCAGGTTGCCCGATTTATGCGGTTTTTTTAACCCCGGTAATTCGGCACCATTCTTCTTTTTCTACCACTGGGTCAAGTTGAAATTTATCCTGATAGGCCGCTGCGACATTAACGGCCTGTGTGGCCAATATGCCGGAAAGACCGAGGTATCCTCCAGTCTTTGGCAACTCACTAATCAGCGGGGCCAGTTCGCGCAACGGGCCTGCCAGAATGTTGGCAACGACTACGTCAGCAGACAAATCTGTGGGTTGATTTTGTGGTAAGTACAACTCCAGACGTTCGGAGACGCCATTACGTTGTGCATTATCCCTACTGGCCTGAATGGCCTGCGGATCGATATCAATGCCGATGGCACGTGCGGCGCCCAGTTTTAGCGCAGCGATAGCCAGGATGCCGGAACCACAGCCGAAATCGATAACAGTCTTGCCCTGCAAATCTAACCCGTCTAGCCATTGCAGACATAGTGACGTGGTGGGATGCGTTCCCGTACCAAATGCCAACCCGGGATCGAGCATCACGTTAACGGCGGTAGGATCGGGAATTTCCCGCCAACTGGGGCAAATCCACAGCCGTTTGCCGAACTGCATCGGGTGGAAATTATCCATCCACTCGCGCTCCCAATCCTTGTCTTCCAGTTGCTCGATTTTATGTTGAAATCCCGTACCCAGCAGCGGTTCCTGTTCCAGGATAGTGATAACTTCGCTCATATCGGTTTCGGCATCATACAAACCGGTAACGTCAGTATCGCCCCACAGGCGGGTTTCGCCCGGTAGTGGTTCGAACACGGGGGTATCGTGTGTATCCTGGAATGTAACGGAGACGGCACCGCTTTCTACCAATGCATCGCCAAGTTGCTCCGCATGTGCACCGGAGGTATTAATTTTCAGTTGAATCCACGGCATAGCAGCCTCTATAACCTTAAAGTGATGATGAAGCAATAACCGGCGCTGTATGGTCATGCCCAAACCGGTTACCAATAAGAAATGCCACCAGGCTTAGCAGTAGCGCAGGCACGATAGGGTGGAATCCTGCCAACTGAATGCCAAGGCTGGCAAGCAAGGTGTAGCAGCTTGCACCGCATATCATGGAGCTCAGTGCGCCAGCTGAGTTGGCTCGTTCCCAGTATAAACCCAGTACCAGCGGCCACAGGAATACGGCTTCCAGCCCACCGAAAGCCAGCAGGTTCAGCCAGATAATCATCTCTGGTGGATGCCAGGCCGCCAGCAGCAGCAGCAGGCCAAGAACTGCCGTCACCAGACTGGATATCCGCTTGAGTAACCGTTCGTTGCTGAGTTGATGCGGGTACAGGCCCAGATAAAGATCTTTGATGATTGTCGCGGAGGATTGCAAAAGCTGTGCGTTGATGGTGGACATGATTGCCGCCATTGGTGCGGCCAGAAAAATCCCGGCCGCAAACGGGGGTAATATGGTAATCATCAGTGTTGGGATGACTTGATCCGGAATTTTCAGGTCCGGCAGAATTGCCCGGCCCAACACGCCAGCCAGATGCATGCCCAGCATCAGTATGGCGACAATAATCGTGCCTAGCACAATACCACGGTGTACCGCTTTACTATCCTTATAGGAAATACAACGCACGGCAGTATGAGGAAGGCCAACAATACCGAAGCAGACCAGTACCCAGAAGGACGTCATGAATGTTGGCGTCAGAATATGATTCACCCCTTGAGGTGTAACCAGTTCTGGATTGATATGCCGGAGTGTTTCAACTGCCTGGCCAAGTCCTCCGGCGGCTTTAATCACTGCCGCGAGCAGCAGGAAAGTACCCACAAGCATTACCAACCCTTGCATCGCATCATTTAGTACACTGGCGCGAAATCCGCCAAAGGCGGTGTAGAGGGCAATCGTGATGCCGAAAATCAACAACCCGGTGTCGTAAGGGATCCCGGCAGCCGTTTCCAGCAAACGTGCTCCACCGATAAACTGTACCGTCATGGCACCGATGAACGCCACCAGCAGACTTAAGCTGGCTATCCACACCAGCAATCGGCTCTGATAGCGGGCATACAACATGTCGTTGAGAGTAACCGCATTATAGCGCCGGGCCAGAATAGCGAATTTCTTGCCCAGAATGCCTAATGACAGCCATATCGCAGGCAATTGGATCATCGACAGCAGCACCCAACCCAGCCCGTATTTATAGGCAGCGCCGGGACCACCTATAAAAGAACTGGCACTGACATAAGTGGCCGTCAATGTCATGGCCAGCACGAAACCGCCCATGGATCGGTTGCCGAGAAAATATTCGGTCAGGAAACTGCCTTGCTGGCGACGGCGGTAGGCGTAAACCGACAAACCAAAAACCAACAGTAAATAAGTGATCAGCGGCAGGATAACTTCACTCTGCATCATGATCCTCCAATGCTATATCACGAAAGACAAAGTGAACCATTAACCAGCACAATACGATAAAAAGGAGAGGTAACCACAGACAAGCCAGCTCAAACCAGTGGGGTAATCCGGTGATCCCAGGGGCGTTATCAGGCAGATAGGCAGTTAAAATCCAGGCGAGCAAATATGCCAGCGTTAGGCCCAGCGCCCAGCGGGCTTCCCGGTGTGCCTGAAGAAAACGTTTATCCATTTTTTCCCCAAAGCCAGTAGGCAGTATAGATGTCACAAAACAGAGGATTTTACGGTATGTGGGCCAATTGCCTAGCACTAAAAATAAAAAGGCTGGTTTCAGTGAGTGTTCATTTCATCGTTTTTTGATGATCGACAAAATGTTATCGATATTAAAATGGGCTCTCGCAGATACGAGAACCCATTTTGAATTAAGGTATTAATTGTCCAGGGATCCTGGCTTTCGCCAGCATGAACGACTATTACCCCGATGTTAGAGGCCGTTTTGATTACTCGAGACAAAAAATCATTGCAGGCCGAGTTTTTTCTCCAGATAGTGGATGTTGGTACCACCATGCTGGAAGTTTTCGTCACTCATGATTTTCATCTGTAGGTCGATGTTGGTTTTAATGCCATCAATGATCAGTTCAGCCAGTGCGTTACGCATACGAGCCAGCGCCACATCGCGATTCTCACCGTAAGTGATCAGTTTGCCAATCATGGAATCGTAATACGGCGGTACGGTATAACCGGCATAAATGTGCGATTCCCAACGTACCCCAAAGCCACCCGGCGCATGAAAACGAGTGATTTGCCCAGGACTTGGCAGGAACGTTATCGGGTCTTCGGCGTTGATACGGCATTCTATCGCATGACCGCGCACGGTTACTTCTTCTTGCTTGATAGAGAGGGGTTGACCTGCGGCAATACGTAACTGCTCTTTGATCAGGTCTACGCCGGTAATCATTTCAGTTACCGGATGTTCTACCTGAATACGGGTGTTCATTTCGATAAAGTAGAACTCACCGTTTTCATACAGGAACTCAAATGTACCTGCACCACGGTAGTTGATATCGACACAGGCTTTGGAGCAGCGTTCGCCAATGTAACGGCGCAAGTCATTGGTGATGCCTGGTGCCGGTGCTTCTTCCACCACTTTCTGGTGACGGCGCTGCATGGAGCAATCACGTTCTGCCAGATAGATGGCGCTACCCTGACCATCAGCCAATACCTGAATTTCCACGTGTCGTGGGTTTTCCAGATATTTCTCCATATAAACTATATCGTTGTTGAACGCCGCTTTTGCTTCGGCACGAGTCATGGATATGGACTGAGCCAGGTCTTTGTCGCTGCGAACCACGCGCATCCCACGGCCGCCACCGCCGCCAGAGGCTTTGATGATGACTGGATAGCCAATGCGTTTTGCCACCGCACGGTTTTTATCCATATCGTCACCCAGCGGGCCGTCAGAGCCGGGCACACAAGGTACGCCTGCTTTCTTCATGGCACTGATCGCTGAAACCTTATCCCCCATCAGACGGATGGTATCAGCGCGTGGGCCGATGAAAATAAAACCAGAACGTTCAACTTGTTCGGCAAAATTGGCATTTTCCGATAAAAATCCATAACCGGGGTGGATTGCCACCGCGCCGGTAATCTCGGCCGCAGAAATGATCGCCGGGATATTCAGGTAACTTTTATTGGACGGAGCGGGGCCGATACATACGCTTTCGTCCGCCAGTAATACATGTTTCAAGTCGCGATCCGCGGTGGAGTGAACGGCAACAGTTTTGATGCCCAACTCTTTACAGGCGCGTAAGATACGCAACGCGATCTCTCCGCGGTTAGCGATAACGATTTTATCTAGCATGGTAAGCCTCGTTATTCGATGACAACCAGTGGCTCGTCAAATTCAACCGGTTGGCCGTTATCGATCAGGATGGCTTTCACCACACCTGCTTTATCAGCTTCGATGGGATTCATCATTTTCATGGCTTCAACGATGCACAGTGTGTCACCGACATTCACTTGCTGGCCAATTTCTACAAACGGTTTGGCATCTGGGCTTGGTGTACGGTAGAAGGTACCTACCATCGGTGAGCGTACGATGTGTCCGGCAATCGTAGCGGGAGCCGCGGCGGCCGCTTCGAGCGCAGGTGCTGCAATGGCGGCTGGCTGCTGTTGCAGCATGGGAGCATATGCCTGTTGCATTACCGGGAAGCTGGATGTTGCTGGGATACGACTGATGCGCACTGACTCTTCACCTTCGGAAATTTCCAGCTCGGAGATGCCAGATTCTTCAACCAGTTCGATCAGTTTTTTGATTTTACGAATATCCATGAATGTGGTTCCGTACTCTTGTTAATTGGAGGTTGACAAGCGTTTTACCGCTGTCTGTAAAGCATAGCTATAACCATCTGCCCCAAGACCACATATCACGCCTACAGCAATATCAGAAAGGTAGGAGTGATGGCGGAAAGATTCACATGCATGCACGTTGGTCAGATGAATTTCAATAAACGGGATAGCTACCGCTAACAATGCATCCCGCAGCGCTACACTGGTGTGAGTAAAGGCTGCCGGGTTGATCAGAATGAAATCCGTTTTCCCTCTGGCCTGATGAATACGGTCAATCAACTCATGTTCTGCATTGGATTGCAGATGAGAAAGTTGAGCGTCCAGTGCCAGTGCTTCCTTTCCTAGTTGGTTAACGATTTCCGCTAACGTTGTATGCCCGTACTTATCTGGCTCGCGGGTGCCCAGCAGGTTCAGGTTTGGACCGTTCAAAAGCAAAATGTGGAACTTGTCTGCCATTGTGCTGCTATCTCCCGCGATTATCTCAGTGTCGCACAAAATAACGCGAAGCTATCCGTTTGTCACCCTTTGGTGAAGTAAAAGGTTAGGTTTAACGAAGTAAAGGTGGACATTATAGCCATATCGTAGCAATTGGCAGCTAAATACTGGTCTTATCTGCGGAGATATCAGACCTGTTACCACACAACGGCTCAGCAGGATGCGGGGATATCAGTTTGGAAATTGGTGCATTATGTATGATTAACGCCCCCATTTCTGGAGCTTTTTGTAGCGAAAAAGCAATAAAATGACCGCAATGAAGGCATAAATTATTGGCTGCGGTGACAGAGATTTTACTGACCAAAGATAGTGAATTGGTGCCAGGATGGCGACCAAATAAATGAAGTTGTGCAATTTTTGCCAGCGCGATCCCAGTTTTCTCTGTGATGATTGAGTGGAGGTCAACGTTAATGCAAACAGCACCAGCCAACTCACCATGCCCAAGGTAAGATAAGGTCGCGAAATAATCTCATTTCCCAGTAAATTCAGATGAGTTATTCCCAATTCGAATAAAGCGTAACTGAGTAAATGGAATGTTGCCCAGGCAAAACACCATAATCCTAGTAAGCGACGGCAGCGTATCAGTAACGGTTGTTTGGCGTAACGGGCCAGTGGGGTCACCACCAGCGTAGCCAGTAATAGTTTCAGCGCCATCCTACCCGTAAAATGCTGGATATCTTTTGCCGGATCAGCGCTGAACGCGCCTTGATTGACAGCGATAATCAGCCATATGAGCGGCAAAAACGCTGCCAGATGAAGTACAACTTTTAATAAGCGAATCTGCTTTGCGGTTAAGCGCATTTAAAAGTTTCTCCGGAGATCTAGCCCCTGATATAAAGATGCCACCTGGTCAGCGTAGCCGTTAAATAACAGGGTAGGTTGCCGCTGTACATCCAGTAGTCCGCCTGATCCAATAACTCGCTCGGTTGCCTGTGACCAGCGTGGATGGTCGACATGCGGGTTCACATTGGCGTAAAAACCATATTCATTCGGTGCAGCCAGATTCCAGGTATTGGGTGGCTGTTCCTTCGTTAAGCGGATGTGCACAATGGATTTAATGTTTTTAAAGCCATATTTCCACGGGGTAACCAATCGTATTGGTGCTCCGTTTTGTGGCGGGAGTGTTTTACCATAAACACCGACGGACAGTAGCGTCAGTGGATGCATAGCTTCATCCAGCCGTAACCCTTCCACATACGGATAATCCAGTCCACCACCGACGAAACGATCTTTCTGTCCGGGCATTTGATCGGGATCATATAGTGTCTGGAAGGCGACATAGCGGGCGCTGCTGGTCGGTTCTGCAAGCTTAATCAACTTTGACAGTTCAAAACCGACCCAAGGGATGACCATCGACCAGGCCTCAACGCAGCGGAAGCGGTAAATCCGTTCCTCCAAAGCAAAACGCCGAAGGATGTCGTCAACATCTAGTGTTATCGGTTTTGCGACTTCACCATCAATCTGTACTTTCCAGCCTTCGGTTTTTAATCCGCCAGCCTTGGCGACCGGGTCTGCTTTATCCATGCCAAATTCATAAAAGTTATTATAGCCGGTGACCTTATCTTCTGGCGTAAGTGTCAATTGAGGATGCCATTTGGCTGGTTGGCTGAATGACAATGGTTTCCTGGGTGGTGCTGGTGGTTGATCTTTACCTTTAAACCAGGACAACAGATCGGCTTTGGCACTGAGTGGAAGGCTTAGTGTCGCGGCAGTAATACCAAGGGCTTTCAGTACGGTACGACGCTGGAGAAAAAGTGACTCAGGGGTAACGTCGGCTTCTGTTAATTTGCGATGTTTATGCATGGCGAACTCCCGGTTTTTTCATTTAATGCAGGGTAATTCAGCTTATTATTCATTCAAGTATGCGGGAAAAAGTGCGGTAGGGAAAATCATCTTTTTTACTGGATATTACGGTGGGTTTGGCGTTGTTATTATCTGCTGTGAATGACATATCAAGCTGGATTAACCAGCCTGATATTAGCAAAAATCTAGCTAAAAGCGGTCAACGGTCATCATGAGTGATCACGGTTTTCCTATCCGGACCACTATTCGGCCGGTAACCCGGTTCTCCAACAAGGCGGATGCGGTTTCTGATACCTGTTCTAATGTGATTTCCTGCGTAACCTGTTCATAAAATGAGGCTGGTAACAGCGTGGCCAATCGTTGCCAGGCTTGCTGACGACGAGGTAGCGGAGCCATGACAGAATCCACGCCTTGTAGACGGACGTTACGCAAAATAAAAGGCATCACCGTGGTGGGCAAGGCTATACCGCCAGCCAGACCACAGGCGGCAATGGTAGCGTTATAATCCATTTGTGCCAGAAGGGTGGCCAGAACTTTATTCCCAACCGTATCAATCGCCCCCGCCCAGCGCTGTTTTTCCAGCGGACGGGCATCACCAGTAAATTCGTTGCGATCCAGCACCTGTTTCGCTCCTAATCGGTGCAGATAGTCGGTATTATCGGCGCGGCCGCTGATCGCTGTAACCTGGTAACCCAGAGCGGCCAGTAACGCCACCGCGGTACTGCCTACACCACCGCTGGCGCCGGTTACCACGACCTCTCCACATTCTGGTGTAATACCGCCATCTTCTAATGCCATGATGCAAAGCATTGCCGTCAAGCCAGCGGTACCGATAATCATTGCCTGACGAGATGTTAATCCTTCTGGCAGCGTGACCAGCCAGTCTCCTTTCACCCGGGCTTGTTCTGCCAGACCGCCCCAATGGTTTTCACCCACACCCCAGCCTGTCAGAATGACGGGCTGGCCTACTATAATATCCGGCGTTTCACTCTGGCTCACTGTCCCGGCGAAATCGATGCCGGGGACCATCGGAAATTGGCGAATGACTTTCCCTTTGCCGGTAATAGCCAGCGCGTCCTTATAGTTAATTCCAGACCATTCCACATCTACCGTTACGTTACCGTCAGGGAGTTGTTCCTGGCTGATATCCTGAATATTGGACAGGAGACGCCCATTTTGTTGTTCGAGAACCAAGGCCTGCATGAAAATCCTCCATCAGAGAGACAAAAATTAGAGCGAAATAATTTAATGACTATATTTGTAACAGGTAATATTAGAACTGATAAGCCGCAAAGAATACAGATAGAGTACATAATTAAGCATTATTGAAATATTCGAAAAGCGGGGGTTAAAACGCAGGGATGGGATTTACTGCAAAAATTTCCATGCTGATAACATTGCTAACAACATTGGCTATTTTTTTAATGTTGTCGAGTGGTGTTTTTAGTTTTATCAATTACAGCCACCAGCGAATGGAGTACCAATTACGTACTCTCGCGGCCAGTATTGACCAGGCTTTACTCGTGCAATCTCCTGATAACATCCAGTTTTGGCTCCCGGCAGTAATGAAAACTGCTGGGATTGTTGAGCTGGAAATACGCGACGGGCATAAGCGTATTTATTTTCAGCGATTGCCGGAAACACAGGTTAATGATAGTGGCGGGCCGGCATTTATTTATCGCTATGTTCAACTGCCGTTGTTGCATCATATTGATATGTCGGTGAGCGTCACGTATATCGATCCGCTGATTGGTATACCTCGTTATTTGATGCCGATGCTTTCTGTTCTATTGGCTATCGCCATCATAGCGACGGCGGTATTTTTCTCTATTCGCTGGCTTCGCAGGCAAACGGCAGGTCAGGAACAGTTGGAAACACGGGCCAAACTTATCCTGTACGGTGAGCGTGAAACTGTCATGCATGGTTCTGTGCATGAATGGCCAGTAAATGCTAGCGGGGCGTTGGATCAACTCCTGGCGGATTTGGTGGAAGCGCGGGAGGAGCGTGGACGGGTGGATACATTGATTCGCGCTTTTGCGGCGCAGGATGCGGAAACCGGGCTCAATAATCGGCTCTTTTTTGACAGTCAGCTCACCACTCAGCTGGAAGATGCAGAAGATGTGGGCACGCATGGCGTGGTGATGATGATTCGTCTGCCAGATTTCGAAACTCTGGAGGAGACACATGGCTACGGTGGTGTCATTGAAGAATATCGCTATACATTGATTAACCTGCTTTCAACATTTGTACTGCGTTATCCTTCGGCCTTGCTAGCGCGCTATTATCACAGCGATTTTGCCGTACTGCTACCACATCGGACGTTAAAAGAAGCGGATACGATTGCGGCCCAACTGGTGAAAGCAATTGATATCCTGCCGGTGACGCCGTTGATTGAGAGAGCAGACATTCTGCATATCGGCATCTGTGCCTATCATAGCGGCCAGAGTGCCGAACAGGTCATGGAGAGTGCAGAAGATGCTACCCGTAATGCGGTATTACAAGGAGGGAATGGCTGGTGTGTGTATGACCGCCAGGTTCCAGATAAAGGCCGGGGGAGCGTCAAGTGGCGCACGCTACTGGAGCACACGTTGTCGCGTGGCGGGCCGCGATTATATCAAAAACCGGCTATCACGCGGGAAGGCGAAGTGCATCATCGAGAATTAATCAGCCGTATTTATGATGGTTCGCAAGAGCTGTTGGCGGCGGAATATATGCCGTTGGTACGACAACTGGGCTTAACCGCCAGTTATGATCGTCAACTGATAACCCGCAGCATTGCACTGACCGTAAGCTGGCCGGAGGCTGTGCTGGCGCTACCCATCACAGTGGACTCACTTTTACAGCGTCCATTTTTACATTGGCTGCGGGAAACGTTGCTACAATGTCCGAAAAAGCAACGGCAACGTATTTTCTTTGAACTTGCAGAGGCAGATGTGTGTCAATATATCGGCCGTTTACGTCCGATACTCAGTCTGATTTCCGGATTGGGGTGTCGGTTGGCGGTCACGCAGGCCGGTTTGACGCTGGTTAGCACGACGTACATTAAATCGCTACAGATTGAAATTATCAAATTGCACCCGGGATTGGTGCGCAGCCTGGAAAAAAGACTGGAGAACCAGCTGTTTGTTCAGAGCTTGACCGAGGCTTGTAAAGGTACTCACGTCAAAGTTTTTGCCGTTGGCGTTCGAACCAAATCGGAGTGGCAAACGTTGCTGGATAAAGGTGTTTGTGGTGGGCAGGGAGATTTTTTTGCTTCATCTGAGCCGGTCGGTAACGCGCTGAAAAAATATTCATCTCGTGCTTATGTTTAATGTAAAAGTCCTGTGCGAATTGGCGTAGAATAACGTCTGCTTTGATGTGAGTGGTATCTGCTTTATGTGAGTAGTGAATCACTAAAATGTTAGGTTTTATGTCTGTTGTTAGCGCAGTTTTTAGGGGAAGTGCGTAATAATGCCTTCCGCCATTTGAAGAAATGCCATACTGTGGGTTTCCCGGATCATGGCAGTTTGTGCAATATACACTTTTTCACCGTAGCAGAGCGTGTTCGAGCCTTGTCGCTGCTGCGTGTGGTTGGTAAAGTAGGCGGATTTCATTTCCGCCCCCAGCTTGCAGGATTATCCCTTAGTTATGTTTAAGAAATTTCGTGGCATGTTTTCTAACGACTTGTCCATCGACTTGGGTACCGCCAATACCCTTATTTATGTAAAAGGACAGGGCATTGTACTGAATGAGCCTTCTGTAGTGGCTATTCGTCAGGATCGTGCCGGCTCTCCAAAAAGTGTGGCCGCCGTTGGGCATGAGGCTAAACAGATGTTAGGCCGTACTCCAGGCAATATCGCTGCTATCCGGCCGATGAAAGACGGCGTCATTGCCGACTTTTTTGTGACCGAAAAGATGCTTCAACACTTTATTAAACAGGTGCATAGCAACAGCTTTATGCGCCCGAGTCCCCGCGTTCTTGTGTGTGTGCCAGTGGGTGCGACACAGGTGGAGCGTCGTGCTATCCGCGAGTCCGCTCAAGGCGCTGGCGCCCGTGAGGTTTTTCTGATTGAAGAGCCGATGGCGGCCGCTATTGGTGCGGGTTTACCGGTTTCTGAAGCCACCGGTTCTATGGTGGTGGATATCGGTGGTGGTACAACAGAAGTCGCCGTTATTTCGCTCAACGGCGTGGTCTACTCCTCGTCAGTCCGTATTGGTGGTGACCGTTTCGATGAAGCTATCATTAATTATGTCCGTCGTAATTATGGTTCATTGATCGGTGAAGCCACTGCCGAACGTATCAAACATGAAATCGGTTCTGCCTATCCAGGTGATGAAGTCCTTGAAATTGAAGTTCGTGGTCGTAACCTGGCCGAAGGTGTACCTCGAGGGTTCACACTGAATTCCAATGAGATTCTGGAAGCCTTGCAGGAACCGTTGACAGGGATCGTGAGTGCCGTGATGGTGGCGTTGGAGCAATGCCCGCCGGAACTGGCATCTGACATTTCAGAGCGCGGTATGGTGCTGACCGGTGGCGGCGCGCTGCTGCGTAATCTGGATCGGTTACTGATGGAAGAAACCGGCATTCCGGTGGTAGTGGCTGAAGATCCTCTGACCTGCGTGGCGCGTGGTGGTGGTAAAGCGTTGGAAATGATCGACATGCATGGCGGCGATTTGTTTAGCGAAGAATAATTCGGCCAGAAAAAAGAGGGGGGACCGTATGGATGAAGTCTTTTTTTCATCCCACGTGGTAGCCCCCTTTTTATTGTCGAGGAATATGCAATTTTATGAAGCCGATTTTTAGCCGGGGCCCTTCCCTGCAACTGCGACTTTTTCTTGCTGTCGTTACTGCCATTGCGATCATTATTGCTGACAGTCAGTTGGGGATGTTTGTAAAAATCAGAACGTACATGGATACGGCCATTAGTCCTTTCTATTTTCTGGCGAATGGGCCACGTGAAGTGCTGGACAACGTGTCTGCAACCTTAACTACCCGGAAACAGTACCAACTGGAAAACACTGCGTTACGTCAGGAATTATTGCTGAAAAACAGCGATCTGCTTTTATTGGGTCAACTCAAGCAGGAGAACGCCCGTCTGCGTGAACTGCTGGGGTCGCCGTTGCGTCAGGATGAGCAGAAAATGGTGACGCAGGTTATTTCTTCCGGTACAGACCCATACAGCGATCAGGTGGTTATCGATAAAGGCGCGGTTAATGGGGTTTATGAAGGTCAACCGGTAATCAGTGATAAAGGTGTCGTGGGACAGGTCGTTGCGGTTGGTCAGTTAACCAGTCGTGTGCTGTTAATCTGTGATGCTTCCCATGCTTTGCCGATTCAGGTGTTGCGTAATGACATCCGGGTGATTGCGGCGGGTAATGGCTGCACCGATGATTTACAACTGGAACATCTGCCCAATAATACTGATATTCGTGTTGGTGATGTGCTGGTAACGTCTGGGTTGGGGGGGCGTTTCCCCGAAGGTTACCCAGTCGCGGTGGTCTCTTCGGTCAAGGTGGATACGCAGCGCGCTTATACCATTATTCAGGCGCACCCTACTGCAGAATTACAGCGTTTACGCTATCTGTTGTTGTTGTGGGGCGGCAGGAATAGTACCAAGACCGTGATGACTCCACAGGAAGTGCACCGTATTGCGAACGAACGTCTAATGCAGATGATGCCACATGTTTTGTCCCCACCCAGTGAGATGGGGCCACCTGCGCCACCCACGCCACCCACTAACAATACCCCAGCGAAAGGGAATTCATCGGGAGAACATCCATGAATCTCTATCGCCGGCATGGATACTGGATTATCTGGACCTCGTTTCTAGTGGCGATGGTGTTGCAGATTATGCCTTGGCCGAATGAAATCTATATTTATCGCCCTTCCTGGTTGATGTTGATCCTTATTTACTGGGTCATGGCGTTGCCGCACCGGGTAAATGTGGGGACGGGATTTGTTTTGGGGATAATTATGGATCTGATTTTAGGGTCCACGCTGGGCGTTCGGGCGTTGGGGATGAGCATTATTGCTTATCTGGTGGCGTTTAAATTCCAACTGTTTCGCAATATGGCTCTGTGGCAGCAAGCGTTAATCGTCATGCTGTTGTCATTTGTGCTAGATCTGTTGGTGTTCTGGGCCGAATTTCTGGTGATCAATGTCTCTTTTCGTCCAGAAATTTTCTGGAATAGTGTGGTGGACGGTGTGCTCTGGCCGTGGTTGTTCTTGCTGATGCGGAAAATCCGCCGTCACTTTGCGGTGCAGTGAGGCAACTTAATGGTCGAACTGTATTTGGCTTCGTCGTCACCCCGCCGCCGAGAACTGCTTGGGATGTTGGATATCCCATTTGCAACACTTTCCATTGATGTTGTTGAGCAGCGGCAGCCCAACGAAACAGCAGAAAGTTATGTTAACCGTCTGGCGCGGGAAAAAGCCATTGCAGGCGTTGCTGTAGCACCGCTGGATTTGCCGGTGCTGGGTGCCGATACCATTGTGGTGCTGGATGGTCAGATACTGGAAAAACCGCGTGATGAAGCGCAGGCGTCAGACATGCTGGCGGCACTCTCTGGTCGGCACCATCAGGTGATGACAGCGCTGGCGCTGGCCGACCGGCAAGCAATCGTAAGCCAGTGCGTTATCGTCGATGTTGTGTTTCGTGAACTATCTGATCAGGATATTGCACACTATGTTGCCAGTGGTGAACCCATGGATAAAGCAGGCGCTTATGGCATCCAGGGGAAAGGTGGGTGCTTTGTCAGATCGATCGTCGGGAGCTACCACTCCGTGGTAGGATTGCCATTGGTAGAAACTATTGAATTGTTTAATCATTTTTCTGCATTGCGTAAAGTAAGAGGAACCCATGACCGCTGAGTTGTTGGTAAACATTACACCTTCAGAAATGCGAGTGGCTTACATTGACGGCGGCATTCTGCAGGAAATTCATATTGAACGGGAAGCCAAGCGCGATATTGTCGGCAATATTTATAAAGGGCGTGTGAGCCGTGTATTGCCAGGCATGCAGGCTGCTTTTGTGGATATTGGTCTGGATAAAGCGGCGTTTCTCCATGCTTCCGATATTATGCCCCACACAGAGTGTGTCGCCGGGGATGAACAGAAAAATTTCCATGTCCGGGATATCGCTGAGTTGGTACGTCAGGGACAGGATCTGATGGTGCAGGTGGTCAAGGATCCGCTGGGTACCAAAGGAGCCCGTTTAACGACGGATATTACGCTACCTTCACGCTATCTGGTTTTTATGCCGGGAGCCTCCCATGTGGGTGTTTCACAGCGAATTGAAAGTGAAACAGAGCGTGAGCGTCTGAAAAAAACAGTAGCAGAATATTGTGATGAGCAGGGCGGGTTTATTATTCGCACCGCAGCGGAAGGCGTTGGTGAAGAGGAATTGATGCAGGATGCCGCGTTCCTTAAGCGTTTGTGGAGCAAGGTGATGGAGCGTAAAAAACGCAACCAGACCAAGTACAGACTCTATGGCGAACTGGCTCTGGCACAGCGTATTCTGCGTGATTTTGCCGGTGCTGCGCTGGATCGTATTCGCGTCGATTCCCGGTTGACCTATGATTCTCTACTGGTGTTCACCGCAGAGTATATTCCGGAAATGACCAGCAAGCTGGAGCATTACGTCGGTAAACAACCTATCTTTGACCTCTATGATGTGGAGAACGAAATTCAGCGAGCGCTGGATCGGAAAGTAGAGTTGAAGTCAGGTGGTTATCTGATTATTGACCAAACGGAAGCAATGACCACTATTGATATTAATACCGGCGCGTTTGTGGGCCATCGCAATCTGGATGAAACCATTTTCAATACCAATATAGAAGCAACCCAGGCCATTGCCCGCCAGCTACGGTTGCGTAACCTTGGTGGGATTATCATTATTGATTTCATTGACATGAATAATGAGGATCACCGCCGGCGCGTACTAAATTCATTAGAGCTGGCATTGAGTAAAGATCGGGTGAAAACCAGTATTAGTGGTTTCTCTCAACTAGGATTAGTAGAGATGACGCGCAAACGTACCCGTGAAAGTATAGAGCATGTATTGTGTAATGAATGTCCCACCTGCCATGGTCGGGGCAGAGTGAAAACGGTGGAAACCGTCTGCTATGAAATCATGCGTGAAATTGTTCGTGTCCATCATGCCTATGACTCTGACCGCTTCCTGGTGTATGCCTCACCCTTGGTTTGTGATGCACTGAAAAGCGAAGAATCTCATGCTTTGGCAGAAGTGGAAATTTTCGTGGGCAAACAGGTCAAAGTGCAGATTGAACCCTTGTATAGTCAGGAACAGTTTGATGTTGTCATGATGTGACACTGACTGAATTATCCTGTGGATGTCAGTCCGTGGGAGGAAATGGCTTCTGCGCGGTCATCATCACGACGGCCGGAGCCTGGACTATATGGTTTTCGTGCGTTATCCGCGACGAAAAACAAGGAGAGATGCGTGAGGCGACTGCCCGGAATATTATTAGCCACGGGTGCTACTTTAATTGTGTTGTGTGCACTGGTCGTCAGCGGCCTGAGAGTAGTACTGCCACAGTTAGATTATTTCCGACCACAGGTGGTGGCATGGGCGCAGTCTGTCACGGGTATTCCATTGGAAGTAGGGGCGTTGCGGGGCAGTTGGGAGACCTTCGGGCCGACGCTTGAAATTCAGAATTTCAGTGCCAACGGCCCGGATGCTGACTGGCAGTCAGAGCGCATCACATTGGCACTGGATGTCTGGCAGTCCTTGTTGCATTTGCGCTGGCAGTTTCGTGATCTCACCTTTTATCACATGCATCTTGATGTGAAAACACCACTGAATACTCAACATCAGGGCAATCTGTTGGAGCCAGGCAGACTAAGCGATCTTTTCCTTCGTCAGTTCGACCACTTCGATTTGCGCGATAGCCATATCACGTTCCTGACGCCTTCAGGTACACATGCTGAACTGAGCATTCCTCAATTGACCTGGCTCAATCGTAACAACCGTCACCGCGCAGAGGGGTTAATCAGCCTCTCGAGCTTTAATGGGCAGCATGGCGTGGTGCAGATGCGTATGGATCTGCGTGACAATCAAGGGTGGTTGGATAACGGTACAGTTTATCTGCAAGCCGACAATATTGATATGAAACCTTGGCTTGGTCGCTGGATACGCAGTAATACTGGTCTGGAAAGCGCGGATTTCAGCCTGGCAGCCTGGTTGAATGTGCGGGAAGGGAGTATTTATTCTGGAGATCTACTTCTGAATAAAGGGACAGCCAGTTGGCGAGAAGGGGAAAATGCTCATCGCCTGAGTATCGATAATATGACGGTACATGCCAGTCGCCGTGAAAACGGTTGGCAGGTTGAAGTCCCTGTCTTGACGATGTCCACTGATGGGATGCTTTGGCCGAAGGGGAGACTTTCCGCGCTGTGGTTACCGAAGAGCGATGCTACGCTGGGGCCTGATCATCAGTCGGAACTGCGTATCCGGGCCAGCAATCTTGATCTGGAACGGTTTTCGCCTCTTTTGCCACTGCTCGCAACCGCCACACCAACGCTGGAACAACGTTGGCTGGCATTACAGCCAAAGGGTCGGTTGACCGCGTTGGCGTTGGATATTCCGCTGCTGCAACCGGAAAAAACCCGTTTTCAGGTGAAATGGCAGGATGTTAGCTGGCAGAACTGGCAATTGATCCCCGGCGTGAATCATTTCTCCGGTTCAGCCAGCGGTAGCGTTGCGCGTGGGCAAGTGGGGCTATCACTTAAACAAAGTGTACTTCCTTATCCCAATATGTTCCGCGCTCCGCTGGAAATTGATCAGGCTAGTGGCACCATCAACTGGCGCGATGATGATCAGGGCTGGGAGCTGTGGGCCCAAGCGCTGGATGTGCGGGCTAAATCACTATGGGCTAACGGCGATTTTCACTATCGTCATCCAGCAAAGGGTAAACCTCGTCTGGATATTCTGTCTGGGTTGCGCCTGACCGACGCTGCCGACGCCTGGCGTTATTATCCCGAACCCTTTATGGGGAAATCGCTGGTGGATTATTTGAGCAGTGCTCTGAAAGCTGGGCGGGTGGATAACGGTACGCTGATTTTTGCTGGTAATCCCCAGGATTTCCCATTTGAACATCATGAAGGACAGTTCCAGGTCTGGGTTCCGGTAAAAAACGCCATCTTTGAATTTCAACCGGGCTGGCCTGCACTTACCGAGCAGGATATTACGCTGAACTTTCTCAATAATGGCCTATGGATGTCCGCGCCGCATGCCTGGTTGGGCAAGGTAGAAGGGAAGAATATAAGCGCTATTATTCCCGATTACGCTAAAGAGCAATTATTGATTAATGGCGATCTTCATGGGCCAGGGGAAGAAGTGAGGCATTACTTCAACCAGACGCCGCTGAAGTCCTCATTGGGTTCGGCACTGGACGAACTACAGATTGGCGGTATGGTTAATGGTTCTCTACATCTGGATATTCCGTTAGATGTTGGAGATGTTCAGGCTAGTGGTGATGTGGTATTGAATGACAATACGTTATTGATTAAGCCATTAGATACCACATTGGAGAATTTGACCGGACGGTTCCACTATAACAACGGTGCTCTTGACAGTAATAATTTGCAGGCCAACTGGCTGGGACAACCTATATCAGTGAATTTCACTACTGAGGAGCAGGCAAAGGCTTTTCAGATTAACGTGGGTTTGCAAGGTGACTGGCAGGCTTCCCGTTTATCGGGGATGCCCACGCCGTTGGTGTCAGCGTTGGCAGGTAGTGCCCATTGGCAAAGTACGGTAGCTGTTAGCCTGCCTTACAAGGGTGAGGCTAGTTATGATGTTGATTTAAATGCGAATCTTAATGGAGTAAGTAGTCACTTACCACCACCTCTGAATAAGACTGCTGGAACGGCTCTACCGCTTCATGTCACGGCCAAAGGTGATGTCAGCGGGTTTATGTTCAACGGTAGCCTAGGTAAGGCGCAACGCTTTATCAGTCAATGGCAGTTGCATGACAGTGCGCTGACACTGATGCGGGGAGCCTGGCTGAGTAACGCTAAAGTCGTTCCACGGTTACCGAAAGAGGCGTCACTGATGCTGGATGTACCAGCGCTGGATGGTGAGAGTTGGTTGAGATTGTTGCCTGCCATTCATGCATCGCTCAGTGGCACCAGTAATAGCAGCAATTTCCATTGGCCGGCATTAGTGATTCTGAAAACCCCGGAATTGAACATCCTTGGTCAGAGGTGGCACGATCTGGTACTTACCAAAGAAAACCGAATTAGTAGTGAGGAAGTCGGGATAAAAGGGCAGGAAATTGACGGCAAAATAGATATTCCCAATCGCGGCGCGTGGCAGAGCGATATTCGTTATCTTTATTATAATCCTCAATGGAAAAGCGACGACGCTACCAACCCGATAGCGCTGGCGGAGAAAAAGTCCCCGTTGAATGATCCAGCCATCAAACTTGAAGACTGGCCAGCCATCCAGGTGAACTGCCGGGAATGTTGGATACTTGGGCAGAACATGGGCCGAATCCAGGGAGCACTACAGCCGGAACGGAATAAACTGTTGCTTAGTGACGGTGTGATTGATACGGGTAAATCCCGTTTGACGATTAATGGTAGTTGGCAGGAAAGCAGTGAAGGTGTGCGGACGGCGGTGAAAGGTCGTTTATCTGGTGACAGTCTTACAAAAAATACCGCTTGGTTCGGTGTGAAAACGCCTTTGCGCGCTGGCGAATTCAGCGTGGATTATGATCTGTACTGGCGTGGCGCACCCTGGGAACCGGATATTCCCAGCTTGAGCGGGATCCTGAAAACGCATATTGGCAAAGGGGAAATTACCAATGTGAGCACCGGTCAGGCGGGGCAGTTATTACGTTTGGTCAGTTTTGACGCGTTGCTGCGTAAGCTACAGTTTGATTTCCGTGATACGTTCAGCGAAGGTTTCTACTTTGATTCCATTAATAGCACTGCATGGATAAAAGAGGGTGTACTGCATACGGACAATCTGCTGGTGGATGGTCTGGCAGCGGATATCGCCATGAAGGGCGATGTCGATCTGGTAAAACACCAAATTGCCATGGAGGCGGTGGTCGCGCCAGAAATTTCTGCAACTGTTGGCGTTGCAACCGCCTTTGCGGTTAATCCGCTAATCGGTGCTGCTGTTTTTGCTGCCAGTAAAGCGTTGGCGCCACTATGGAATAAAATTTCTCTGATTCGTTACCAGATTTCCGGTAGCCTTGATCAGCCGAAGATTCAGGAAGTACTGCGCGAGCCGCAAAAAACAAAGCCTGCTGAAGCAGCGGTCCGCTAACTGCGGTATGTTCATCCGATTACATCGACAATAAGAGTGACATCCTATGAGTCTGACGTTTGTCAGTGAGCAATTACTCACAACCAACAAGTTGAGTTATCACGATTTAAGCACGATTCTGGCATCGTTAAATGAACGTCGTCTGGATTATGCCGACCTCTATTTCCAGTCGAGTTACCATGAATCCTGGGTATTAGAGGACCGTATTATTAAAGAAGGGTCTTACCATATCGATCAAGGGGTCGGTATTCGCGCGGTAAGCGGAGAGAAAACTGGGTTTGCCTATGCCGACCAGATCACTCTTAATGCCTTGCAACAGAGCGCACAGGCGGCTCGCAGTATTGTTCGAGAGCAGGGTACCGGCACTGTCCGTACCTTGGGCGATGTGCCGCATCGCGGGCTTTATTCCGACATGAACCCGCTGGACAGTCTGACACGGGAAGAGAAGATTACCTTGTTGCACCGGGCAGATGCAACGGCTCGTGCGGCGGACCCACGCGTACAAGAAGTCAGTGCCAGTTTAACCGGTGTGTATGAGTTAGTGCTGGTGGCGGCGACGGACGGTACGCTGGCGGCGGATGTCCGCCCGCTGGTGCGTTTGTCAGTCAGTGTATTGGTTGAGGAAAATGGTAAGCGTGAACGCGGTGCCAGTGGTGGTGGTGCCCGTACCGGGTATGATTATTTCTGGCAACAGACGGATGGCGAGATCCGGGTGGAAGCCTGGGCGAAAGAAGCGGTGCGCATGGCGTTGGTTAATCTTTCCGCCGTGGCGGCACCAGCGGGGTCAATGCCGGTGGTACTGGGTGCCGGCTGGCCGGGTGTGCTGTTGCATGAGGCCGTCGGTCATGGTCTGGAAGGTGACTTTAACCGTCGGGGTACTTCGGTATTTAGCGGTCAGATGGGGAATCTGGTGGCTTCAGAACTCTGTACGATCGTGGATGATGGCACGATGGATGGGCGTCGTGGTTCATTAGCGATGGATGATGAAGGTGTTCCCGGCCAGTACAATGTACTGATTGAGAACGGTGTACTGAAAGGTTATATGCAGGACAAGCTGAATGCCCGGTTGATGGGCGTAACGCCAACCGGTAACGGGCGTCGTGAGTCTTATGCTCATCTACCAATGCCGCGGATGACCAATACGTACATGCTGGCGGGCAAATCCACAGCGGAAGATATTATCTCCAGTGTGGAATATGGCCTGTATGCACCGAACTTTGGCGGCGGTCAGGTGGATATCACATCCGGCAAATTTGTGTTCTCTACCTCAGAAGCTTATCTGATAGAAAAAGGCCGTATTACCAAACCGGTAAAAGGTGCGACGCTGATTGGCTCTGGTATTGAGGCCATGCAGCAGGTTTCTATGGTCGGTAACGATTTGGCGCTGGATAACGGTGTCGGCGTGTGTGGTAAAGAGGGGCAGAGCTTGCCAGTCGGGGTTGGACAACCGACGCTGAAACTGGATAGCCTGACCGTCGGCGGCACGGCCTGATTGGCGTTAACCGCCATGACAGAAAGATGTTAAAAGCCGCTTAACGCGGCTTTTTTACTGGGCAGAGCATGCCAACAGTTATTTCGCTGGTTGATCAGATAGCGGGTTCTTCTGCCGATAGCCCTGATATACCAGGGCGACTTTCTTGAAGTATTCCGTCAGATAGTTAATACATACCTGCACCTTAAGTGGCAGATTGTCTTTGCGTGTATACAGTGCATATACCGGACGCGGATCGGAATGATAACGGGTAAACAGAATTTCCACGTCCCCCCGTTTAATATCGTCAAGGACCCACATCAGAGGCGTATAGGCGATACCTGCGCCGGTTTTCAGCCAGCGGATCAAGGTTTGGGAGTCATTGGTGACGAAACGCCCCTGCGGCGCCAACCGGGTAGTAATGCCTTCCGGCGCAATCAGCTCAAATTCGCTGTCTGGTCGCACACTGTATTCCAACCAGGAAAAGTTAGCGATGTCGGCAGGTTTTTCCGGTATACCATGTTGCGCCAGATAGCTTCTGGCGGCACAAACTACCATCGGCATGGTACCCAGCCGAGTGGAAAACAGGCTCGAGTCCTGTAGGGCACCGACACGAATGACGATATCCAGACCATCGGCAATCAGGTCGGGAGCGGGAATACCGGTGACCAAATTAACGGAGAGCCCTGGATATTCTTTCAACATTTCCGCCGTCATCGTGGCCAATACATTTTGTGCCATGGTGGAAGAGCTGCCAATACGCAGTGTACCGATGGGGGTGTTGTTAAAGGCATAAAGTTGTTCGTGCACTTCACGCGCTTCGTGCAGCATCTTGCGGCATCCATGATAGTAAATCTTTCCTCCTTCCGTCAGCCCGATACTCCGCGTGCTGCGATTCAATAGTTTGATCTGTAGCTCATCTTCCAGTTTGGTCACTGCCTGGCTCACGGCTGAAACACTCATTTCCAACTGGCGGGCGGCGGCGGTAAAAGAGCCGAACTCCACTACCTTGGCGAACACCGACATGCTTTTTAGTCGTTCCATTGTTAACCCTGGCTTAAAAGTGATTTAGATCACACTACGTAGATAAGACAATAATAAGTCTCCATAATATGGATTGTCTAACAATGATGAGCCGGTATTAACAGACTTCCTCCCGACTGTTGTTATCTCGATAGACTAAACGCTGATTTAACATCGCATTAAGTATACCCGATATATTTCGCGTTGCAGGGACGCGGCTTGCCGCGGCCCCAAAGGCGCTAGGCTCAAGGATAGGGCGAGTAATTTAGCGTAACTGCAACTTGAAGAAATGATGGGAATATTCATTAAGTCGGCACCTGTAATCACCATTGTTGGTTTACTCCGCACCGGGTCTGTGGGTTGTCATGCCTGCGGAGGATCGCTCTTTGTTTTAGCCGACAGAGTGCATTGATCAGCAGAATAAATAAGGAAAAAGAGGATGGGTTCACTCCCGGTCATGGTGCTGTTTGGTTTGTCTTTTCCGCCGGTTTTTTTTGTACTTCTGGTATCACTGGCATTGTTCTTTGTCAGCATTCGGTTGTTGCAGCCTACCGGTATCTATGACGTTGTCTGGCATCCCGCACTATTCAATACCGCCCTGTTTTGCTGTCTGTTCTATCTGTTATGCCGTTTCGGTCTTTGAGGTCGCTGTGAAAACACCCGCTATAACCATCATTATCAAAAAATTCGGTCGCGTGGCGATAACGCTGGCTTTCGTGCTACTTGCGGTAGTCGCGCTGGTTCGTCTGTGGGCGTTCTATACGGAATCACCCTGGACGCGTGATGCAAAATTCACTGCTGATGTTGTGGCAATTGCGCCTGATGTCAGCGGGTTACTGAAAGAAGTGAAGGTTCACGATAATCAGCTAGTGAAGCGAGGTGATGTACTGTTTGTCATCGATCCGCTCCGTTATCAAGAGGCGGTGGCAGAGGCTGATGCGGATGTCGCTTACTATCAGGCATTGGTGGCAGAGAAAAAACGGGAGGCGAACCGGCGTCTGCATCTTGGCGTGCAAGCGATGTCACAGGAAGCGATCGACCAATCTTCTAATGAATTGGAAACCGTCACGCATCAATTGGCGAAGTCAGAAGCGGAGCTGGCGCTGGCAAAGCTCGATCTGGACCGGGCTGTCGTGCGTGCCCCGGCAGATGGTTGGGTAACCAATCTCAATGTGCAGGAGGGAGAATATATTACCCGTGGGTCGACTGCAGTAGCGTTGGTGAAAAAGAATTCTTTCTATTTGCTGGCCTATCTGGAAGAAACCAAGCTGGAAGGGGTTCGTCCCGGTTTTCGGGTAGAAATTACCCCGCTGGGGAGTAACCGTATTCTCTACGGTACGGTAGACAGTGTGGCGGCGGGGGTCAACAGCAGTAGCAGTAATATCGATACAAAAGGTCTGGCGACGGTGGATTCCAATCTGGAATGGGTTCGTCTGGCACAGCGCGTACCGGTAAGAATCAAACTTGACCAACAAATGGGCAATCTTTATCCGGCGGGGACGACTGCCACGGTGGTGGTGACCGGTGACCAAACACGAAATACTAAATCAATGTCACCTTTGCTGAAGCTGATGCATCGACTACGTGAATTCGGTTAAGCGATATGATAATGAAAAGTCCCGTTTTCCCCCGATTTCGCTTTGCCTTTAAACTTAGCTTTTCCATTGTGCTATCGCTGCTGCTCGGTTTTTATTTGCAGTTGGAAACGCCACGCTGGGCAGTGCTTACTGCGGCTATCGTGGCGGCTGGCCCGGCATTTGCCGCCGGGGGCGAGCCTTTCTCCGGTTCGATTCGTCATCGTGGAATATTGCGTATTCTCGGCACATTTCTCGGTTGTATTGCCGCAGTTGTCATCATTATTGCTACTGTTCGTGCCCCGCTGGTGATGCTGATACTCTGTTGTTTGTGGACCGGTGTCTGTGTTTGGATCTCTTCGTTGGTCAAGGTGGGAAACGCCTATGTGTACGGACTGGCGGGTTATACCGCGCTGATTATCATTGTCACGACACAAAATATCCCGTTGGAAACACCGCAGTTTGCCGTGGAACGTTGTAGTGAGATCGTGCTGGGGATTGTCTGTGCAATTCTGGCGGATCTGCTGTTTTCTCCGCGATCCATCAAGCAAGATCTTGATCGTGTGGTGGGTGATTTGTTAGTGGATCAATATCGATTGATGCAGCGCTGCGTTAATGGCGTGTCTAAAGAAGATCTGGATGCCGACTGGAGCGCGCTGGTGCGTAAAACCCATACCCTGAACGGGATGCGCAGCCATCTGATGCTAGAGTCCTCTCGCTGGCAAAGCAGTAACCGCCGTCTTAAAACGATGCTGACCCAATCCTGGATGATGATCACCCATGCTTGTGAAACCTATGTGGTTTTGCAAGATAGCACAATGCCAGTGAAAGGCGGCCTTACTATAATACTGGAACAATCAGCGTCGTCTCCGGCTGATGTTCATAAATATCTCAAGCAGCTCCGTCATCTGGTGGTCGCCAGTCATAGTGACAGCCTACCGTCAACACTGGCGGGGTGGGTGGGGGCGGCGACCCGTTATCAACTACTGGCAAAGGGAGTACAGGCTAATACGCGTATCAGTCGGGTGGAAGCCGAGTTGCTGGAAGAGGACGCTGCGATTAAGGTGACCTCGGCAGAGACTCACCACGCAATGATTAATGGTTTGCGTACCAGTGTGGCAACGGCCCTGGGCTGTCTGTTCTGGCTGAGCACCGGTTGGACGTCCGGTAGTGTTTGTATGGTGATGATTGCTGTGGTGACGTCATTGGCGATGCGATTGCCGAATCCCCGGATGGTGGCGAAGGACTTTATGTTTGGCACGTTGTTTGCTCTCCCTCTGGGGGCGCTAATGTTTATGTTGGTGCTGCCATCCACCCAGCAGAGCCTGTTCCTGCTGTGTCTCAGTCTTGGCGGTATGGCATTTATCATTGGCATTGAAGTACAGAAACGGCGATTGGGATCATTGGGGGCGCTGGCCAGCACGATCAATATTCTGGTGCTCGACAATCCGATGACCTTTAATCTTTCTCAGTTTCTGGATAATGCCATCGGCCAAATCATTGGCTGTTTTCTAGCATGGATGGTGATTCTGCTGATCCGTGATAATACCCAGATACGCACCGGACGAATGTTGCTTAACCGTTTTGTTTATGGTGCGGTTCTGGCGCTAACAACCAACAAAACCCGACGCAAAGAAAACTATCTGCCAGCGTTGTACCAGTATTTGCTTTTGTTGCTGAATATGTTTCCTGGCGATATTGCCAAATATCGTTTAGCGTTGTCGTTGATCATTATGCACCAGCGATTTCGGAAACTGGACATCCCGGTCAGTGAAAGGCTATCTGCCAGTCATCGCCAGATGCGGGCCACGGCGGAACGGGTGATGGATTCTTCCCGCGATACTTTGCGCAGTCGCTATTTCTCGCAGTTACTGGACGAAATGGCCGACTATCAGCAAATGTTGCGTGAACATCAGGTGGACGAAAATGTGACATTATCGGTAGGGCGTCTTACCGCTATGCTACATCGTTATAAACATGCTCTGAGCGGTTGAATCCTGATGTGGATAACGGTCCACCATCGTGTGATGGCAGACAGTCATCGTTGGGCTAGTCAACTAGCTTGTGCGATCTGGCTTCGATAAGACTCCAGCCAGGCGCTAACGCGTTGTCGCTGGGATTCATCCAGCCACATGCCCAGTTTGGTACGCCGCCATAACGCATCCTCCATCGTAATAACCCATTCATTATCTACCAGATAGCGCAGTTCGGCTTCATACAGGTTATGACCGAAATGTTCACCTAATTCACCAAGGCTGCTGGCATTGCCCAGGATTTTTTCGCTATTGCTGCCGTAAGTTCGGCTGTAGCGGCGTGCCAGACTTTCCGGCAGATTGTGGCGACGGCGCAGTTTAGCCGCATATTCATCACGGCTACCGTTGATATCACCGCCCGGCAGTGTGGCATTTTTCGTCCAGGCGCTGGCGGCATGTGGATAATATTTTGCCAGTTTGTCCATCGCATGTTCTGCCAGCTTGCGGTAGGTGGTGAGTTTACCACCGAAGACCGACAGCAGCGGTGCCTGTCCATGATCGTCCGACACGGACAATGTATAGTCACGGGTTATGGCTTGCGGTGAGTCGGATTCATCGTCACACAGAGGACGCACACCGGAGTAGCTCCATACTATGTCTTCACGTGTCAGCGGTTTCTTGAAGTGATCATTATAAACATCCAACAAGTAGTTGATTTCATGGTCATCAATATGAACCTGCCGGGGATCACCGTGGTATTCCACATCGGTAGTACCAATAATTGAGAATTCATCCTGCCACGGGATCACGAAAACGATACGGTGATCTTTATTTTGCAGAATGTAAGCCTGTTCCCCATCATGAACCCGGGGCACGACAATATGGCTGCCTTTAATCAGACGGATACCATACGGGGAAGGCAATTCCAGCCCTTCGTCAAAGAATTGTCTGACCCAGGGACCAGTGGCGTTAACCAACCCTTTTGTTTGCCAGTGATGAGTTTCGCCATTAAGGGTATCGATGGCATCGACTATCCATAGCCCTTGTTCACGGCGGGCGCGAGTGACTTTCATGTGATTACGGACTTCACCACCGTGACGTACTGTTTCCTGAGCGTTCAGCACGACCAGTCGGGCATCATCCACCCAGCAATCTGAATATTCGAAACCGCGCGTCAGTTCAGGTTTCAGAACTGACTCTGGGCCAAAACGCAGGCTGTTACTGGAAGGCAAACTGACACGTTTACCTAAATGGTCATACATAAACAAGCCGGCACGAATCATCCAGGCCGGGCGCAGATGTGGTTGATGAGGCAGGCGAAAACGCATCGGAAAGATGATGTGTGGTGCCATTTTCAGTAATACTTCACGTTCAGAAAGGGCTTCTCCTACCAGGCGGAACTCGTAATGTTCCAGATAGCGCAAGCCACCATGAATCAGTTTGGAACTGGCGGATGAGGTAGCGCTGGCTAGATCTTGCGCTTCCAGCAGCAGAACAGACAGCCCGCGTCCGGCGGCGTCTGCTGCAATGCCTGCACCGTTAATTCCTCCGCCGATCACGATCAGATCTTTGGTTTCCACGTTGTTTCCTCCGCCGTAATAATAAATGTTCGTTTTCGCTCATGATAGTAATCGAAAACAAACATGATAGCCAAGCGTTAACCAGATAAAAACATTTAAGCGTGATGGGAATAACAATTTGTTAGCTATTCCTTTATAAATCTCAGGGATATTTCAGTGGGTACGATATGAAAAGCCGCAGTCACTCAATGTGATAGCGGCGAGTTATCTGAGGCAGGGGGAGGTCAGAGGTTAACATTGCCCGTTATGCCTAGGGACCATGCTTGAGGCTAACATGTTTCTCCATCAGGCGGTCTCCTCTACTAACAGACCAGCCTGGCTCATCTGCTGTTTTACCCAATCACGGGCCGCTTTTATCTCTTTGATGGGATCCGATGCTATTTCGCTCCACATTTCAATCAGGTAAGGGCCACAGTAACCGGATTCCCTTAGCGTTCTGAAGCAACGTTCGAAATCCACCACACCGCTACCGAATGGGACATTTTTAAATATGCCGGGACGGGTGTCTTTGACATGTACCGCAACAATATGACCTTTACCCGCCTGCAACTCCATTTGCACATCGTTATCCCAGGCAGACAGATTGCCGATATCCGGATAGAGCTGAAACCACGGATTATTCAGATAGTTGGCGTATCCCAAAGCCTTACTGATGGAGTTCATCAGCGGGTAGTCCATAATTTCCATGGCCAGAGTAACCTGAGCCCGGCTGGCCATTCCTACCGCCTGTTGCAGTCCGTCGCGGAAACGTTCACGGGTGATGTTGTTGGCTTGATGGTAATACACATCATATCCTGCCAATTGAATGACGCGGATACCCACATCCTGTGCAAGAGCAATAGCTTTGCTCATAATCTCCAGCCCATGATTGCGAGTAGCGTTATCTTCGGACCCCAAGGGAAAACGGCGGTGCGCGCTCAGGCACATGGATGGCACTCGTATACCAGTCGCTGCAATAGCGTTGACCAGTTGCAGGCGCTGCTCACGATTCCAGTCAAGTCGTGCCAATCGACTATCACTTTCATCCACGGACATTTCAACAAAATCGAAGCCCAGTTCGCCGACCAACTGTAACCGGGCCAACCAGTCTTCACCGGGTGGCAATGCCTTTTCGTAGATTCCGAGCGGTACGGTTTTCGTGAGCATGGTTTTCCCCTTAACCCCAGAGCTGGGCAATACTGCGTTTGAATTCGCGCGCAGCCTGCACTGGATCGGCGGCATCGCGGATACTTCGTCCGGCAATAAATACATGAATCGGGATACCGCGGAATAATGGTAAGTCTGTCAGCGCCAGCCCACCGGTAACGGTCACTTTGAAGCCCATATCCGCCAGCCGCCGGATGGCTGTGATGTCGGTATCGCTCCAGGCGATACCCGCCGCTTGCGCGTCTCGGCTACGGTGATAAACCACTTGCTGGATACCGGCTGAACGCCAGGCTTGTGCCTGTTCCCAGGTCCAGAAACCTGTCAGTTCAATCTGTACATCCCCTTTGAACTCGCGGGCCACTTCCAGTGCGCCAGTTGCTGTATTGATGTCTGCACAGCAGATCACCGTGACCCAATCCGCATTGGCTTCAAAACACATCCGGGCGAGTATCTTTCCCGCATCGGCGATTTTGGCGTCTGCCAGCACAATTTTGTGCGGGTAGAGTGCTTTTAGATCCCGTACGGCACGGACACCTTCGGCAACACACAGGATGGTGCCGACTTCGATAATATCCACTTCTTCGGCAATCAGCCGGGTAGTCTGGTAAGCGTGAGCCAGCGTCTGGTTATCCAGCGCCACCTGTAACATCGGTAACTGAGACATGGTTCTATCCTTAACAGGTTGCCGCCGCAGCGGTTTGATCAATTAAATCCAGCACGTCCTGCTCGGTACGGCAGGCGCGCAGGCGGTCAAAATTAGCTTCATCTTCAAATAGATTGACGATTTGCATGATGCCCACTTCTTGATGGGTATTGGCATCAACCGCTGCCAGCGTAATCAGAATGTCGACCGGGTCATTGTCTTCATGATTGAAAATTAGCGGTGTTTTCAGTGTTACCAGAGCAAAACCGGTTTTTTTTACTCCCTCTTCCGGGCGGCCATGCGGCATGGCCAGACCGGGAGCAATAACGAAATAAGGGCCGAAACGCTTCACGCCGTCCAGAATGGCCTGGTAATAGCGCGGTTCTACCACATCGGCATCCACCAGCAGATCTACGCCGACCTTCACGGCCTCCTGCCAGGTTGCCGCTTCTACTTGCAGACGTATTGAGCGGTTCTCAACCAGTGAGTCTCGTAATTTCATGGCGTCTCCTACTGTTTGAGATCGGCAGGGAAATGGGCGCTTATCACGTCCATCAGCTTGGGGCCAAATTCTGTAGCGGAAAGCATGTTGCGTACACCGACCACATATTTGTTCCCACTGACCGTAATTTCGTCCGCCATCTGTGTAGAGGCGATGATGATATCTGCGCCGCTGAGTTCAGCTTTGTATTCTCCCACTGCGCAACTGTTCATCGTGTGGTTGACGCCTTGCTGGGTCAGAAACTGTCCGACTTTCATTTTCATAATCATGGAGCTGCCTTGACCACAGCCACATACCGCCAGAATTCGAACTGTCATGATGATGTCTCCAGAATTAGTTCGCTGTTGATTCAGCGAGTTTCTTTTCAGCATCTTCTTCAGCACGCAGTGAGCGGCTGGCGAAGAACATATAGATCAGTGCAATGACAATCACGACGGACATAAACCATAGACCGAGTGTTAAGCCCTGCATAAGCGGTGGGGCCAGAATCGACCAGTCGGCCATACCCATCCAGGCACTGAGAGAAGTAAGTTTGACGGCCCAGACACAGCCGAAGATTTCAATCATTCCCATCACCAGGCAGATCTTCAGCGCAGCGCGCCAACCGCCAAAATGGTTGGCAAATACACCGATGGTGGCATTGGAGAAGAACATGGGAATGAAGCCGGGGATGATCAGGATGGGAGAACCAATGCCAATCAGAGTGGCGACGGCAATTAACTGACCGACGGTTCCCCACATAAAACCCCACACCACAGCGTTGGGGGCAAAGCTGTAGATGGCAGCGCAGTCAATGGCCAGCACCGCGCCTGGAATCAAGCGTTGGGAGATACCATTGAATGCTTCGGACAACTCGGCCACGAACATGCGTACACCCTGTACGATGATGAAAATCGCTACGGCAAACTGGAAGCCGGTTTGCAGGATATAGATGGTCCAGTGGGTTTTGCCTGCCATCTTTTGCAGAGTGTCTAAACCGAAAGAAAGTAGAATGGCGCCAAAAAATACCGTCATCACAAGCGCGGTCGAGACGATGTTATCGTGAAAAATATTCAGCCAACCTGGTAATTTCAGGTCTTCAACACTTTCTTCTTTGTTACCCAGGTAAGGGGCCAGTTTGTAAGCGAGCCAAGAAGCGAACTGCTGCTGGTGGCCGATGGAGAATCCACAGCCATCCGTCACTTCCTGCGTGGGTTTATACATCATGTTGGAGGTGATACCCCAATAGAGCGACACCAGCACCGCAGTGCAGAGAATAGTGGTCCACATTGGGTAACCTAGAATATAGAAGAATACGGCCAGCAAGCCTGCTTGCTGGAACATGATGTGCCCGGTCAACATGATGGTGCGAATTCCGGTCACCCGGCGCATCAAGACATAGAGAATATTCAGCGCCAGTGCCAGTAATACGGCATAACCGACCCAACTGTAGGCGTCCCCCATACGTTCAACCGTTGCCATCATGGCGGCGTATGTGTCTGAAATCGCACCATTGATACCAAAAACAGTCGACATTTTCGCGACGACAGGTTTAAAGGTGCTGGTCAGAATGCCAGAACCTGCCTGTAGCAGCATAAAACCGATAATGGTTTTGATGGTGCCTTTAATGATAACCGTGGCGCTTTTGCGCAACAGCAGATAACCAATAAGTGTGACGATCCCCAACAGTAGCGGGGCATTGGTCATGACCTGATTAAAAAAAACAGTAAAGATATTGTAGAGGGTTTCCATAAGCACTCCGTTCGGCTTTTGGTAATCCTGTTACGCGTCATATACCCGTCATCTTGAAATTTATTGGGCACACCTGCTTCACTCTGGCGCGGTCAGGCATTTTTTTGTTGGGACAGACGTACTGTAGCAATCACAAATAATCACAAAAAGGCTATTGGTGATTATTTGTGAGAAACATCGCAAATTATTATTCAAGATAAAATTGATTCTTATTTATTGCATTGCTTTATTTTTATTTTGATAAATATCATTTAGTTAAACTTTATTTGTTGCTTGGATCACAAATTTAAAGGAGCAGATATTGCATTTTTTGTGTGTAGTCTGTGAATTGTCAGCATGATTAAACAGTGATAGATTTTAATTATCCAATCATAAGTAATCTTTTAATGATTTACTGTGATTTATAATCACTGTGCAAGCACATCAAGCCGAGTAACGATGAGGTTCAGACTATGAGTAAGATCGAAAGCATCACCCGTGATTCATGGATTTTGAATACGTTTCCTGAATGGGGAACCTGGCTGAACGAGGAAATTGAACAGGAACAAGTTGCGCCAGGCACCTTTGCTATGTGGTGGCTGGGGTGTACCGGCATCTGGCTTAAATCTGAAGGGGATACCCATATCTGTGTGGATTTATGGTGTGGTACCGGTAAGCAGAGTCACGGTAACCCATTGATGAAAAATGGCCATCAGATGCAGCGCATGGCAGGTGTGAAGAAGCTTCAGCCGAACTTGCGCACCACGCCTTTCGTGCTCGATCCCTTCGCTATCCGGCAGATTGATGCAGTGGTTTCTACCCATGATCACAATGACCATATTGATGTGAACGTAGCGGCAGCGGTGATGAAAAACTGTGACAGCAGCGTGCCGTTTATCGGGCCGGAAACCTGCGTCAATCTGTGGGTCGAATGGGGTGTTCCACGGGATCGCTGTATTGTGATGAAACCTTTGGACGTGATAAAAATCAAAGATATTGAAATACATGCGCTAGATGCTTTCGACCGGACGGCACTGATCACGTTGCCCGCTGAGCAGAAAGCACAGGGTGTATTGCCGGATGGCATGAACAAGCGTGCCATCAACTACCTCTTCAAAACCCCCGGCGGAAATCTGTATCACAGCGGTGATTCACATTACTCCAACTACTACGCCAAACATGGTAATGAGTATCAGGTCGATGTTGCGCTGGGTTCCTATGGTGAAAACCCCCGTGGCATTACGGACAAGATGACTAGCGCCGATATTCTGCGGATGGCCGAAGCGTTACATACCCAAGTCGTGATACCGTTTCACCATGATATCTGGTCGAATTTTCAGGCCGATCCACGGGAAATTCGCGTGCTGTGGGAGATGAAAAAAGATCGTCTGCAATACGGTTTTAAACCTTTCATCTGGCAGGTTGGCGGTAAATTTACCTGGCCACTGGACAAGGACAAGCTGGAGTATCACTACCCACGAGGGTTTGATGATTGTTTTACTATAGAGCCGGATCTTCCCTTCACGTCATTCCTGTAATGGGTGTAGCCATAAGGCTTGAGGCTGTCCACTTCGGCCTGTTTTAGGGGCATCATCACGTTGGGTTCCCGGCGGAAAAGCCGAACGTGGTGGTCGCCCCGGTATCCCGGTTTTTTAACGGGTGGGCATTAATCCATAAGATGGCTTTTTCATTTTACGACAACCCAATGCGTATGTTTTGACAAGTTATGATTCAAATTATCGCAAGTGCTCATTATAATTGGCAGATAAGCATAATTTGGGCGGAGCCAGCATGACTGAATCACAGCGTCATAATGCCATTATTGATTTTTTGCAGCGGCAAGGGCAGTTCACCGTTGCCGATATTATTGAACAGTTCGCTATTTCTCCGGCCACGGCGAGACGGGATATCAACAAGCTCAACGAGTTAGGTAAATTGCGCAAGGTACGTAATGGTGCAGAAGCCGTAAGCCTGCCGCGCCCGACATGGACGCCACTGAATATTTATCAGGCGCAGAATGTAGATGAAAAAATGCGTATCGCCAGAGCGGCGGCCGAACTTTGCCGCCCAGGGCAAAGCGTGGTGATTAACTGTGGCTCCACCGCTTTTCTGCTGGGGCAGGAGATTTGTGGCAAGGATATTCAGGTCATCACGAATTATCTGCCCCTGGCAAATTACCTGATTGACCAGGAACACGACAGTGTGGTGATCATGGGCGGGCAGTATAATAAAAGTCAGTCCATCACCCTTGCCCCGCAGGACGGAGACGCCAGCCTTTATGCCGGACACTGGATGTTTACCAGTGGTAAAGGGCTGACGGCCGAAGGGTTGTATAAAACCGATATGCTGACGGCAATGGCTGAGCAAAAGATGTTGAATTTTGTCGGCAAACTGGTAGTGGTGGTGGACAGCAGCAAGGTCGGCGAACGAGCGGGTATGCTGTTCAGTCGTGCCGACCAGATTGACGTGGTTATCACGGGCAAACAGGCGAATCCGAACATCGTGCAGCAACTGCGTGACCAGAAAGTTGACGTCATTTTGGTATAACCTCGCATTCAACTGGGTTTCCTGCCACGGTAGGTGAGTTAGAATGGTCACAGTCTGGTAACAATGAGGTTGGGTGATGGAACAATTTGAAGCGATCGATATAGAACGAGCCTATCAGCGTTGGCAGCAAGGGGACGTGTTGGTAGACATTCGTGATCCACAAAGTTTTGGTGCTGCCCATGTGCCTGGTGCAACTCACCTGACCAATGAAACGCTGGCCGATTTTGTTCGTCAGGCCGATATTGAGCAACCCGTCATGGTGATGTGCTATCACGGTATCAGCAGTCGTAACACCGCGCAGTATCTGCTGAGCCTGGGGTTTGAATCTGTGTATAGCATTGACGGTGGGTTTGATGCCTGGCAGCGCCGCTTCCCACAGGACGTGGTGGGAGCCTGATAATCACCTAGGTATGGCGTGTCAGCCACGCCATACCCGTCCGTCACGTACTTATTCCTGAATCGGTTTTCTGACAAACAAACCGTAGCTTAATGCCCCCAGCATGAGTAGTCCCGCGCCGAGGAAAAAAACGTCGGTAAACATACCGGTGGTATCAAGAATGATACCGGTGATGATCGGCGCACTGGCAGCCCCCAGGAAACCACCAAAATTCTGAATCGCTCCTAACGATGCCACCTGGTCTTTGGGTGCGATATCGGTTGCCAGTGTCCAAATTACGCCAGAGGGCAGTTGAGAGCAAAAATACCCTAGAGAGAGCAGTAAAATGGTGAACGTGTTGTTGTGCACAAACGGGATTGGTGCGACAAAACAGGCAGCCAGGGCCGCTCCCAGCACGATGGGGATTTTGCGAGAAGTAATGGCACTTATGCCGTGCCGTATCAAGCGATCCGAGATTACACCACCACACAAGACGCCGACGATGCCAGCAAAGAAGGGGATTGACGCAATCCAGCCAGTCTGTTTCAGGCTGAAACCCAGCGATTTTTCCAGGTAGCTGGGCAACCAGGTTAGATAGACCCAAATGGTAAACATGATTGAGAAGTTGCCCAGAATCATAAACCAAGTGGTTTTGTGCCTGAACAAGTTACTCCAACTGCGTTTATTGTCCTGTGGTTCCTCTGTTGCCTGAATAAAGGTGTTGGATGGAGTATGAATCTCTTTCTCTTCTGCCGGGGTAGGTTCACGGTAAAACTTCAACCAGGACAACAACAAGGGAATTCCCGTCAAGCCAATGGCGATAAACATGCCGCGCCATCCTAGGGTTAATAGCAATATGGTCAATATAGGGGGGGCGACAGCATTGGCGATCTGTGAACCGGTATTAATAATCGCGGTGGGTAGCCCGCGTTCCTGATCTGAAAACCAGCGATGGGTAATTTTTATACCGGATGTAAAAAAAGGTGATTCGGATACTCCTAGTAACATGCGTAATCCATAAAACATGGAATAACCATTAATAACCCCGGCCATGATAGTAACAGCGGACCATAACCCTGCAGCCCAGGAAAACATTTTTCTGGGCCCAAATTTATCTACCAGCCAGCCGGCAGGAAGATTAGCGATGGCATATGGCCACAGAAATGCAGATAGCAGCATGCCCATTTGTGTTGCACTGAAACCAAATTCTTTAGCAATAGTGGTATTTGCAATACTTAAATTGGCTCTATCGAGATAATTAATCACGGCGGACATGAGAAGGATAAATATAATTCCCCAGCGTAAGCGTGTCACTGGGGAATTTTTTACTATGGTACTATTTTCAAGGGTAGTAGAGGTCGCGTTATTCATGATGGTCAGCCATCCATAAAAAGGATTCTGTGAGTTTCAGTTACTATTCTGCGAATAAAAGATGTGCCATATATTAAGGATTCAATTGTTCATTCCCTGGCGAATCTTTTCCTGATAATGCGCTGTACCTTGATGTATCTGGTCGAGGATAACGCTCAGTGCCCAATATTTTTCCAGCACGTCATCTTTATTCGAACGGCAGAATTCATGATGAAATGTACCTAAACGCTGGTGATAAATTTTGGCATTCTTGGGATAACCCAATGTCTCTGTCACCGCGGCGAGGGATAAGAATGTTGCTAACTCTTGGGTGAATGGCGATGAATCCTGACGATGGGAATAGAGCCATTTATAGAGCTCGGGATGGAAATTGGTAAATACGCCGCTGAATCCTTTCGACCCGGCCTGCATGGCAGGAAAAGCAATGGCGGCGTTGGCGTTAATAATATTCAGTGGGGTGTCAGCTGTCAGTTTTACCCGGCGCGCCACGGTTGGCAGATCGCAACTGACATCCTTCAATACCACAAAGCGACCGGTTTGCGCGCAATGGACTAGCTCTTCGTCGGTCAGCAAGCGACGATAAGGCGCTGGGCATTCATACAGACCAAGCGGCAGCGTTGCTGGTAGCGCTTCCAGTAGCGTGTGCAATGTGCTGAAAAAGGTATCACTGCCCTGATGCATGGGGTCAAGATGGTTAGTAACCAGCACTAGTGCGTCAATACCGGTTTCTGCCATGGCGGTCAGTTCGTTTATCTGGTCGTTGATGTTATCGCTGATGTGACCAGAGGCGATAACCGGACAGCGCCCCGCGACTTTTTCAACCACAAAACGTGCCAGATCTACTCGTTCTTGCAAGCTCAGAAACAGCATTTCACTGGATTGGCATACGGCAAACAAGGCATCGACGTCCTTTTCCAGATACCACTCGATAAGTCTTTCCAAACCGGGATAATCAATACCGTTGCCCGCGTTAAATGGGGTCAGCATGACGGGGACAATACCTTCGATAACGTTCATTTTTACTCCTTACGGCTAACAGATTCAGAATGGGAAATTTAAGGACAACATATACTCAGTGCTGGGAAAGACGGGCCGCGACCTGTTGATGGGTCGGCATGTTGGATGCGCCTTCTCGTTCAACGGATAATGAAGCAAAAGCGTTGGCGTAAGTGGCGGCTTGTACAACGCTTTGGCCAGCAGACAACGCGGCGGCAAAGGCACCGTTAAAGGCATCTCCGGCACCAGTGGTATCAATGCTGACGGCAGGGAAAGCTGGAATATGCTGAAATTGCTGTCCGTCGAAAATTAATGCTCCCTGTGAACCCATGGTAATGATGACGCGGGGAACTCCGAGAGCATGGATTTTCTGTGCGGCCGCTTTGGCACTGCTTAAATCGTTGACTTCAATGTTGGAGAGTAACGACGCTTCTGTTTCATTAGGCGTGATGACATCAACGTAATCCAGGCAGGAAAGTACATCACTTGAATAAGGTGCTGGATTGAGAATGATTTTTGTATTTAGCGCCTTGGCTAATTTCATGACACTTAATAGGGATGAAAAATTATTCTCCAGTTGCAGTAGCAATACGTCTGAGTTTTCAAGCTCAGGCATGATCTCTGCAATTTCTTCGTCGGTAATGGTTTTATTTGCGCCGGGATAGATGGCAATCATATTTTCGCCATTCTGTTGGGAAACATAAATAATGGCGTTCCCTGTGGGCTCGGTATCAGACTGATAAAGTTTAAAGGAATGTATTTCCGATTTGGAAAGATGTTCATAAGCAAAATGACTGAATTGATCTTTTCCTACTTTTGAGACGAAATGCACTTTTGCACCAGCACGACTGGCAGCTATCGCTTGATTAGCGCCTTTACCTCCCGGTCCTAATGCGCTTCCCTGAGCCAATAGTGATTCCCCTCCTTTGGGGAATCGTTCGACTCTGGCAATGATATCCACATTAAAAGAACCAAGAATACAAACTTTACCATTCATCGTATTTCCTTTATTTTTTATGGCAGTATTTCTTTCCGAGTTTTTATGCTTTTTAATAAAACTTCAAAATCTTTCCCGGTCTCAGTAATTAGTTCTGATTGCAAGTGCCGTCGTATAACCATGGCGCCGCCATGGCAACGTTGAATTAAATTCCGGCTAGCTAACACATTTAAATCACTGCGTATGGTTTCTTTAGTAACGTCAAAAAGGTGTGCTAAATATTTCACACTGGCACGATCATATTTATCCAGATATTCTAGAATCTTATTTCGCCGTTCTTCAAGAAACATAATATTCACGCCTCCCTATTGAGATTAAGTGAGCGGTATTGGCTAAAAAGTGACTGTGATCATAGGTTGTCGGACTAAACGGAAGTAAACAAAAATCAGCACAAAATATGTCAATGCGTGAACAGGTTGTTATGGGAAATAAAATAGAAGGATGGAGAGATGTGACGAGCATCACGCATACAGGGTAAAGTGTAATAGCTATAGTTGACCATTATGCTGAATTGATAGTGATATACCCGCCATCTTTCACATTGTCGGTGCTTCGCCTGCCCTCAGTTGCTCGGTCCATCCCTGAATCTCGCACTTTTAGGGCCACGACAAGCCACGTTCAAATATATTCCTGGCAGGCTTGCCACCCGGTTCCAGACTTGCGTAAGCTCCTGGGGATTCATTCGGTTGCTGCTTTCCTGCATCTGAAATTTAGTGGGTATACGTGTTTTAATGTCAGTTTTATTGAGATCGATAAACGAGGATGTTGCAGCAGCTATGATCCGAATTATTGCGTTATCGAATCCCCGCTTGGCTCAGGCGTTTGTTGATTATATGCATACGCAGAAAGTCAAACTTGTGATGCATATGAACGGGAACGAGGCCGAGTTGTTATTGCCTGATGAAAAGCAACTGGTGCGGGTACAACAGGAATTGGAACAATTTTTACGTGAACCTCACCACAAGCGCTATCAGGCGGCCAGTTGGGAAACCGGCTCTACCAAATCAGGACTCCGTTATCAGTCGTTTTCTTATCTGCAAATCGTGTGTCAAGGCGCCGGTTTGCTTACATTGTCTGTGATGGTGGTGACCATCGCCGTTTATCTATTGATGCAAATCTATGGTGTGAACCGCATTATGCCTCTGCTGTCCTTCCCTGGCCCAGGACAGGGGTTCCAGCTTTGGCGTTGGTTTAGCCATATCCTGTTGCATTTCTCACCGCTGCACATTCTGTTTAATCTGTTGTGGTGGTGGTATCTGGGCGGTCCAGTAGAGAAAACGCTGGGTACCCGTAAGTTGTTTGTCATCCTGTTACTGTCGTCGGTCGCCAGCGGCTGGGTACAATCATGGTTCAGTGGTATTTATTTTGGTGGCTTGTCTGGAGTGGTTTATGCCCTGATGGGTTATGTCTGGCTGAGGGGTGAGCGAGAACCACATGGTCACTTGCATTTGCAGCGTGGTTTGATGGTATTTGCGCTATTGTGGTTGGTTGCCGGGTATTTCAATATCTTAGGCATGTCCATTGCCAATGGGGCACACGTAGCGGGTCTGGTCATCGGGCTACTGATGGCTTTTTGGGATACACGTAACAGGCAGCGGTAAAATCAAATGTTTGAGAGGGATGAATGTGAAGCAAACACAACGGCATGATGAGATTATTGAACTGGTGCGTCGGCAAGGGTACGTCAGTACCGAAGAGTTGGTGGAACATTTCGCTGTCAGTCCGCAAACTATTCGCCGTGATCTTAATGATTTGGCTGAACAGAATAAAATTCATCGCCATCACGGTGGCGCGGCGTTGCCTTCCAGTTCAGTAAATACCGCTTATCATGATCGTAAAATGATGTGGTCGGATGAAAAAAACCGTATTGCCAGGAAGGTTGCCAGTCAGATTCCCGATGGCGCCACACTTTTTATTGATATCGGTACCACGCCGGAAGCGGTTGCCCATGCGCTCATGAATCATAATGACTTGCGTGTGGTTACCAACAACTTGAATGTGGCAACGTTGCTGACGGCCAAAGAGGATTTTCGTCTTATCCTGGCTGGCGGAGAGGTCCGTAGTCGTGATGGCGGAATTATGGGGGAAGCCACGCTGGATTTTATTTCCCAGTTCCGGCTGGATTTCGGCATTTTGGGAATTAGCGGCATTGACATGGATGGGTCATTGCTAGAGTTTGATTACCACGAAGTCCGCACCAAACGGGCGATTATCGAAAACTCCCGTTGTGTGATGCTGGTGACCGACCACTCTAAGTTTGGCCGAAATGCTATGGTCAATTTGGGTAATATGGACTTGATCGACTACCTTTTTACCGATCAATTACCACCATCCAGTGTGCTGAAAATTATCGAGCAGCATAAGGTACAGTTGGAGTTGTGCTAATCCCGACGTGCCTTTTTCCATCACACAGACAGAGGAGAGAGGCGCGATGTCTTCGTCTTCATTTAATCCGTTACAGTTCGCGTCCACCCTGTTGCGCCAGCAGCAGGCTTACGGTGTTTCAGCCCTTGGCGAGTTATCTCCTCGCCTGTGCTGGCGGGTGATAAGTGCTGCACTTTCAGAGCAACTGATGGCGTTGACGTTTTCTCCTAAACCGCTGCCATCAGCTTCTGGCAAGACGGTATCCTCTATCGATAAACCGGTGCTGCGTCATGTCAATTATCTGTCAATGGAGTTTTTGCCTGGGCGTCTGACCGGGAATAATCTGTTAAGCCTTGGCTGGTATGACGATGTCGCTAATGCACTGACAGAGCATCAATTGGTATTAAGCGATGTTCTGGAACAAGAAATCGATCCGGCGTTGGGTAATGGCGGGTTGGGGCGTTTGGCGTCCTGTTATCTGGATGCGATGGCGACGGTTGAGCAACCCGCCATCGGTTATGGCTTGAATTATCAATATGGCCTGTTTCGCCAGCACTTTGAAGATGGATTTCAGTGTGAAACACCGGATGACTGGCAGCGAAACGATTATCCGTGGGCACACCCGCGTCCGGAACTGTCCACGGCAGTCGGTTTCGGCGGCCATGTGGAACGGCAGCCCGATGGCAGTGAGTGTTGGTTGCCAGCGCTGAGGCTAACAGGAGAAGCCTGGGATATTCCGGTTATTGGGTATCGTAATGGTATCGTACAGCCGTTGCGGCTATGGCAGGCGACTGATCCGGATCCGTTTGATCTCTCCTTGTTCAATGCTGGTCATTATTTGAAAGCCGAGCAAAAAGGGATCGCAGCCGCCAGTCTGACCAAGGTGTTATACCCGAATGACAATCATCAGGCAGGTAAACGTTTGCGTCTTATGCAGCAATATTTTCAGTGTGCTTGTGCAATGGCGGATATCCTGCGCCGACATGTGCAAGCCGGTCTGGAATTGACGTCGCTGCCTGACTATGAAGTCGTGCAACTAAACGATACCCATCCGACACTGGCGATCCCGGAAACCATGCGTCTGTTGATGGATGACCACCAGATGTGCTGGGATGACGCCTGGCAGATTACCTGTCGTTTGTTCGCTTATACTAACCACACGTTGATGCCGGAAGCGCTGGAGCACTGGGACGAAAGGCTGTTTCGTCGGCTGCTGCCACGTCATTTCGCTATCATCAGGGAAATCAACGTGCGCTTTAAGATCCTGGTTGATCAGCGCTGGCCGGGAGATCGAAACGTCTGGGCGCGCCTGGCGGTGTTGCATCACCGCCAGATCCGCATGGCAAATCTGTGTGTGGTGGCTTGTTTTGCGGTTAATGGCGTGGCGGAACTGCACTCCGAACTGGTGATAAAAGACCTCTTTCCCGAATACCATCAGCTCTGGCCGGGGAAATTCCATAATGTGACTAACGGGATCACGCCGCGCCGCTGGCTTAAACAGTGTAACCCGTCGTTGTCGGCGCTGATTGATGAAACGCTGGGCGCCGAATGGGTGAATCATTTACCAGCACTGGAGGGCTTGGTTCCCTTTGCGGATGATGCAGGGTTTCGTCAGCGTTACCGGCAGATAAAACAGGATAACAAGTTGCGACTGGCGACGTTTCTGACCCGGGAACAGGGGCTGATTATTGATCCGAATGCGCTGTTCGATGTGCAGATTAAACGTTTACATGAATATAAACGTCAGCATTTGAATTTATTGCACATTCTCGGTCTGTACCGACAATTAAGAGATAATCCACAACTGGATATCGTGCCGCGCCTTTTTCTGTTCGGCGCCAAGGCGGCACCGGGCTATGTATTGGCGAAAAATATCATCTATGCCATCAATTGTGTGGCAGATAAAATCAATCGTGACACACGGTGTAATGACCGTCTGAAAGTCGTATTTCTACCAGATTATCGAGTATCGATGGCAGAACGTATTATTCCTGCCGCTGATGTATCTGAACAGATTTCGACGGCAGGCAAAGAAGCCTCAGGTACTGGGAATATGAAGTTGGCGCTCAATGGAGCACTGACGGTTGGTACTCTTGATGGGGCCAATGTGGAAATGTCGCAGCAGATAGGAGAAGAAAATCTATTTATTTTCGGCCATACCGTTGATCAGGTTAAAGCATTGGTAAATCAGGGGTATGAACCGTCACGTTACATCGCCGATAATGCATTGTTAAAAGACATACTAGATGAGCTTGCCAGTGGTGCTTTCAGCCAGGGCAATAAAGACGCCTTTGCGCCTTTGCTGAATAGCTTGCTGGAGAATGGCGATCCCTACCTTGTCCTGGCTGATTTCGCTCCTTACTGTCAAATACAGCAGCGTGTGGATACGCTCTATCGTGAACCGGATGAATGGACGCATCGTTGTGTACTGAATACCGCCAGAATGGGGATATTCAGTGCTGATCGGGCGATTCATGATTACCAGAAACGCATTTGGCAAATGCGTTGTTAAGGAATAAATAAAATGGTACTAAAGGCGAAAAAGGCCGTATCCCAGCAAGTGGGAATTGCGGAGACTTATACCGATGCTTACGGCAATGAACAGGTGATAGCCAGAGAGATTAAAGAAAAACTACTGCAAATACTGGGTGATAGTAACGATAAGCAGGCACCGGTGCCGCCAGTGAAAGTGTTTCGGCAGGGGGAGCAGACAGTGGTGCCGCTGGCAGGTCAAGGCGAATACCATTGGGCGTTCAGTTATGAAAAAGGCGGCATGATCGAAGGTCAGATCACCGGTGGTACAAAGTTGGTACTGCCTGACAATCTTCCTCTGGGATATCACCAACTGACATTGATGCAGAATAATCAGCAATGGTCATGCCGCTTGATTATCGCTCCGCTATGTTGTTATGAGCCTGAACCCCTGGCGCAGGGGAAACGCTGGTGGGGGGTAACCATCCAGCTTTACACCCTGCGTTCTCAGAATAACTGGGGTATTGGTGATTTTGGCGATCTGAAAGTTTTGGTAGAACAGATCGCCAGGCGGGGCGGGGCCTTTGTGGGACTTAATCCTCTGCATTCACTCTATCCGGCAGATCCAGAGGCGGCCAGTCCTTATAGCCCTTCATCCCGTAACTGGCTGAATATCGTCTATATCGATGTGAATCAGGTTGATGATTTCCATCAGAGCGTGAGTGCTCAACAATGGTGGCAGGAAGAAGAAACACAACGCACGCTGTCTGCTGCTCGTGCCAACCGCTGGGTCGATTATGATGTTGTGACCACATTGAAACTCACCGCACTGCGTCTGTCATTTCAGCATTTTAATCATCGTAGCCAGCTGGATCCGCACATTATTGCATTCCAGCAGTTTGTGAAAGATGGTGGTAAAAGCCTGGAGCAGCAAGCGACCTATGATGTACTGCAAGCTTATTTGAATCATCAGGGTGAAAACTTTATTGACTGGTTGCACTGGCCTGAAGGTTATCGGGATGTACAAGGGGCGGCGGTTAGCGCGTTTCGGCTAAAGCATGCTGACGATATTGCCTTTTATAGTTGGCTACAGTGGTTGGCGCATGAACAACTGGCGGAATGTTTTGCTCATAGCAAGCAACTGGGGATGCCTATCGGTCTGTATCGAGACCTGGCTGTCGGTGTCGCGCGGGGCGGAGTCGATACCTGGCATGACCGGCAAACTTACTGTCTGGAGGCCAGTATCGGTGCACCACCGGATGCGCTGGGCCCGATGGGTCAGAATTGGCAACTTACGCCGATGAGTCCACAACAGTTACAGCGATATGGTTACCAGCCCTTTATTGATGTGATTCGCAGCAACATGGCCCATAGTGGCGCATTGCGTATCGATCACGTCATGGCGCTGCTGCGTTTATGGTGGATTCCGCATTCAGAACCGGCTGTGAATGGCGCTTATGTCTTTTATCCGGTTGATGATTTGCTGGCCGTATTGGCACTGGAGAGTCAGCGGCAACGCTGTCTGGTGATTGGTGAGGATCTGGGTACGGTTCCAGACGAGATTGTTGGCAAGCTGCATGACAGCAAGATCTACTCCTATAAAGTGCTGTTTTTTGAAAAAGATAAGCAGAATCGTTTTCGTGCGCCGGAGGACTATCCCCGCCGGGCGATGGCCACCATTACTACTCACGATCTGGCGACACTGCGTGGTTACTGGCAGGGTGTGGATTTGACACTTGGCAAAGATCTCGGTTTGTACCCGAGCCCCGAGATCTTGCAGGAACAGATAAAGGCGCGTGAAAAAGCGAAACAAGGGCTATTGGATGCCTTGCACGCACATGGATTGTTGCCGCAACGGGTAGGGCGCAATGCCTCGCTAACAACCATGAGCGCTCAGCTTAATCGTGGTGTACAGCGTTATCTGGCTGACAGCAATAGTGCGTTATTGGGTCTGCAAATTGAAGACTGGCTGGATATGGCAACCCCGGTGAACGTACCGGGAACCGGGCGAGGGGAATATCCGAACTGGCGGCGTAAGCTGAGCAGGACGCTGGATTCTGTGTTTGATGACCGCTATCTGGAACGTTTGATCCGCGATATTGATCTGCGTCGCGGTGAATCTATGCCCCGATCAGCGAATAAACGTAAAAAGAAATCAGAAAGCCAGTGAATCGGTAATTGGCTAGCGTCAATCCTGCGAATATTACATTGCCGCTACAGCCGATGAACTAAAAAATAATGTTAATCAATATGTTGTAGTTTAGAAAGATACCTTTTCGCCAGGATAATAATCCCGATATTACCAGCAGCAATCTGTCCCAGGTTAAGGACAGATTGCTGAGCGGGAACATTTATACAAAAAAATCAGTAGTAGGAGTGTTCGCCGCGCTGGTGTTCAGTGAGATCCCGGACGCCTTTCAGCTCTGGGAATTTCTGTAGTAACTCTTTCTCAATACCTTCTTTCAGCGTGTAATCCACCATGGAACAGCCGTTACAGCCGCCGCCGAATTGCAGGATGGCCAAATTGTCATCGGTAATTTCCATCAGTGTAACGCGACCACCATGACCGGCCAATTGCGGGTTAATCTGAGATTGCAGCACGTATTCTACGCGCTCCATCAGTGGGGCATCATCGCCCACTTTACGCATTTTGGCGTTAGGCGCCTTTAGCGTCAGTTGGGAACCCAGTTGGTCGGTAACAAAATCGATCTCGGCATCTTCCAGATAAGGCGCACTGAGTTCATCCACATAGGCGGACAGTTTTTCGAATTTCAGCTCGGTATCACTAGCTTCAACGGCATCGGGTGGGCAGTAGGACACACCGCATTCCGCATTGGGTGTGCCGGGATTGATAACGAAGACACGAATCTGCGAGCCTTCTTCTTGTTTTGCCAACAGTTTGACAAAATGCTCCTGAGCTGCGTCAGTAATATGGATCATAATATTAACTCAATAGTTGACTATGCTAGTGGGTTATAATACGCCCATCCTGCCCGGAACTACAAGGTGCGGCATAAACACCAAATCTGCACGCAGGACGCACCTTGAGTCAGCAATACTCGGCTGATTTCGGCGGCGGTACTGCCGGTCGTAACCACATCATCCAGCAAAACAACCCGCTTCCCCACCAGTGATACGTTACAGTCAAACGCATTGCGTAAATTCCTGCGCCGGGTGGTGGCATCCAGCTCTTGCTGTGGTCGCGTTTTGCGGGTGCGCGTCAAGGCATGGGGGGAATAATCACAGCCTAGCCAGTGGGCTAACGTCGTCGCGAGCAGTTCTGTCTGATTAAATCCTCGCCACCAGTGGCGTTGCTTGTGTAGCGGTACGGTAAACAACATATCCGGCCTGAAAAAAGTGTCTGGCATGCTCAGAAAGTCGTGCCGGTAACGCTTCTGCCACTGTAGCAGGATCAGCCTGGCCAGTGCAGGCGCCAGCTCGATACGTCGCTGGAACTTGAACTGCTTGAGTAGCGTGTTCACGGGTGGCTGATAGTCGCTGACGAACAGCAGGGCATGCCATGGGGGGGGTTTTTGCAGACAACGACCACAAACAAGAGATGAAGAACTGGCCGGCAGACCGCAGCGTGGGCAACAGGTCGGTGGTGTTGGCAGGTGACGCAGACAGTGACTGCAAATACCATGATGGCTATGATAGATCGGTTGCTGACACAACCAGCATCGCGCCATGAAAGTGAACATAACCTCTTCCTTGATGAAGATAACATCGCACAACATTTTCGGAGTGGACAATAACGCATGGAGACATTGTATTGGAATACGGAAGGTTCGGGAGATTGCGAACTTGTGCTGCTGCACGGATGGGGACTGAATGCCCAGGTATGGAATGGCATAGTAACGCGATTGTCGCCGCATTTTCGCCTGCATCAGGTGGATCTGCCGGGATATGGACAAAGTCAGGGATATGGCCCGATGCCGTTAGCGGAGATGGCCGCGCATGTCTTGGCGCAGGCACCGCAGCGAGCCGTGTGGTTGGGGTGGTCACTGGGAGGATTGGTCGCCAGTCAAATCGCTTTGATGGCACCGGAGCGGGTTAGCGCGTTGATTACGTTGGCATCATCTCCTTGCTTCAGTGCCGGGACGGACTGGCCGGGTATCAAACCGGAAGTGTTGGCGGGTTTTCAACAGCAGCTCAGCGACGATTTCCAGCACACGATAGAACGTTTTCTGGCGTTGCAAACGCTAGGTACTGATAGCGCGAAACAAGATGCCCGGTTGTTGAAATCAGTGGTAACCGGACAACCGGCTCCCAGTGCTGAGGTGCTGATTGGCGGACTGGAGATGCTACGCCATGTGGATTTACGTCAGCCTCTGGCCGCGCTGCAACGGCCTTTTTTGCGTGTTTATGGCGGGTTGGACGGATTAGTGCCGCGGAAAGTGGCGGGTTTGCTGGATGCACAGTTACCACAATCGACATCAGTTGTGATACCTAAAGCCGCCCATGCGCCATTTATTTCGCACCCAGACATCTTTATTGAGCAGTTGTTGTCGTTTACCCATTCGTTATGTTAGACGCTAGTGGGTGCAGGTTTCACTGATCCTCTGGATGTGGTTATATCTGGCTTGCAATCGAAACAACGGGAATGGTGGTGCCATTCCCGTTTGGTTATCAGCGTTTCTTAAATGCAGCGGCCAGTGCGTCACCCATGACGCTGTTACCTGCCGGTGGGTTGTCCCCACTGCGGGGCCGGTTTTTACTGCCAGGCTGTCGCGGTGGTGTATTGTCCCGAGCCTCACTGCTCCGACGGCTGGTGGCTTCTCCCGGCTGCTCATCCAGGCGCATGGTGAGCGCGATGCGCTTACGTTGCAGATCCACTTCCAGCACTTTTACTTTCACGATGTCACCGGCCTTCACGACTTTGTGCGGGTCGTCCACATAACGGTCGGCTAGCGACGAAATATGTACCAAGCCGTCCTGATGCACCCCAATATCTACGAAAGCGCCGAAATTGGTCACGTTAGTGACCGCACCTTCCAGAATCATGCCCGGCATCAGATCATTCATCGTTTCCACGCCTTCGGCGAAGCTGGCGGTCTTGAACTCGGGCCGTGGGTCGCGCCCTGGTTTTTCCAGTTCTTTCAGAATATCGGTAACGGTTGGCAGGCCGAAACGTTCGTCAGTGAAATTCGTCGGTTTAAGGCTGCGCAATGCATTGGCGTTACCCATGATAGCCTGCAATTTTTGCTCGGTTGCCGCCAGAATACGCTCTACCAGCGGATAGGCTTCCGGATGAACGGTAGAGGCATCCAGTGGGTTGTCACCGTGGTTGATGCGCAGGAACCCCGCGCACTGTTCAAAGGCTTTCGGGCCCAAGCGGCTGACCTTTAACAGTTGATCGCGATTGCGGAAGCGCCCATTTTCATCACGCCAGGCCACCACATTTTGCGCCATCATGCGGGTGAGCCCGGCTACACGGGTCAGTAGTGGTACTGACGCGGTATTCAGATCGACACCGACAGCATTTACGCAGTCCTCTACCACAGCATCCAGTTTTTTCGCCAACAGGCTTTGGCTGACATCATGCTGATACTGGCCGACACCGATGGATTTCGGATCGATTTTGACCAGTTCGGCGAGCGGGTCTTGCAAGCGACGGGCGATAGATACCGCCCCACGCAAGGAAACATCCAAATCGGGGAATTCCAGCGCCGCTAGTTCAGAAGCCGAATAGACTGACGCACCTGCTTCACTGACGATCACTTTCTGTGCCTTGATATCCGGGAACTGTTTTTGGGTATCCAGAAAGAAACGTTCGGTTTCACGCGAGGCGGTGCCGTTACCAATCGCTACCAACTCAACCTGATGCTTGATGCACAATGCGGCGACGGAGGATGCGGCTTTGGCAGTCTGACCGGTGTGCGGATAAATAGTGTCGGTGGCGACCAATTTGCCAGTGGCATCCACCACCGCCACTTTTACACCAGTACGCAGACCGGGATCCAGTCCCATAGTGGCTCGCATCCCGGCTGGTGCCGCCATCAGCAAATCGTGCATATTACGGGCGAAGACGTTAATGGCTTCATCTTCCGCTTTTTCACGCACGCTGCTCATCAATTCAGTTTCCAGATGGAGTAGCACTTTAATACGCCAGGTCCAGTTCACTACCGCACGCCGCCAATCATCTGCCGGGGCGTTATTGAGACGCAATCCCAGGTGGTCGATGATTATCTGTTCGCAATGGCTTTCACGGGGCGGTTCATCAAATTGTGGATCGGCATTCAGTGATAATTGCAACACGCCTTCATTACGACCACGGAACATGGCCAGCGCTCGGTGAGAAGGAACCTGGGCAATCGGTTCGTGGTGTGAGAAATAGTCGCGGAATTTGGCACCGGATTCCTCTTTGCCTTCCACCACACCGGAAACCAGATGCGCGTTTTTCCATAGGTAGTTACGCACTTTGGCTAACAAGGCCGCATCTTCGGCAAAGCGTTCCATCAGGATGTAGCGTGCGCCGTCCAGCGCCGCTTTGACATCCGCCACACCGTTGTCGACATTAATGTAGGCTTCGGCGATCTGTTCCGGTGTCTGGCTCGGGTCATTCCACAGGCTGTCAGCTAGTGGTTCCAGTCCGGCTTCAAGGGCAATCTGCCCCCGGGTGCGGCGTTTGGGTTTATATGGGAGATAGAGATCTTCCAGTTCCGTTTTGTTAAGCGTCGTCTTGATGGCGGCTGCCAGTGGTTCGGTCAATTTGCCTTGTTCATCAATCGACTTCAGGATGGTTTGCCGGCGTTCTTCCAGCTCGCGCAGATAGACGAGACGAGTTTCTAACTGACGTAGTTGAGTATCGTCCAGTCCACCGGTAACTTCTTTACGGTAGCGGGCGATAAAGGGAACGGTGTTGCCTTCATCCAGCAACTGAATGGCCGCGCTGACCTGTTCGGTACGTGCCTGCAATTCGCCAGCAATAATCTTGTTTAATACGTTATTCATAATGTTGTCGGGTAGTGAGTCGTTGATTTAAGGATAAAACGCTGGGGGACAGTTATACGTATTGATGGCACAAAATGCCAGTTGTATGGCGAGGTGGTTTTTTGTGAACGATCAAAGAAGCGCCCTGCGTTATTGCAGGGCCGGAATGATTATCAGGTATGGGTTATGGCGTACAAAATGGCGCAATATAACGTTGATAGCGAGACTCTTTGAGTTTCTGAAGATCCACCAGCACCAGTCCATCAATGCAGTTGTTGAAGTCGGGATCAACACCAAAATCGATAAATCGAACGCCACCAGGTTCACACAATTCGGAATATTGCTTATAGAGAGTAGGGATAGAACAGCCCATATTACCGAGAATATTTTTCAGGCGGGCCAGATCCTGTTGATAATCAATACCTTCAAATTGTTTCAGCACATCGGGTAATGATGCTGGATAGGGTCGCCGTGACCGGGCCAGCAACTGGTCTGGTGCAAAATGTAGTCGGTAAAAGGCAATTAGCAAATCTCGGGCGGGCGGCGGTAATGTGCTAGACAGCGAAACCGGGCCAAACAGATAACGATACTGAGGATAGTGGGCCAAATAAGCACCAATACCCAGCCATAGGTACTCCAGACCGCGTTTACCCCAGTATTTAGGTTGGATGAAGCTGCGACCGAGCTCTATGCCACTAGCAAGTACCGGATTCATCTCTTCGCCATAATGGAACAAACTATGGCTATAGAGACCGTTTTCGCCTTTTTCGGCAATTAACTGTGCCGTAGGTGTAAAACGATAAGCGCCAACAATTTCCAGATCACTTTCATCCCACAAAATCAGGTGCAGATAGTCATCGTCAAAACTATCCAGATCTCGTCGTTTACCGGAGCCTTCACCCACGGCCCGAAAGGCGATTTCGCGCAGTCGGCCCAGTTCTCTCAGGAGTGGGACATAATCTTCATTACCACGCCGGTACAGATAGACAGTTTTGCCATCCGGTGTGGTACCCAATGTTTCGCAATTCGCCAGCGCTCGCTTGAGCAATATGCGATCTTCTGCCAGCGCGATGGGCTTCTCACCAGAAAAACAACCTGGCTTTCCCTGCCCCAGACGGTAAACATGACGTCGAAAACGGGCGGCCAGATCGTTAGGTTGAAAGTCGCCCTGACTCCAGATGGTGTAAGGAATACGGGCGCCAATCTTGATCCGCAGTTTATTACCCTGCTGGAGAAACATTTCCCGCACCAACAGCAGCGTGGACAGTGGTCGATATATCAGCGAGGAGAGATAGAACAGGCCACTATTGCGACCGCTAATATGAACCGGCACTATTGGCGCCCGCGCTTTGGCAGCCATGCGAATAAAGCCGCTGTGCCAGTGACCGTCACGGATCCCTTTCAGACTGATACGGGAAACTTCGCCAGCCGGGAACAAAATGATGGCACCGTCGTTGCTCAGGTGCTCCTGAATTGCGGCAATTTGATGGCGTTTAGTACGGTTGCTAAAGTTATCCACCGAGAAAAACAACTGTTTCAGCGCTTCTACATAAGATAATAGTTGGCTGGCAACAATACGCACATCCGGTCGGACACTGGCGACGGTGCGCAGTAGCGCCAGACCGTCGAGTGATCCGATTGGATGGTTGGCGACCAGTACCACAGGGCCCTGACTGGGGATGTTTTCCAGATCACCATCGATCATCTCGCAATCAAGATGTAAGTGATCCAGTATCTGCTCAACCAGATCCAATCCTTTCAGATGTGGATAACGTTGGGCAAACTCTTGCATTTCATTTTCGAATAACAGTGTGCGTAAAACCGAGCGTTGCCAAGGTGGCGTGTGGCGATGAGGTGCGACGTCTTGCAGTATGGCATCTAGACTGAACATAAATAGCTCTCCATAACCGACTGACGACACGCTAAGTGATGGAAATGACATCTTTATGTCAAAGTACAAATAATTTTTACCGATAGTAAGCAATTAACAACGCCGCTCTTCCCGGCAGGGAAGAGAAGCCTTGTTAATCAGAGAGTAAGCTCAGAATGGAACGCTGTTGGCGTGGAAATAATATCAACAGCATGTCTGGCTAGGAGAAACTACACAGACCGGACATTCAATCCGTAAAGCCTTTCTCCTGAGCATTAATTTGCCAGCGTAGTAGTGCAGGGTAAGCTGTGCTCTTTTGTCGAATTTCCGGGGGCGTGGTCCGACTTTCACTTTCTACCATCATTGGGTTGGTTGCACTCCAGGGGTAACGAACTGTACTGCCAATAGGCATCGCGCCCTGTGCATCGATCCACAGTACCTGATTGTAACCAAACGCCCGGCCAGGGTCGTCTTGCGGAGCGAGCATATTACGGCCACCCAGTGCCTGATAAGGCGTGTCGGACAAGCTGTAGGCATACAGTGTCGGCATAATGTCCTTATGTGATCCGGGACGGGTGGGATCAAAACGCCAGGCGCTGTGCTCCAGTATTGTCTTGGGAATATAAAGATAAAAGGGAACCGCGCGATCCAGAAAGAGTTCGTGCGGAGAGAGTGCTTTTAACCGACGCATCTGATGATCGCCGCTGGCCGCAATCAGCGTATTCTCACCGCAGCCTGAGGCTTTTACTGCCGAAACAAATTCACCCAGCGCATTAGTCGCATACTGGTAAGTCCGGCTGATTTCCTCCTGTTCCTCCTGGCTGACTTCGGCATGGGCCATCATGTCCGGCCCAGCATGTACTGGATTCGGGCGATATGTCGTCGGCACTTTGTACGGGGGATGGTTGGTGATAGTCAGTATGCTGATAAATAACGGTTGTTTGGCCTCAGATAGCAGTTTCTCCGCCATGCGGAAGGCATATTCGTCTGGTACGCCCCAGTCGGTTAAAGACTTAGCGGATTCAGGATAAGTTTCCATCAGTGAGCTTTGATCATAGATCTGATCAACGCCCAGGCGCGGCAGATAGTTACCAAAATTGCGCCACATCCGGCTGCCGGACGTGATGAAAATAATCTTGTAGCCCGCTTTTTTGTATGTGGCATACGGTGTGTCATTCAACGCCACATACTGGGCGGATGAGTGACTGATATTCTGCACCGGACTGTGGAAAAACAGCCCCGCGAAAGACGGTGCGGTGCCGTTCCCTTCGGAAACGAAACGGCGGAAAACAAAATCGCTGGTGAAGTGTGGGCGCAAGGCTCCCAGCATGTCGTTATCCGGTAAATGGTCGAAGGCCAGCATGTTGCTTCCCATGCTCTCCATCAAAGCAACGACCACATTAGGCTTGTGTTGCACCAGCCAGGGATTGGCTGGGGTACGTGCATCCAGCGACGCCAGCCCAGTCTGTCGCAGCAACGCTGCGCCGTCCTGATGCGAGACAGCGTTGAAGCTGACATCCTCATCACGGTCGCCCATCGCCCAGGCTGATGCCATTAACCCATTGGGAACCAGTTTGTTGAGAATGGTAATAGAGGAAATTTGTGAGTCATTACGACGTAGTGGGAAGGTATTCATGCTGCCACGAATCATGGCAAAAAACAGCATCAGGCTGATCAGTAGATAGCCGATAAATACGAGTCGGGAAAAAGGCTGTGGGGCGCGCGCCTCTGGAGCGAATGCTCTCTTGCCCAACCGCACCGACAGCAGACAAAACAGCACAATCGTCAGGAGTGCGATGACGACGGGATAATCCTGCCAGATATTCACTAATATAGCGTCGGTATCATCGTCAATCAGCCCGAAAGCGAAAATATCAATATAGGTGTGATAGGTCTGGTAATAGAAGTAGTTACTGATGGCGATAGTGATGGTGATGACGGTGATCAGCCCAAGATAAATCGGGGCCAGACGGCTCAGCCAACGCCAGCTGGTGGCGTGTAAACTCATCAGTAGACCGAATACTAGTAAAGGTGACAGTAAAATAGAGACGGCGCGTAAATCATAGCGTAACCCGGTCAGCCACATTCGGCTAATGGCATTGCCGTGCCCTGCCAACTGCTGTTGATCCGCAAACGTGTGGAACATGATAAAACGGGCAGCAAGCAAGAGCAGAGTAAGTAGAACAAGTTGCAGCCAAAGCGTTTTGAGCAGAACACGTGAACGCTGTTGATACATGTATTTTCCATTGTGTTAAATGTAGACAAGGGGAAAGATGCTACGCTACTTCGGCAGGGAAAGTCCGGGTAAAACATCTCGAATTCAGAAAAATATGACAGTTGTTCGTTTTTGGGCTCAACAAATTGGATTTTTATATTCTATTTTATTGATATACCAGATTTTATTACCGGTTGGCGTGGTAACCGACGCTTCTTCATCTACCGATTTTTTCAACAAAGCTCGGGCCATCGGTGAATCGATGGAAATATAATCTTTGCGGCCATAGATTTCATCTGGACCGACAATACGAAAGCGCTTGATTTCACCGGTTTCATTCTCCACCTCGACCCAGGCACCGAAAAAGACTTTGCCATCTTGTTGGGGAGAGTAATCTACCACCCGTACTACCTGTAGGCGTTTACGTAAATAACGTACACGTCGATCTATCTCACGCAACAAGCGTTTATTGTATTGGTAGTCTGCGTTTTCACTGCGATCACCCAGGCTGGCCGCCCAGGCTACTTTTTCCGTAATTTCCGGGCGACGTTCTTTCCACAGATAGTTCAGCTCCTGCTGTAGAGCTTCATAGCCTTCTCGGGTGATAAGATCGGTTTTCATATGCTTCGCTGGAATGTAAAAATTATTACTATAGTGTTATATACCCATCATCTTTCAAGCTGTAGATGCGCTGTCTGTTTTCGACCTCCAGTTTTTGGCTTGCGTCAGTGTCTGGGATTCATTCAGTTGTTGTCTGCATGTTGAAATCTGTGGTGTATGGACGCTTGCGATGACGTTAATCGCGAATAAGTTGTTATTTATGGCATGGTTAGCGCACGCAGACAAAGGAAACGTTTGATTACAACGTATTTTTATATTCCTTGTAACAATTTCGCTTAGAATGTATACCAGAAACAATTGTCAGTATGGTGTACGTTTTTGAACAATATTGAGCCCGGCGGCTATTACGTCTTTGGAGAATTAGAATGCAAGAAAATTATAAAATTCTGGTAGTGGATGACGACATGCGCTTGCGAGCGCTGTTAGAGCGTTATCTGACCGAACAGGGTTTTCAGGTACGTAGTGTAGCCAATGCTGAACAGATGGATCGTTTGTTGACGCGCGAGTCCTTTCACTTGATGGTGCTGGACCTGATGCTACCGGGTGAAGATGGTTTGTCTATCTGCCGTCGTCTACGTAGCCAAAGTAATCCTATGCCTATCATCATGGTGACGGCAAAGGGGGAAGAAGTGGATCGCATCGTCGGGTTGGAAATCGGCGCGGATGATTATATTCCTAAACCTTTCAACCCGCGTGAACTGCTGGCTCGTATCCGGGCGGTACTGCGCCGTCAGGCTAACGAACTGCCGGGCGCGCCGTCTCAGGAAGAGGCGGTCATCGCATTCGGCAAGTTCAAGCTGAATCTGGGAACGCGTGAAATGTTCCGTGATGATGAGCCTATGCCGTTGACCAGTGGGGAATTCGCTGTGTTGAAAGCATTGGTCAGCCATCCTCGGGAACCGCTGTCGCGTGACAAACTGATGAATCTGGCCCGTGGTCGTGAATACAGTGCGATGGAGCGTTCAATCGACGTTCAGATTTCACGCCTGCGCCGTATGGTGGAGGAAGATCCGGCACATCCACGCTACATCCAGACAGTATGGGGGTTAGGTTACGTCTTTGTTCCGGATGGCAGTAAAGCATGAGGCGATGGTATTTTTCTCCACGTAGCTCCTTTGCACGAACGCTGTTGCTAATAGTTACCCTATTGTTTGTCAGTCTGGTCACCACCTATTTGGTGGTGCTCAACTTTGCGATTCTTCCCAGCCTTCAGCAGTTTAATAAAGTGTTGGCTTATGAAGTCAGAATGTTGATGACCGATAAATTGCAATTGGAAGATGGGACGTCGCTGGAAGTGCCTCCGGCGTTCCGACGTGAGATTTATCGGGAACTGGGCATTTCTCTGTATACCAACGCAGCGGCGGAGGACAGCGGCCTGCGCTGGGCTCAGCACTACAAATTCTTGAGTGATCAGATGGCACAACAGTTGGGCGGGCCAACCGATGTGCGGGTGGAGGTCAGTAAAAATACGCCGGTAGTATGGCTGAAAACCTGGCTTTCACCGGATATCTGGGTGCGGGTGCCACTCACGGAAATTCATCAAGGCGATTTCTCCCCTCTGTTCCGTTATACGTTGGCCATTATGTTGTTGGTGATAGGTGGCGCCTGGCTGTTTATCCGGGTGCAGAACCGTCCGCTGGTGGAGCTGGAACACGCTGCCATCCAGGTAGGTAAAGGCATTATTCCCCCCCCTTTGCGAGAATATGGCGCGTCCGAGGTGCGTTCGGTTACCCGTGCTTTTAATCAGATGGCTTCTGGGGTGAAATTGTTGGCTGATGATCGCACCTTGCTGATGGCCGGGGTGAGTCATGATTTACGCACGCCGTTGACGCGTATTCGTCTGGCGACGGAAATGATGAGCAAGGATGACGATTACCTGGCGGAGTCGATTAATAAAGACATTGAAGAGTGTAATGCCATTATTGAGCAGTTTATCGACTATCTGCGTACTGGCCAGGAAATGCAGATGGAGGTTGCCGATCTGAACACTATTCTGGGTGAAGTGGTTGCGTCTGAAAGTGGTTACGAGCGTGAAATTGACAGCCATTTCTCAGAAGGGGAATTGTTGGTCAGAGCCAGTCCTTTATCCATTAAGCGTGCAGCGCTGAATCTGGTGGTGAATGCCGCTCGTTATGGCAATGGCTGGATTCGGGTCAGCAGCGGGCGTGAATTACAGCGCGCATGGTTCCAGGTAGAAGATGATGGCCCTGGTATTGAACCCGCGCAGCTAAAGCATCTATTTCAGCCGTTTGTTCGTGGTGACAGCGCCCGTAGTACGAGTGGTACTGGACTGGGATTGGCGATTGTTCAGCGGATTATAGACGCCCATAACGGAGGACTGGATGTCGGTACCAGTGACCGTGGTGGATTGAGTGTACGAGCCTATTTGCCATTGACCTTTGAGCCGCCGAAGACGGATCATCCATTGGCGTTGACTCGGGATTCAGATTAAAACGCCTGGTTTCCTGATTATCGTGTCTGCAAGTTTTCGGGGAAATCACCACGTTTGGTTCCTGTAGGGACGTCAAACGTGGTGATCGTCTTGAGTATCTCGTTTTTTTACATTACCTGATTACAGCGTCGGTCCGGCTTTGACCAATGCAGCACCGGCGGGTGTATCGGTGTACTTATCAAAGTTAGTCATAAAGCGCCGAGCCAGATCTTCGGCTTTCTCCTGCCATTGAGCCTTGTTTGCATAGGTATCCCGCGGATCGAGAATAGATGGATCCACGCCTGGCAAGGTTTTCGGGATGGCCAGATCGAAGATAGGCAATGTCTGCATATCTGCATCATCAATACTGCCACTCAGAATGGCATCAATAATGCCACGGGTATCTTTGATAGAAATACGTTTACCCGATCCGTTCCAACCGGTATTAACCAGATAGGCCCGTGCTCCTGCCGCTTTCATGCGTTTTACCAGCACTTCGGCGTATTGTGTTGGGTGCAGTGTCAGGAATGCAGCGCCAAAACAGGCCGAGAAGGTAGGGATCGGTTCCGTTACGCCACGCTCGGTGCCAGCCAGTTTGGCGGTGAAGCCAGATAAGAAGTGATACTGTGTCTGATCGGATGTCAGCATTGATACCGGCGGTAATACGCCAAATGCATCTGCCGTTAGAAAGATCACCTTGGTGGCGTGTCCGGCTTTGGACACAGGCTTCACAATGTTGTGGATGTGGTAGATAGGGTAGGAGACGCGGGTATTTTCGGTCTTTGAATTATCATTGAAATCGACCTTACCGTCCGCCAATACTGTGACGTTTTCCAACAGCGCATCGCGTTTGATGGCACCATAGATATCTGGCTCAGCTTCTTTGGATAGTTTGATGGTTTTCGCGTAGCAGCCACCTTCAAAGTTGAAAACGCCGTCATCATCCCAGCCATGTTCGTCATCACCAATCAACTGACGTTTGGGATCAGTAGACAAGGTGGTTTTCCCCGTACCGGAGAGGCCGAAAAATATCGCAACATCACCTTTTTCGCCCACGTTGGCCGAACAGTGCATGGCGGCAATACCTTTCAGTGGCAACAGGTAGTTCATGATGGAGAAGATGCCTTTCTTCATTTCGCCACCATACCAGGTACCGCCAATCAACTGGATACGTTCAGTGAGGTTGAAGGCAACGAAATTTTCAGAGTTTAATCCCTGCTCCTTCCATTGTGGATTGGTGCATTTTGCGCCATTCATTACCACAAAGTCAGGTTCGAAATCCTGTAGATCTTCATCACTGGGACGGATAAACATGTTCTTCACAAAGTGCGCCTGCCAGGCCACTTCGGTGATGAATCGGACTTTCAGCCGGCTATCAGCATTGGCACCACAGAAGGAATCTACAATGAACAAGCGTTTGTCGGATAACTGCTGGGCAACTAACTGTTTCAGATGCTGCCAGAGTTCCTGACTAAGCGGATGGTTATCGTTTTTGCCCTTTCCTTGATCGGACCACCAGACGGTATCTCGAGTTACATCATCGCGAACGATGTATTTATCCTTGGGAGAGCGCCCGGTAAAAATGCCCGTGTCAACTGAAACAGCACCCAGTTGGGTTTCGATGCCACGTTCATAGCCTTGCAGGGTAGGAGATATCTCTTCTTGGAACAGTAAATCATAGCTCGGATTGTAGACAATTTCGCTGACATCACGGATACCATATGCCGCTAGAGCTTCTGGTGTAATACCTTTTATCTGCATCTTGCTACTCCTCAATTGTTATAGTCATACTATTAATGAATTGTAGAGAAAAAGTGTATTTTAACAGCGATAACAATCATAAAATTAAATAAATTTATTAATAACTTTGCTTGTACATTCGTAGGGAAATCAGGCAGATGAGGTATTTTTTAGTGAAAAAGCAGAGAAAAGGGCACTAGCGTGCCCATCATGAGAATGCAAGGGTTAGTGTAGCGTGTTACCAACAGAGGCGTGCCGAATGTCTTGTATATCGGCAGCGCTGAAAATGTAATGGCTACCACAGTAGTCACAGTGCATGTCAATTTCACCATCCTGCGCCAGCATGTCGTCGACTTCAGTTTCTGGCAGCGTCATTAGTGCATCAGCACAACGCTCGCGGGAGCATTGGCAACTAAAAGTGATAGGTTGTGGTTCATACAGCGTGACGTTTTCCTGATGATACAGGCGGTAAAGTACATCGTTGGCTGGCAGAGAGAACAATTCTTCACTTTTTACGGTGTCGGTCAACTGAGACAGATGCTCGAAATCATCACGGTTGCCGCCCTGAGTGGGTAGTACTTGCAGTAACATACCAGCAGCAGACATGTTGTTTTCATGTTTTCCGGTGCGGATAAACAGACGAGTCGGCAACTGTTCGGACTGCAGGAAGTAGTTTTCCAGGCAGGCGGCGACATCTTCTCCATCAAGCCCCACGACACCCTGATAACGTTCACCTTCGGTTGGTGTAATGGTAATCACCAGATAACCGTTGCCGACCATTTCCCGCAGTGTGCTGCCTTCGGCAATTTCTCCCTGCAGACGGGCGACACCACGCATTTTCTGCTGATGATTGCCATTAATCACCGCTAGTTTTAATGGGCCATCACCTTGCAACTGTACGGTAATATCGCCGCTGAATTTTAGTGTGGCGGTTAGCAAACTGGTAGCAACCAGCATTTCACCCAGCAGTCTCTGGACCGGCACTGGATAGTCATAATTTGCCAGCATGCGCTGAAATGTGTCGCTTACCGTTACTAACTCGCCACGAACGGCGTGATTTTCAAACAGATAGCGATGTAGTTGGTCATGATGGGCCATAATTGTCTCTCTTGATGACTGCGGATTATTCCGTGTCACTGTATTTAAATTTAATCAAATCCCGTCGCTCTTTTTTATCCGGGCGCCGATCCGGATGTGGCATGGACAGGGTGTTCATTTTTCTGGCTTGTGCCAGTTTTTCACGTTTTTCGATGCTTTCCGGCGTTTCCTGATACATGGCCTGTGCTTGTGTCGCAGAGCGCCGTTGAGCACTAAGCGCACAAACGACAACGACGCGCTCGTCGTTTCCCTGGCGCAGTTTGATTTCGGCATTAAGTTCCACCAACTTGCTTGGTTTACTACGCTGGCCGTTATAATGAATCTTGCCGCCTTCCACCATTTCCCGCGCGATGGCTCGGGTTTTATAAAACCGGGCAGCCCAAAGCCATTTATCCAGCCGAACGCTATCATCATCATCACGTTGGGTTTCTTTGCTCATGAGTGCTCCTGATGGTGGTTGGAATCCGATTGATAGATAGCCGGTAATAGCGACAGATAATTGTTCATGGCTGGGTGTTGCGTGAAACTTTTTTCCTGCTGGCCGGAGTCAGGATTACTGACCCCGAGACAGTAGCGGATACCAAATGCTTTGGCCGCATCCAGAATGGGTTCGCTGTCGTCCACAAACAAGGTTCTGGTCGGGTTGAATCCCGTATGCGCCTGCACCGCATGCCATAAACGTTGATCTTCCTTTGGATACCCATAAGTATGGGTAGAAAGTAATAAATCAAGGTGCTGATCAAGGCCGGTATGGGTGACTTTTATCGCCAGACTGTGGGGATGCGCATTGGTCAGCAGGATAGTTCTCCGGCCGCTTTCTCTCAGTGCTGCCAGGAATGGCGCGGTATCGTCACGCAAACGAGCCCGCGGGCCGATATCACTGGTCATTTGGCGAATATCCAACCTCAGCCGTTCACTCCAGTAGTCGAAACAGTACCAGTCAAGCGTATGCTGTACAGCCCGGTATTCCGTGGTGATGAGCTGTTTTGCCTGTTCAAGGCTTATCCCGCGTTGGGCACTTAGGGACTGCGGCACCAGTTGCAGCCAAAAGTAACTGTCAAAGGCCAGATCAAGCAGGGTGCCGTCCATATCCAGCAAGACGGTATCAATCTCATTCCAGTTAAATGTGGGACTCATAAACGCTCCAGATGAAACACCGTGATATCTGGTGGTGGATATCGCGTCAAAAGATGCTATCAGCGTAGCATACCTACCGACGGATCCAGCGCTGTTTACCGATGGAAAACATTAGCGGATGAGAGGAAAAGTGGGTGTTGATGGCACCAGATGACGGTCATAGTATTGCTGGATATTGGCAATTCTCTGTCGACTGTGGCGGTGTTTGACAGCGAATAACACGATATTCACCACCAGAATGACGGAGAACAGCAAGAATAGCAGACAGGAACCAAGATAACGCCACAATGTGACGGCATCGGGTTCGCTATGTAGTGAGATATGGCGGGTACCGTTGGCATCAATGCTGATCTGGGTAATGACGCCGCTGGCCTTAAACGGTGTATGCAGCAGCATGGACGATAGGCGCTGAAGCTCCAGCCATTGTTCTGCCGGAGGATAATTCTGTATCGGTGTGGCGGGCAACGGATATGAGACAAACTGCTGACCTTCGTCGCTGCGAATCAGAAAACCGCCGGGCGGTGGGCTATTCAACGAGTTGGCGGCGTTGGTGATTTCCTGATAATAGAAGTAGTCAGCGGCGTTGTTCACCAGAGATTCCAGTGTTTCGGCACTGACAGGCCGTAATACAACGTTCATCCCGTTCAATGCGCCAGAACGGGCACGTTTGACCAGCAGGTTCCAACTTTTTGCATTACCCAGGTTGGTTAAGGCGTTTTTCAGTCGGACACAGTTGTCATCTTTTTCACACAGATCTTCGGTTTTCAGTATGATGTCGGAAAAATTGCTCAGTAAAATCATGCCTGACTTTTGAATAGTGCTGGCTAACGGCGAACTGAGCCTACCGTCATTGGTGTCTTGCGGATGCAACTGTTCATTCACGGTTTTTAACAGTGCTGAGGCTTTCTCAACAATGTCTGATTCGGGAGCCGGTAGTGGTTCTGCTTTATTCCAGTAGATAGCTGAGCAGTCAAATGGTGTGAAAGGGTTCTTTTTGGGCGCAGTATCATTTGAATTGATAGGTGGGACGTAGCACATACCCGTACCTTTAACTTCTAGAGTATCACCGATGTGCAGCGACTTGTTTTCAAGCTCACCGACTTGAGTCACTTTGATATTTTCCACCCCTTGCATCCAGGCCATGCTGAGTTTGAGTGGCAAATCCAGCGGAACAGAACTGACTAATAGCACCAGGCTGACTAACGAACCACAGGCCAGTAACAGATTTCTCCCCCAGCGTTGTAGCGGAAAGTATTTCACCTCATTGTGTAATGACAGGTACTGTCCTTGCCGGATAACCTGCCGATTTAAATAAATATCAATATCGGTTTTTCTACCCAGATCATAATTGACGTAAGGTTGCCAGTGGGAAGGATAGATGAGGTCGATATTACCGAGTGAAATATTACCGAACTGACCTTGATTGGACTCACCAAACAATCCCAGACACTGTGGTGTTCCATTCAGACAATGGACTTCCAGCCGTTCTTTCTCGCTTGCGGGACGGAACCATTCCCAACAGCACCATAATGCTATCAGACACGCAATACCAGCTAGCCAAGGTAGTAGCGCCAGTGGGCTGTTCAGACTGAATACCAGCATGAAAAAAGCCAGACTGAGGAGCCCGGCTTCTTTGATCCCACGGGAGCGATGAATGGCATGCTCTTCACGAGTTTCCTTGCGAATTGTCACCAGTTCGGTAGGTTCGTTTTCTTCTTTTCGTATAAAAGCTTTTTCGATGGGGATTTCTGTTCCTGACAGGGTCTCCGGGTTGTTAACAAACTCCGTCAGGGAGTGGCCGTTGAAGGAGATAACCAGTGGAATGGAACGAGTCTTGATCAGCTCGATTTCATTATTCTGCGTTATGTATTGTTCCCAAATCGCGGGGAGATGAATTTCCTGGGTATCAATGTAGTAACGCCATTTATTGGGTGCATCGGTACTGATGCCGTAGCGGGTAATGCTATGTGTAATGGGATAAACCCGGCTACCGGGCAGCAGTTGTGGAAGCAAAGGTAAGGACATCGTCAGCGGCAGGAGTATCGTTTTATCAAGGGCGTTCAGCGTCAGGTAGTGTTCCACAGCGACACGCTCTGACGATGTCAGATGACGATGTCCTGAAGGCACGACCGGCAAGTGTTTGACAAAAAGAAAACGACGATACATATGATAGCCAATGAAACCCCCGACGGTGATCAGACTGGTAAACAATACAGCCAATATGATGAGTATTGCGCTCATATTATCTCCATCTAACAGCCTAGGGTTCTCTTTGTTTTTTCGGATACTAACAAAATTACATCGATAATGTTAACCCATGTTATTTCGTTAGCTGCCTTTATTAATTGAAGTTACCCAATATTACTTATGTAATAGATTATGTTAACAATCAAGATGAGTAGCTTAAATGAGGATAATCTGAATTTTATCTAACCTATTGACTTTTATTTTTTACTTTAACAAAAGTAATGTGTGTTGCATGTTGTGAAAACGTAAAAACACTATGGTAAAATTGTGGGCAGTGTCACTGTTAAGGCAAAACGTGATACACCAAACTTATTTTGAATGAATGTTTTTCGTTCGGCGACACATCTCTTTTGGCTAGGGCATCGGTTGCCTTTTCTGATTGTAGATCAAAGCGTCGTTTCGGTAGTCCGTTCCTTATGGGGCCATGATGAATAGTAACCTGCAAAAACCCAAAATCCTTAAGGTTGAGACCGTTGCCCGCTCACGTCTGTTTGATGTGGAATCGGTGGATTTGGAGTTCAGCAATGGCGCACGTCGTGTTTATGAACGTATGCGCCCCTCCGGTCGGGAAGCGGTCATGATTGTGCCCGTCATTGACGATAATTTGCTGCTGATTCATGAATACGCTGTCGGTATTGAACAGTATGAACTGGGCTTCCCAAAAGGATTGATTGATCCTGGCGAAACTGTCTTTGAAGCGGCAAATAGAGAGTTGATGGAAGAAGTGGGGTTTGGTGCAGAGCGTATCGATTTGCTGGCAACATTGACGATGGCGCCGTCTTATTTTTCCAGTCAAATGAGCATTGTGATTGCCCATGGCCTTTATCTAAAAAGTCTTCCAGGTGATGAACCTGAACCGATGCCGCAAGTTCGCTGGCCATTGCAAAATATGATGGCATTGCTTAACGAACCGGATTTCCGTGAGGCACGTAACGTTAGTGCTCTGTTTCTTGCTCAGAATTGGTTAAATCAGCAATAACAGTTGTGCAGAATAGAGAAAAGGCGCGGGAATCGCGCCTTTTTGTCGGCTATTGAAACGGCTATGTCACCTAAAACAGTTCTTTTGATTGGCCATTGTCCATTAATGTCGTCCCTGCTTCATGAACGCCATAATCCAATGGTTGGGTACCATCAATGAAGTATTCCAGTCGACTGTTACTGCCACCGTTTGACAACTTGCCGCTGCTACGATCAATGAGCACGCTGACAATCCCCGGTGGTACGGGTGTCTTCTGTTCAGGGACGCCTGCCAGTGCGGCTTTCATAAAATCATCCCACGCTGGTTGTGCGCTCTTGGCACCACCTTCATAACCGGAAATTTGATCGTGGATGGCACCGGAAAAGGTACTTCGGCCGAGGTCGCGACGATGGTCGTCAAACCCTATCCAGACTGAAGCAACAATATTCGGACCATAGCCGGAGAACCAGGCATCTTTCGAGCTATTGGTCGTACCCGTTTTGCCTCCAATATCATGGCGTTTCAGAACCTTGCCGGCACGCCACCCCGTTCCCATCCAGCCTGGCCCGCCAAAAATGTTACTGTTCAATGCGTCTTTAATCAAAAACGCTAGCGGTGTACTGATAACATGGGGCGCATAATCATTGGCTTCTTGCATGGCAGCTTCCGGTGGTGTAATGGGATCCGGCTGCAAAACGGGTGAACTCCCGGGAACGGGGGGTTCCTTCGATGTTGCTATATTCTCCATATTGTCATCAGACAATATGGCCGAACGCGGAGTATCACCATAAATCACCGGTAGGTCGCAGCTATTACACACTATCTTCGGTGTAGCTTTGTATAATGTATTTCCGGTTTCATTTTCTATCTTACTGATAAAGTAAGGGTCAACCAGATAGCCACCGTTGTCCATCACGGCGTAACCTCTGACAACTTGCAATGGTGTGAAGGACGCGGCACCCAATGCCAGCGATTCGGTATGGATGATGTTCTGTGCTGGGAAGCCGAAACGTTGCAGGTACTTCGCTGCATAATCGACACCCATGGCACGCATGGCTCGCACCATGACAACGTTTTTAGATTGACCAAGTCCCTGACGTAATCGAATAGGGCCTTGATAAACCGGTGGCGAGTTTTTGGGGCTCCAGTCTGAACCTGCGCCAGGATCCCAACGGGTGACGGGAGCGTCGTTCAGGATGGTAGCCAGCGTCAACCCTTTATCCATCGCGGCCGTGTATAAGAACGGTTTGATGTTTGAGCCAACTTGGCGCAGTGCCTGAGTGGCACGGTTGAATTTGCTCAGGTTAAAGTCAAAACCACCCACCAATGCCAGAATAGCGCCATTATTCGGATTGAGTGAAACCAGTGCTGAGTTTACTTCCGGTATCTGTGCCAGCCACCAGTCGTTATCCACTTTTCTTACCCAAATCTGCTGACCTGCCTGGATCACATCGGTGACTCGCTTCGGCGTCGCGCCTTGAGAGAGATCAGATCTATAGGCCCGAGCCCAGCGTATACCGGCCATCGGTAATTCGATCTGGTTCCCATCGGCCATCAGGGTCAAGGCCTTATCTGCCTGGGCTTCGGTCACGACGGCAGGAAATAATGGGCCGTAGACCGGCAGTTTTTTTAGTGCATCGACGATTTTTTCTTGCGACCAGGCTGGCATTCCTGCTGACCATAACCTCTGGCTCGCACCACGATAACCGTGACGCATATCATAGGCTAGCACGTTGTTACGTAATGACTCTTCCGCAGCCAGCTGGAGTTTTTTTGTAATGGTGGTGTAGACCTTATAGCCATCGCTGTATGCATCTTCACCATAGCGTTTGACCATTTCCTGACGCACCATCTCCGCTATGTAAGAAGCAGAAAACGAAATCTTCGGTGCGTGGTAATCCGCAATCGGTTTTTCGTTACGAGCCTGATCATACTGTGCCTGAGTGATGTAGTTTTCATCCAGCATGCGAGACAGAACCACATTTCGACGGGCGACGGCACGGTCATAAGAGTAAAGCGGATTGAAAGTAGAAGGCGCTTTAGGTAGACCGGCAATCATCGCCATTTCTCCCAGCGTCAGCTGGTCTACGGGGCGGCCGAAATAAACCTGTGCCGCAGCCCCGACACCATAGGCGCGATAACCGAGATAAATTTTGTTGAGATATAGCTCAAGGATTTCATCCTTGCTCAGCAATTGCTCGATGCGGATAGCCAGAAACGCTTCTTTGATTTTACGCAGCAGTGTGCGTTCCGGGCTCAGGAAGAAGTTACGGGCCAACTGTTGGGTAATGGTACTGGCCCCTTGCGAAGCATGGCCAGATATCAGGGCAACCGATGCGGCCCGGATAATACCTTGAGGGTCTACACCATGGTGTTCGTAGAACCGACTGTCTTCAGTGGCAATAAATGCGTGGATCAGCATAGGCGGTATCTGGTCCAGCTTCAGGGGAAGACGGCGTTTTTCACCGAACTGGGCAATCAGTTCTCCGTCAGCACTGTAAACCTGCATTGGTGTCTGCAACCGGATATCTTTCAGTGTGGTGACATCGGGTAATTGTGGCTCGATATAGCGATAAAGACCATATAGCGAGGCAGCTCCCAACAGGATGCAAGTCACTGCAAGGATGAAAAAATACTTTACGAACTTCACCTGGGATTTTCCATTCGGTAGCGGTTTAAGAGTCGATAAACATTCGCACGCTAGTATAAAGGTAAGCCATCACGGTGGATACGTTCTTTTAACGGACGATAGGGAGATCAATTGAATATGGCTTACCACATCTGGCAGGTTGGCGTAGATATACAAAATGGCTGCATGCGCGCTTTGGCCGTTCAGCGCTGCCGTCATGGCTGGCAGCTCCGCCATTGGTGGCAATTTCCTTTGCCGGGCGATACGTTACGTTCAGGGAGCCTATACCATGCTGACGGGCTTTGTGAAATTTTGCGTCAGTGGCGCAGAGAACTGCCTCGTTTCATTTCGCTGCGGGTCGGATTTCCTGCATCACAGATATTGCAACAACGTCTACCCCAACCAGACAAACGTCTGCGTGAGCCGGCGCGTGGCGAATATATTGAAAAAATGGCGCTACGGAAACTTCCGGTTAGCCGTGACATGCTGGCACTTGATTATCGTACTGATCCACAAATAGCGGATACGTTATTGGTAACTGCAGCTAGAAACGCAGAGCTGGTCGCTTGGCAGGACTGTTTCAGCCAGTCTGGTCTGAAGCCTGAAGTGATGGATATTACACCCTGTGCGTTACGTTGTATGGCGCAGCAAGCTGGGCTGTTATCTGAACGCCTGCTGTTGCATCGTTTCGACGATCACTGGCTCTGGACCTCGCCGCTGGATCATCCCCTGCATTTCGGCACATTTCAACCTGAAGATATAACTGATAAACAAGCGTTAATTTCACATCTGAGTACCTGCTATCAAATGGCTACTGAAGAGCCCATTTATTGCAGTTCATCCATTGCTGATGATTTATCCGGTATGTCAGAAATGCTGATCTCCTGGTCGCCGCTAGTCGCATTTCACCAGCAGCATCCTCCGTTACCCCCAATGCCTTCAGCATTTGTCATCGCGGGCGGGCTGGCATTACGGCCTGGAGATACTTACTGATGTTGCAGGTTAATCTTTTACCTTGGCGTAAACGACATATCAAATGGCGTATATGGCAATGGCTGATATTACTTTTACTGCAGATTGCCATCGCGCTTCTGGTAATGACAGTCGTTGTCCTTATCCAACAACGGCAGCAGGATGCAATAGGCACCACACTCAGAGAAGTGCAAGTAAAGCAGGCAGCGTATGAAACGCTATACCGACAAACACGACAGGCGTGGCGTGAGATGGAGAAATATCAGGCTCGGTTAGCCAACGAGGAACAGGGGCGCCGTAGCAATCAGCGTTATGAGGAATTATTGATGCGTCTGCCTACTTTCATGCCGGATTCCCTATGGTTGACCGCATTGAGTGATACCGGTAATGCGTTACATCTTTCAGGTGTCAGCAGTCAGTATGACGCTATTATCGATTTTACGGATGCACTGGCTCGTGAGCCGTTTATCCAGCAGGTTGTGTTACATCAGACTCAGCGTTCAGCACAGGACGATACGCTGCTCAGTTTTATATTGCGGCTTGAATGGCGTAGCCACGATAAGCAGAAAGGAGAGCGCCAGTGAAGTATGCGGCAATATGGATGAATACGCCTTTCCGGGTATTGCTTGCTGCACAATTTGGTGTGGTGGTGAGCCTTACCGCGCTGGTTGGCGGGAGTGTTATCATCAATAAACGTCAGTATCTGGATCAGACACGACAACAGCTAATTGAAAGTCGGCAATATACTGGGCAACTCATACAGCAGTTAGCCAGGCTACCTACGCTTTCCCAACTGCAACAACAACTGGCAGCTCGCCGGTTGCCTGATACAACCTTATCTTCTGACAACATCGCGACATTACTGGCAATACCGTTAAATCAGTCTGATGCCAGGCTGATTTCCTGGCAGCCCTCGTCGACTGAGGCTGCGGAACCGTTTTCCCCTAACTGGCGATTGATGCTTAATACCGATTATTCAGGTCTGATGTCTTTTTTGAAAAGTTTCAATGCGTTACCTGCTGTGCTGCGTATTAGTCAACTCGTGATCAAAAAAGAGATTAACGGGTTACGGGTAGAGCTTTCCCTGTCTCTGCCCTTTCAACAAGGGAGCTCGTCATGAACGGATATACGCGGTGGGTAGTGATGGTCGCATGGCTTGGCATGGGGAATGGCAATGCGTCAGATATCAGTGGGCGAGATCCTTTCTTGCCAGCAGTCAAAGTCAGCTGTAATGAGGTAAGTCCATCGTCTTTATGGACGTTGAGAGGGCTTGTTGGCGATGCAACACAATGGGTGGGATGGCTGGAGCGACCAGAAAAACCGTGGTTGCGTATCAAGTATGGAGACCTTATCCAGCCAGAAGGTCTCCAGGTTGTAAGGTTAGATAAAACAGGTGTGGTATTCCGTGTCAACGAAGCGCAGGCGCATTGTGGAGAGACTGAAATCATGCTGGCTTCACCCTTTGCTAACAAGGAATCGAAGCATGGGTGACACGAGGGTGAGTACCCATCGAAAAGCGATGGGATACCAGATAGTAATGATGTTAGCACTACTGTTTTTCAGCTTGTCTGCTGTAGCTGGAACGAAAGACAGTCCAGTTTCACTGGCATTTGATAATTCACCGGTACAAAAGGTTTTGCAGGTATTGGCTGAACATCGGCAGTTGAATCTGGTGGTCGCTCCAGGGGTTGAGGGATCGATCAGCGTGAATCTGAATGGCGTCCCTTGGCAACAGGCGCTAGACATCATTCTACGTTTGGGAAAGCTGACCTTGGAACGGGAAGGAAATGTGCTGATGGTTTACCCGGCGGATCATCTTAAAGAGGTACAACAACAACAGAAAGAGCGAGAGGCACAGCAACAGCAGCAACAACCCTTGCACAGCCTGTCAGTAGCATTGCAGTATGCTGATGCCACGGAGGTGGTATCCAGTCTCCAGGGACAGCGAGGTACGTTACTTACTGAACGAGGCAGAGTAACTGTGGACAAAAGGACCAATACACTATTAGTGAGAGATACTGCTCATGCTCTGGCCCAGATGGAACCCTGGATTAAGGCGCTGGATAAGCCATTGGCACAGGTCCAACTGGCCGCGCACATTGTTACTATCAGTAGTGAGAATTTACAGGCATTGGGTGTCAATTGGGGGTTGGGGGAGGAGGGCGCGACCAGTCAGGCTCTGCGTCTGAATAATTTTAACATCAACCTACCGGTGGAAACACCGACAATCAATGCAGGATTCCATTTGGCACGTCTTAATGGAAGGTTGCTGGATTTGGAGTTGATGGCGCTGGAACAGGAAAATGAAGTGGAAATCATTGCCAGTCCTCGTCTGATTACCGCTCATCAACAGACTGCGAGCATTAAGCAAGGGACTGAAATTCCTTATCAGGTTTCCAGCGGAGCTAGTGGCTCCACCTCTATCGAATTCAAGGAGGCAGTACTGGGTATGCAGGTTACGCCGAAAATTCTGCATGGCGGGTTAATTACACTCAATTTGCTAATCAGTCAAAACATGCCAGGAAGGACAATCAAGCAGGGGGAAGGTGAGGCATTAGCTATTGATAAACAGGAGATTCAAACACAGGTAACAGTAGCTGATGGCGAAACCATTGTGCTGGGGGGGGATTTTTCAACAACAAAAAAATAAGGATAGTAACCAGATACCGGGTCTGGGGGGGGTTGCCTTGGGTAGGTAATCTGTTTAAAAGTAGTAACCTGCAGAACACCAGACGGGAATTGGTTATTTTTATCACACCGACCCTCATTCAGTCGATGCAACAAGTAGCGAAGGTTGCAATTAATAATAAAAATAAGATGAATTTTTAACAATGAGTCACTATTTTCGTCAATTATTGTGTTCTCAGTTTGACGCTGCGACGGTTTTAGCATACAAGGATTAGCGAATTGAGCACTAAAGTGTTGTTCCACCGGAGATGTCGATAAAACGTACTATTTACCCTTATGCGGTAAGTCTCGCGTTTATTCGGTTGCCAAACTACCCTGAGTATTGAGATAATTTTTTGTCTGATTCTCGCACTATCGCTCATGAGGTTTCAGTTTAGGTTCCGCCGCAGGTTCCATTGGCGGGGCGGGTTATCATTAACGAATTGTCTTAGTAATACCAAAAAACATGGCAGAGAAACGCAATATCTTTCTGGTTGGGCCTATGGGTGCCGGCAAAAGCACTATTGGCCGTCAGTTAGCTCAGCAACTCAATATGGAGTTCTTCGACTCCGATCAAGAAATTGAGCGACGCACTGGGGCTGATGTGGGTTGGGTATTCGATTTGGAAGGCGAAGAAGGCTTCCGTGATCGTGAAGAGAAAGTCATTAATGAATTGACGGAAAAGCAAGGGATCGTCCTGGCGACAGGCGGGGGCTCAATAAAGTCGCGCGAGACTCGCAATCGGCTTTCTGCGCGGGGCGTCGTCGTTTATCTAGAAACAACCATTGAGAAGCAACTGGCTCGCACACAGCGCGATAAAAAACGGCCGTTGCTTCATGTCGAGACACAACCGCGAGAAGTGTTGGAAATGTTGGCGAAAGAACGTAATCCTTTGTATGAAGAAATCGCTGATGTCACTATTCGCACCGATGAACAAAGCGCTAAGGTAGTTGCTAACCAGATTATTAGTATGCTGGAAAACAACTGAGTTTGAACATTGCTTGCATAACGCAGGTTTCTGACAGGTCAATAGTACACGCATGGAAAGAATTACCGTAACGCTGGGGGAGCGTAGCTACCCGATTACGATAGCCGCTGGGTTGTTTAATGACCCTGCTTCTTTTCTGCCGCTGAAAGCGGGCGATCAAGTAATGTTGGTGACCAATGAAACGTTGGCACCGTTATACCTTGATACTGTGCGTGATGTGTTGGTAAAGAATAGTATACGGGTTGACCAGGTTATTTTGCCAGACGGTGAGCAGTACAAATCACTGGCGATACTGGACCAGGTTTTCTCAGCGCTACTGGCTAAACCTCATGGCCGGGATACTACGTTGATCGCACTGGGTGGCGGCGTAATTGGTGACCTTACCGGTTTTGCCGCTGCCAGCTATCAACGTGGCGTACGCTTTATCCAGGTCCCTACCACATTACTATCTCAGGTTGACTCTTCTGTGGGCGGTAAAACAGCTGTTAATCACCCGCTGGGGAAGAATATGATCGGGGCCTTTTATCAGCCAGCTTCGGTGGTGATAGACCTCAACTGTCTGAAAACGTTACCTGCGCGGGAGCTTTCTTCCGGTCTGGCCGAAGTGATCAAATATGGCATTATCCTTGATTATGCGTTCTTTGAGTGGCTGGAGCTGAATATTGAGACAGTGTGCAAGCTTCAGGATGCATCACTGGCTTATTGTATTCGTCGCTGCTGTGAGCTGAAGGCAGAAGTGGTAGCTGCAGATGAACGTGAAACAGGTCTGCGTGCCTTATTGAATTTAGGCCATACTTATGGACATGCCATTGAAGCGGAAATGGGTTATGGCAACTGGCTGCATGGTGAGGCAGTCGCGGCAGGAATCATGATGGCAGCTCATACTGCCAGACGTCTTGGGCAGTTTTCTTCCTCTGACGTAGAGCGTGTCAAATTGTTATTGTCACGTGCCGGGTTGCCGGTTCATGGCCCTCAGCAAATGGCCCCTGAATCTTATTTGCCACATATGATGCGGGATAAAAAAGTACTGGCGGGGGAACTGCGTTTGGTGTTGCCAACCGCTATTGGTCAATCTGAAGTGTGCAGCGGTGTTCCCCATGAGCTTGTTCTGGCGTCAATTGCAGATTGTCTTCCCTGAGGAAGGCATTTTTCTGGTTAACCAGAACTGGCGAGTTCCCGATACTTTGTTAAAATACAAGGCATTGTAATTTAGTGACGCGCGGGTAGCCGATATCCGCAGACATTAGCCTTTCAGTAGGGGGAGGGGTTTAAATGGGTGAGTTCAATCCGGAAGATGACCTTAAGCCGGATGCCAGCGATCATCGGCCACCACGCCAGCAAAAAAAACGTAATGGGTTTGCCATTTCCAGCGTGGCGTTGTCCAGACAATACGTGATGATTGGCATTGGTATTCTGGTACTACTGCTATTGATCATAGGTATTGGTTCCGCACTACAGGCGCCACCGCCTCAACAGGCCTCCCAGCAGCCAGCAACCATAGCGAAGAATATTGATCTGTCGTCGTCATCTTCTACAGCACAAGGTACTCCGGCACCTGTCGTCGGGAATAATGTCAATGCTATTACGCCACAGACGTTGAGTGCTCCTCCGATTTCCGACACACCAACGCAGGCGCCGTTGCAACCGCAGAATGCAAATCAACAACGAATTGAATTGCCGGGTAATATTGCTGATACGCTTTCTCAACCACAGAAACAGGATCGAATTAATGCATTTACTCAGGAGGACATGGGTAATCATGCAGGTTTATCAACGTTACCTACTACTCCAGCGACCGTGACGCCGCCGCCCGGAACTCGTTCTCCGAGTGAAAAAATGTCGAACTCTTCGTCGAAGAGGGTTTCACCGGAGCATCAGGTACCGGTAAAAAGTACGTACAGTAGGCCAAAAACACCGACGACGGCAGTGGCACCGGCGCCTTCCAGTAAAGTGGCAACAAGTTCCAGAGGTTCCGCTTCGACTGTCGGCAGTCTGGGCGTCGCCATCAAAAATGCACCAGCTAGTTATTTTACACTGCAACTGAGTGGCGCTTCCCACGAGAATTCGTTGAAAGCCTACGCCAGAGCGCAGAAGTTGACTAACTATTGGGTGTATAAAACCAAGCGTGATGGACAGCCTTGGTATGTGTTGGTCAATGGTGTTTATGCATCTTCTGGCGATGCCAGGCGTGCTGTTGTGTCTTTGCCAGCAGATGTCCAGGCAAAAAAACCATGGGTTAAGCCGATCCGTCAGGTGAAGCAAGACTTGAGTAAGTAATACTAATTAAGCCCTGATGTGCGGTCTGAAACAGAGTACAATCCGTGGCTCTGTAACGTATGAGTAGCTAACGACGGCATGAAGAAAAACCGCGCTTTCTTAAAATGGGCTGGTGGGAAATATCCGCTGGTAGAGGAAATTCGCCGATATCTACCAGCGGGAGATCGCTTAATTGAGCCTTTTGTTGGTGCAGGTTCGGTATTTCTCAATACGGAGTACGATAATTATATACTGGCAGATATTAATAGTGATCTCATTAATCTCTATAATATCGTTAAAACCAATACTGATGATTTTATCCGAGATTCTCGCAAATTATTTACTGATGAAATGAATACTTCCGAGGTATTTTACGTACTGCGAAGTGAGTTCAATCTCTGTACGGATGCCTATCGACGAGCATTATTGTTTCTCTATCTTAATCGTCATTGTTACAACGGGTTATGCCGTTACAACATGCGTGGTGAATTTAACGTGCCGTTTGGCCGTTATAAAAAGCCTTATTTCCCAGAAGAAGAATTACACTGGTTTGCACAAAAGGCAAAAAATGCCATCTTTGTCTGTGAACATTATCATCAGACCTTGACTCAAGCTGAGCGTGGTTCGGTTGTATATTGCGATCCACCTTATGCACCTTTGTCGGCAACGGCAAATTTCACGGCCTACCACACCAGTAATTTTAATAATAATGATCAGCAGAATCTGGCGCAGTTGGCTTATCAACTATCTGTGGAAAACAATATACCAGTGCTGATATCCAACCATGACACATTACTTACACGAGAATGGTATCAAGGGGCATCATCGTTGTATGTGGTTATGGCTCGTCGTACTATCAGCCGCAATATTTCAGGACGCAGCAAGGTTAACGAGTTACTGGCTTTATATCGCTGAGTCGGTCGTAGTAGTATTGAAGATGTGATTGACCGGAAAAGAGTCTTGTTTCCGCACAGTAGCTGACCGGAAAGATCGTTACGTGATTAGTCCCGGCAGTAGAATACAGACTTGATGGTTTGGAGAAGCGAATGAAACCGTTTTTAATCGCCCCGTCTATATTATCGGCTGACTTTGCCAGGCTAGGTGAAGATACTGCGAAGGTACTGTCGGCAGGAGCAGATGTGGTTCACTTTGATGTGATGGATAACCACTATGTTCCCAATCTGACGATTGGCCCGATGGTGCTTAAATCGCTGCGTAGTTACGGGATTACCGCACCGATTGATGTTCATCTAATGGTAAAGCCCGTTGATCGGCTGATTCCGGACTTTGCCGAAGCGGGGGCCAGTTTTATCACTTTCCATCCTGAAGCTTCTGAACATATCGATCGTACCCTGCAATTGATTAAGGAGCATGGCTGTAAAGCCGGTCTGGTTTTTAATCCTGCTACGTCACTTAGCTACCTGGATTATGTAATGGATAAGCTGGATGTCATCCTGCTGATGTCCGTTAACCCCGGTTTTGGCGGCCAGTCGTTCATCCCTGCGACACTGGATAAATTGCGTCAGGTACGCAAACTGATCGATGACAGTGGCTATGATATTCGCCTGGAGGTCGATGGCGGCGTCAAAGCGGACAAGATTGGTGAAATTGCAGCAGCGGGCGCAGATATGTTTGTTGCTGGTTCGGCAATATTCAATCAGCCTGACTACCGTGTGGTTATTGATCAGATGCGTAAGGAACTGGCAAAGGTCGCGCATGATTGAGCTTACCTCTATCCGCGGGCTGGCGTTTGATCTTGATGGTACGTTGGTAAACAGTGCTCCGGGACTGGCTCAGGCCATTGATCTGGCATTGCAGGAACAATCATTACCTGTGGCGGGTGAAACACGTGTGTCCACCTGGATTGGCAATGGTGCGGATGTCCTTGTTGAACGTGCACTACGTTGGGCTGGTGTCGCGCCGTTACCGCAACAGATTCGTGACACACGGATGTTATTCGATAAGTATTATGCCCAAACGATAGACAGCGGCAGTACGCTATTCCCACACGTCAAAGAGACATTGGCCCAGTTGGTGGCGCGAGGTTTCCCGATGGCGGTAGTCACGAATAAACCTACGCCTTTTGTGGCCCCGCTGTTGGATTCTCTCGGTATTGGTGACTATTTCCCATTGATTATCGGTGGTGATGATGTGGTACAGAAGAAACCGCATCCTGCACCGTTATATCTGGTATTGGGGAAATTGGGGTTACGGGTAAATGAGTTGTTGTTTGTCGGTGATTCACGCAATGATATACAAGCATCCCAGGCTGCCGGTTGCCCGTGTGTCGGTATGACCTATGGATATAACTATGGTGAAGCGATAGCACTTAGCCACCCTGATGTGGTTCTGGATCGTTTTGCTGATTTATTGACCCTTGTCGGGCCGTCATCTTTAAAAAATCAGGAAGCATTAGCATGAGTAAGCCCATTGTATTTAGCGGCGCACAGCCGTCTGGTGAGTTGACCATTGGTAACTACATGGGTGCGTTACGCCAGTGGGTCAACATGCAAGATGATTTTGACTGCGTTTACTGCATTGTGGATCTGCACGCCATTACGGTACGACAGGATACACAGCAACTGAGGAAAGCAACGCTGGATACACTGGCACTTTATCTGGCCTGCGGTATTGACCCACAGAAGAGCACCATTTTTGTTCAGTCTCATGTACCGGAACATACTCAGTTAAGCTGGGTGCTCAACTGTTATACCTATTTTGGTGAGTTGAGCCGGATGACGCAGTTTAAGGATAAATCTGCCCGTTATGCTGAAAACATTAATGCCGGCCTGTTTGACTATCCGGTACTAATGGCGGCGGATATTCTCCTGTATCAAACCAATCAGGTACCCGTTGGGGAAGACCAGAAACAGCATCTGGAACTGAGTCGCGATATTGCCCAGCGGTTTAATACGCTGTATGGCGATATCTTTAGCGTACCGGAGCCATTCATCCCTAAATCTGGTGCCCGCGTGATGTCACTGCTGGAGCCGACCAGGAAGATGTCTAAGTCGGATGAGAACCGCAATAATGTGATTGGACTGCTGGAAGATCCAAAATCAGTGGTGAAGAAAATCAAACGAGCGGTGACTGATTCCGACGAGCCGCCAGTGGTGCGCTACGATCTGGAGAACAAACCTGGGGTTTCCAATCTGCTGGATATTCTGTCTGCGGTAACGGGTAAATCGCTCCCTGAACTGGAGACGGAATTTGAAGGCCAGATGTATGGCCACCTGAAAGGTGCTGTAGCTGATGCTGTCTCAGGAATGTTAAGTGAATTACAGGAACGCTATCATCGTTTTCGCAATGATGAGGTTTTTCTGCAACAGGTAATGCGTGACGGTGCGCAAAAAGCGAGTATCCGTGCACAGGAAACGCTGACGAAGGTATACGAAGCTGTTGGGTTCGTTGCTCGTCCGTAATGCTGGTTGGCCAGATTGATGTCGGACAACAGCCCCGGTTTCGGGGCTGAGTCAGCTATATCAGGAATAATTTTCTCATTACTGGCATTGTTATTCGTTTGATTCAGCCAGTTCACGCAGGTACTGAAAAATCTGGCGGGCTGATTTTGGCGGCTTGTTATCAGTTTTCTCTTTTTGCGCGTTCCTTGCCAGAGAACGTAATTGCTGACGGTCGGCTTGTGGATAGCGTGTCAGAATATCTGGAATAGCATCGTCTCCATTCTCTATTAGTCTATCACGTAGTTGTTCCAGCTTATGAAATAGCACAATCTGCTGATTATGACGGTTTTTCAGTTTATCCAGGGCGGCTTTGATCGGCTCTGGATCACGGGCACGCAGCATTTTACCGATCAACTGGAGCTGGCGACGGCGGCCTTCTTTTTTTATCCGTTGCGCGAGTTCAATCGCTGCTCGCAGATCTTCATCAAGCGGAATGCGGTCCAGCGCGTTTTTACCCAGTTCTACCAATTCGGCACCCAGATCTTTCAAGGCTTCGGCATCACGCTTTATTTCGCTTTTACTGACCCAGATAATTTCATCATCATCGTCGTCTTGGCTGTTGTCTGGAACGTCATCCAGCCAGTCTTCGGGATGTTTGTTCATGGTTGACTCCCTAAAAAAGAGGCTGATCCTATCAGGTTATGGGCTTTCTGCGAAATTGTCTGCAGATCCTGTTAGACTCAAAAGCATTATGCTACATCTTTTTATGCGGATGTGTGGTGACGAATAGCGTTCACACGGAATTCGTAGCATCATTTATCTGAATATTTTCTCACTCATTATGGCAGATCGATGACAATAATCACTCAGGTTGCAGAACAACGGAAAACGTTGGAACAAGCGGTGGCACAGGCGTTGGAGTTGGCGTGTGTTGGCTCTGATGCGGCAGAAGTCGCGGTGACAAAAACAACAGGAATCGGTGTTAGTACCCGTTATGGTGAAGTTGAAAATGTCGAATTCAACAGCGATGGAGCATTGGGTATTACCGTGTATTACCAGCAGCGTAAAGGCAGTGCCTCATCCACGGATCTTAGTCTGGATGCTATCGCTCGCACAGTAAAAGCGGCGTTGGATATTGCCCGTTATACCTCGGTCGATCCCTGCACTGGCCCGGCGGATAAAGATTTGTTGGCGTTTGATGCTCCGGATCTGGATTTGTTTCACCCGGCAGAATTGGATGCTGAGCGTGGTATTGAGCTGGCAGCTCGTGCTGAGCAGGTGGCACTGAAAGCCGACAAACGTATCACGAATACGGAAGGCGGTAGCTTCAACAGCCATTATGGTATCAAGGTGTTCGGCAACAGCCACGGTATGTTGCAAAGTTACTGCTCAAGCCGGCATTCGATGTCCAGCTGTGTCATTGCTGAGCATAATGGTGATATGGAGCGTGATTACGCTTATACCATTGGGCGTTCTCTGGATGATTTAAAGACACCTGAGTGGGTGGGTGAAGAGTGCGCCAGACGCACATTGGCGCGGTTGGATCCGCATAAATTACCAACCATGGAAGCACCAGTGATGTTTGCCGCCGAGGTGGCTACCGGACTATTTGGTCATTTGGTGGGGGCTATCAGCGGTGGCAGTGTATACCGTAAGTCAACCTTCCTGCTGGATAAACTTGGGCAGCAAATTCTGCCTGAGTGGCTGACTATCGAAGAGTTCCCACACCTGCGTAAGGGGCTGGCGTCTTCACCGTTTGATGGTGAAGGTGTTCGTACCCAGCAACGGGAAATTGTGAAGGATGGCGTCCTGCAGACCTGGCTGTTAACCAGTTATTCCGCTCGTAAACTGGGTATGAAGAGTACCGGACACGCTGGTGGTATTCATAACTGGCATATTGCCGGACAAGGGCTGGATTTCAACGGTATGCTCAAACAAATGGGTAAAGGTCTGTTGGTGACTGAGTTGATGGGACATGGCGTCAGTGCGGTCACTGGCGACTATTCCCGTGGTGCGGCAGGTTTCTGGATCGAAAATGGAGAAATCCAGTATCCGGTGAGTGAAATTACTATTGCCGGGAACCTGAAAGATATGCTGCGTAACATCGTTACTACGGGTGATGATATAGAAAACCGCAGTAATATCCAATGTGGCTCAGTGTTGTTGCCCGCCATGAAAATTGCCGGAGCATAAACGACGACGCCTGACGATCCCCATAGTGCGGGGATCGTCCATCCAATACTAACTTGAATTGTTAGCGATGATATTCGCTAGCCGCTTCTGGTTGATACAACAGTTCCAGCACGGTAATGTGCGCCTCTTCTCCATTTGGCAATTTCCAGTCTATGGTGCTGCCCACATGCATGCCGAGTAAGGCTGCGCCTAGTGGTGCCATGACGGAAAGCTGCTCTTGACTATCTTTTACTGCTGACGGATAAACCAATGTCCGTATATGTTCTTCTTGTGTCTTCAGATCGCGAAATCGGATCCGGCTATTCATGGTTACCACATCTGCGGGTATCTCTGTTTGCGGCAGGATTTCCGCACGATCTAACTCTTCGTTCAGTGCCAGAGCCGTAGCTGTGTTCGCGAAAGCGGGGTTCTCCAGCAATGTGTCGAGGCGTTCGGCATCCAGTTCGCTGATTGTCAGGTTTGGTTTTGTCATACTCCTCTCCGGTTTTCATATGATTACAACATAAAAGCAACACCCCCGCGCCAAGAGGGGCGGGGGTGTATAAAAAAGGCATGCTTTAAATGATAGTAGGTTCTTATGGTAGTGAAAGGAAGAGATCGGGATCACGAAGATAGCGATGGATGATGATCCTGATGGAGGATAAATTAATCCTCGTCAAATCCGGCTTCAAACAGCTCAATAACCGATGCCAAAGCCTGTTCTTCATCCGAACCGCTGACTTCAATCTCAATATAGCGTCCTTTGGCTGAATCCAACATCAGCATGGCAATGACGCTGCTGGCTTCAGCCTCTACACCACTATCATTACGTAAAAGAACTTCAGCCTCAAAGCTTTGTACCAGTTCAAATAATTTCATGGCTGGTCGAGCATGCATTCCAAGACGATTTTTGACTTCAACGGTTTGTTTTACGGTCATGATTTTCGTTTTTCCAACGTACGATGACGTGACTGTACATTTTTACCACGGGAACGAAAATAGTCTGCCAATTGTTCCGCAATGTAGACAGAGCGATGCTTACCACCCGTACAACCAATCGCCACAGTTAGATAGCTACGATTATTGGTCTCCAGCATCGGCAACCATAACTCCAGGTAGCTACGGGTTTGATAGATGAAGTTATGAACTTCAGTATGACGATCCAAAAATGCGGCTACCGGTTTATCTAACCCGGTCATTGGGCGTAGTTTTGGATCCCAGTGGGGATTAGGCAAAAAACGAACGTCAAAAACATAGTCGGCATCAATAGGAATACCGTGTTTATAACCGAATGATTCAAATACCATTGTCAGCTCACGTTCCCGTTTACCCAGCAAACGGGTACGTAACATCTCGGCCAGTTCATGTACCGACATTTCTGACGTGTCAATGATAAGGTCGGCGCGGGAACGCAGAGGTTCGAGCAAATCGTTTTCCTCATCAATGGCGCTTTCCAGGGACAGATTCTTGCTGGAGAGTGGATGAAGACGACGAGTATCACTGTAACGGCGGATCAGCGTGTTGCGATCAGCATCCAGAAACAGTAATTGAGGCGAAAAACTTTTTGGCAACTGCGTGATGGCTTGTTCCAGTACTTCCGGCGATTCAGGCATGTTGCGCACATCAATGCTGACGGCAGCAGAGATGTTACGCTCTGCCAACGTGTTGGCGAGGTCCGGTAGTAGAACCACCGGTAGGTTATCTACGCAGTAGAAGCCCATGTCTTCCAGTGCACGCAGGGCTACAGATTTTCCCGAACCTGACCGACCACTGACAATCATCAGCACCATCTGAAGATTCCCCCTTGGCAGCAGATGATGAAGATCCACCGCCACAGTTAGTTTCCGTTAGTAGCCCGGCGACGCCGGAATCTATGGTTAATTTCGCAACCCCGGGCTGTTGTCAGGCAAGGGTCTGACACCGTTGAATTTTTATGGTATGTCTATCGATTTGCGCCACGGTGTTGCCAGTAACTGTGCCACATTATTCGGCCTCGGTCATAATCTGGTACAGCTCATCATCACTTTGTGCCGCACGCAGACGCCGACATATTGTTTTATCGGCGAGCCGTTTGGCAATGAGGGATAACGTATGTAAATGGGTTTTACATTGTTCTGCGGGAACCAGCAAGGCAAAAAGTAAATCTACAGGTTGGTTATCTATGGCATCAAAGGCAATGGGCTGCTCTAGCTGGATAAATACACCAACTGCACCCAGTGTATTTTCATCTTCCAGTTTCCCGTGGGGAATTGCAATGCCGTTGCCGATACCCGTACTGCCCATGCGCTCCCGTGTCAGGATCGCTTCGAAGATAATCTGCGAGGGCAAATTGAGCTGTTGAGCCGCCAGTTCACTGATGATTTCCAGGGCACGTTTCTTACTCTGACAGTGGACAGCACTACGGGTGCACTCTTTACGGAGCACTGCGCTGAGTTGCATAACGGGATCGTTGTTCATTTCGTTTTCACTTAACGACACTTGTGCCTCAGATAATCAGCCTACTGTTTAACAGCAGGCTGATTGCTGTCCCTGCGCCTGAAGGCGATGAAAAAATCAGTGTTGTTTCAGTTTATCCTTATGTTTGTTTAACTGTCGCGCCAGTTTATCGATCAAAAGATCGATGGCAGCATACATATCATCCGCTTCTGATGTAGCGTGCAGCTCACCGCCGTTAACGTGGATTGTAGCATCCGCAATCTGCTGGATCTTTTCCACTTTAAGTACCACGTACACCTGATTTATACGATCAAAGTATTGTTCAAGTTTTGCGAATTTTGTATTGACAAAATCGCGCAAGGCATCGGTTATTTCGACGTGGTGTCCGGTAATGTTGAGCTGCATATCGTCTTCCTTCTCAATTAGGGTCAGACCAGCTGCTTACGCTGATTTGACGGCGGGATAGATAGAGACTCTCGGTACTTTGCAACAGTTCTCCGAGCCACAATGATTCCCTGTTCAGAGAGCAAAGTGGTTAGTTTACTGTCACTCAGTGGTTTCGCGGGGTTTTCCGCAGCGATCAGTTTCTTGACCAACGCCCGAATAGCGGTGGATGACGCTTCACCACCACTGTCTGTATTCACGTGGCTGGAGAAGAAATATTTCAGTTCGAAAATACCTCGTGGGCTATGCAGAAATTTTTGCGTAGTCACGCGGGAAATAGTGGACTCATGCATATCCACAGCCTGGGCGATATCCGCCAGCACCATGGGTTTCATAAACTCTTCGCCCTGTTCAAAAAATGCCAGTTGCTGCTCGACGATACAGCGAGTGACCTTTAACAAGGTTTCGTTGCGACTCTCCAGACTTTTGATTAGCCAGCGGGCTTCCTGCAGGTGACTACGGATAAACTGGCCGTCACTGTCACTACGCACACTGTTGCTCATCGCCGCATATTGCTGGTTGATCTGTAACCTGGGAACACTGTCTGTGTTCAGTTCTACTATCCAGCGATCTTGTACCTTATGAGTCAGAACATCGGGAATCACATATTCTGATTCACCAGTGTTAATTGATTGACCAGGGCGCGGGTCAAGGGATTGAATTAATGCCAGAGCTTCTTTCAGTACATCTTCTTTCAGACGACTGGAACGAATCAAGGCACGGAAATCATGGTTTGCCAGCAGATCCAGAAACTCACTGACAATCAGTTTAGCTTCTGACAGCCAGGGCGTATCCGGCGCAAATTGAGACAGTTGTACTAGCAGACAGTCTCGCAGATCGCGAGCGGCAACACCAATCGGGTCAAAATGCTGTACCCGCTTGAGTACTGCTTCCACTTCTTCCATCGTGACATTATCGTCACCGATGCCCTCACGGATTTCATCCAGCGATACGGTCAGATAGCCGGTGTTGTCAACCGCATCCACTATTGATGTGGCAATAGCCGCATCAGTATCAGAAAACGGTGTCAATTCCACTTGCCACATCAGGTAGTCCTGCAAGGTTTGGGTGGTTTCTCCCTGGTAGACTGGCAGTTCGTCATCGCGGTAGTCGGTGCTGGTACCTGAAGGGGTTCCGGCAGTATAAATTTCATCCCAGGCGGCATCCAGCGGCAGTTCATCTGGCATATCTTTCTGTTCCAGCGCTTCCCGTGTATCTAATGCTTCGCTGTCGGTGTTTTCTATGGTGTCTACTTCTTCATGCGTATCAGCCTGTTCTAACAATGGATTGCTTTCCAGCGCCTGTTGGATCTCTTGCTGGAGTTCAAGCGTGGACAACTGCAGCAGACGAATTGCCTGTTGCAGTTGTGGTGTCATGGCCAATTGTTGGCTAAGCCTGAGTTGCAAACCTTGCTTCATAAATAGCGCTAACTTCCTTATATAATTAAAAAACGACGTTATTAGAGTCGAAATCCTTCACCCAAATAGACTCGTTTTACTTGCTCGTTGGCCAGTATATCCATCGGTGAGCCGTGGGCAATAAGGTGACCCTGGCTAACGATGTAAGCGCGTTCACAAACGTCTAACGTTTCACGAACGTTATGATCGGTGATCAGTACGCCTAAGCCACTGTCGCGCAGGTGTTCAATGATCTTTTTAATATCAATCACCGAAATAGGATCTACCCCGGCGAAAGGTTCATCCAGCAGGATGAACTTCGGGTTGGCAGCCAGCGCCCGGGCTATCTCTACCCGTCGACGTTCACCACCCGAGAGCGATTGTCCCAGACTATCGCGCAAGTGAACAATATGAAACTCCTCCATTAGCTCATTTGCGCGATCTTCCTGCTGTTCTGTCGTCAGATCCTTGCGGATTTGCAGCACAGCCATCAGGTTGTCATAGACACTCAAACGACGAAAAATGGATGCTTCCTGAGGCAGGTAACCAATACCGCGGTGCGCACGGTCATGCAAAGGCAGTAAAGTGATGTCATTATCATCAATAATGATACGGCCTTCGTCGCACTGCACTATTCCTACCACCATATAAAACGTCGTAGTTTTACCTGCGCCATTGGGACCGAGCAGACCAACAATTTCACCGGAGTTGACGGTGAGACTGACATCTTCCACTACTTTGCGGCCTTTGTATGCTTTGGCCAGATTTTCTGCAATTAATGTAGCCATAGGTTACTGTGCCACTCGCTGTTGCGTTTTGGGTGACTTGCTCTGCGATTTACTTTGGTCGCCTTTATCCTGAAGTTGAGAGGGCACCAATACCGTAGTTACTCGTTTTCCTTTGTCACTGAACGCTTCCATCTGTTGTTGTTTTACCAGATAGGTAATACGGTCGCCTTTTATGTTGCTGTCCAACTGTTCCAGATAGGCGTTGCCCGTCAGGATGACAAAATCCTTATCCAGCTCATAGCGCAATTTCTGCGCATGACCTTTTACAGGTTTGCCATTGTCCTGCATCTGATAAAATGTGGCGGGATTACCATAGCCTTCAATAATTTCATGGCCTTGTTTCCCCTGAGGGCGGGTAACCACGACTTTATCTGCATGAACTATGATGGAGCCTTGGGTGACGATAACGTTGCCAGTAAAAGTGGCAACATTACTCTGCATATCAAGGGATTGCTGGTCTGAATCGATATGTATTGGTTGCTCGGTATCGCTGGTTAATGCCAGTGCCGGAATGCTAACGGCAAACAGAGAGCTGGCGAGCAAGGTACTACGTATCAGATTATTTGTTTTGTGGGATTTCATAGGAGGTTTTTACCTTTTCGATCAACTCGGCAGTTTTGTCGCGCAGATTGCCGCGCATTCTTAATCCGTTGGAAGTAAAGCCGGTACCGTACAGTGTGACTTCATCATCTGATGAGACATCTTGAGTTATCAGGTTTATCTGGGCATTGTCCGTTTTAATGCGCTTCAGTTGCGACTCTGCGGTAAGGCTGTTTACTTCAACATGACCATACAAATAGAGCATTTTATCTTTTGTCAGTTTGGCGCGATCAGAGCGCACTGACCAGGTGGCCACGCCCTGCTCATTAAACAAGGTGGCAACGGGCAGGGTAAACCAACTCACCTGATCGGTATTGAAAAATTCGGCTTCACTTGCTACCAGTTTGTAATTTAATTTCCCTGCTGGGTCATAAACTACGGTCACTGTTTCTTTGGTCGTATAATCGGGGGCGTTACTTGTTGTGACCACTGGGTTCGATGTTGTCTTGTTATTGGTTAAATTCAAACCGATCAGGATCAGTGCGATCAATGCCAGCAGAATAGTCAGCCAACCTTTCGTTTTACTCATATCGACAGCCCTTTGGCATGCTCCAGCTTATCTTGAGCCAACAGAATAAGATCGCAAATTTCACGCACAGCACCATGGCCTCCAGAAATACGTGTAATGTAATCCGCCATTGGCAGCAATAATGGATGGGCGTCTGCAACGGCTACACTCAGCCCTACTTGGGCCATCACCGGCCAGTCGATTAAATCATCGCCGATATAAGCAACCTGGTCCGCTGTCAAAGACAGCTCATCCAACAGCTTTTGGAAGGCTAAAAGCTTATCAGACTGGCCCTGATAAAGGTGAGTAATCCCTAATGTTATACAGCGATCTACCAGTAGTTGTGCTGAACGACCTGTAATAATCGCAATATCTATGCCGGAAGTCAGCAGACAGCGGATGCCATAGCCATCTCTCACATGAAATGCCTTAAGTTCTTCTCCCTGGTTCCCCATGTAGATCAGGCCATCGGAGAGTACACCGTCGACATCGCAGATTAACAAACGAATATCTCGGGCCTTGGCCAGTACCCGCGAGTCGACAGGCCCGTAGCAAGTGTCGGTTTGCGTCCCGGTTTCACTCATTCACGCTTATCCTTGGTTTTAGCAGAGGCTTATGGTTATGCAATATCATGACCGCAGTGTCGACAGATTAAACCACACCAGCCCGCAGCATGTCGTGCATATGAACGATTCCGAGCAGACGGTCATCATCTGCCACCAGTAGTGAAGTTATATGGCGTGATTGCATCAGGTTAAGGGCATCTACGGCCAGCATTTGGGGCGTGACCCGTATTCCGCCACGAGTCATGACATCCGCGATACGAGCACTGTTCAAATCAATGTTCATATCAAAAATACGGCGCAGGTCACCATCAGTAAAGATCCCTTCAATTTTCCAGCCATCGCTGCAAATTACTGTCATGCCAAGATTTTTACGGGTAATTTCCAATAGCGCATCTCGTAGGGAAGCATCACGGTTCACACACGGCACTTCATCACCAGAATGCATAATATCGTTAACACGCAGTAAAAGTTTGCGGCCCAGAGCCCCTCCCGGGTGTGACAAGGCAAAATCTTCGGCGGTGAAACCACGGGCCTGTAATAACGCTACGGCTATCGCATCCCCCATAACCAGTGTCGCAGTCGTGCTGGACGTCGGTGCCAGGCCAAGCGGACAGGCCTCTTGTGGAACGTGTACACACAGATGAATATCGGCGGCCTTGCCCATTGTGCTTTCCGGGTTGCCCGTCATACATATAAGGCAGATCTGTAGGCGCTTCAGCACTGGAATCAGTGACAGAATTTCATGGGATTCACCGGAGTTGGAGATGGCGACTATTACATCCTGCGTGGTAATCATCCCCAAATCACCGTGGCTGGCTTCACCGGGATGGACAAAGAATGCGGGCGTACCGGTGCTGGCAAAGGTCGCTGCCATTTTACAACCGATATGTCCGGACTTGCCCATACCCATCACCACAACTTTGCCTTGGCAATGAAAAATCCTCTCACAGGCACGGGAAAAGTTGTCATCAATGTATTGACCTAACTGGGCCAGACTTTCTCGTTCAATGTTCAGAACCTGCTTGCCTGCTTTTTGGAAATCGAAACCGGGTTGTAGCTCATAATGTAACATGCGGTAAAAATCCTGCGTTGCTGATACTCTGATTATGGAAGAAAGAACAGCACCGAGATATAAGCGATGAAGGCACACAGCAAGAGTGCCCCCGCGCCTTGACCGATGCACTGTTTCCGGCGGAGACAGAGCGCCGCCAGTAATACACTGACCCCTAACATGATCCAGTAGTCGCGCTCAAACGCGAGCGGGTTAAGTGCACCAGGTGAAAGTAACGCGGGTACCCCCAGGACAATCACAATATTAAAGATATTGGAGCCGATCAGGTTACCCAATGCGATGTCATCTTCTTTTTTTAATGTTCCGACGATAGCCGTCGCCAGTTCTGGCAGGCTGGTACCGATAGCCAATACCGTCAGGCCGATGGTAAGTTCACTGATGTTATAATAGCGGGCGATGACTGTGGCATTATCAATCACCATCCGGGCCGCCATCGGCAGGATAATCAACCCCAGTATCAACCATAGCAGTGCCACAGTGTAATTACTCTCTTGGGGTAATTCGGCTATCTGTTCACGAGTGAAGCTATCCATTTCTTGTCGCTGGGTGTTATGGGCCATTTTCAGCATCAGCAGAATGCACAGAACAGCAATCAGCAGCAGGATTATTCCATCCATCCGACTCAGAAAGCTATCATGCAACAGAAAACCACAAAGCAGCGTGACCAACAGCATTAGAGGGATCTCACGACGCGATAGAACAGATTGAAACGTCAGCGGCCGGATAAGTGCCGCGCTGCCCAGAATTAGCAAGATATTGGTGATATTGGAGCCCAGTACATTCCCCACTGCCATATCTATTTGATTATTCAAAGCCGCAGTCACCGAAACCGTGAGTTCCGGTAGCGATGTCCCCATACCGACAATGACTATCCCAATTATTATGGGGGGGATGCCAAAAGAGCGGGCCAGAACGGCAGCTCCGTATACCAGGCGGTCGGCACCATAAACCAGTAAAATCAAACCAATGATCAAGAGTACTGTTGCAAAAAGCATGCAGCGTCCTTTATTCAGGTATAATCACTGGTTCATTGATAGACAAACCAGTATTTTTGGACGAATAGTGAACAGAAAATCGTGTTTTTACCATTGGTGCTAATTCTGACTGTGTAGGGCGAAAAAGTAAAACCAATGGCAACTTTGGTCACGAATTGACGACGTGTTTTTGTCACAGTACCGAGATTGTCATTTGTGCTTACCTTAAGTGCGAACAAAATGGCATAAGTACACGTTAATATTAATGACAACGCCCTTACTGGCGGTCGGGAAGGAAATAAATAATGAACCATGAGGCGATTAACCTGGTTGAAATTCGCGGGCTCAATTTCCGACGTGGAGAGCGTTCGATATTTACTGACATCTCGCTGGATGTACCGAAAAGAAAAGTGACGGCCATTATGGGGCCGTCGGGGATTGGGAAAACGACGTTGCTGCGGTTGATTGGTGGTCAACTTCAGCCAGACAGCGGGGACATCTGGTTTGATGGGGAAAATATTCCGACGCTTTCTCGTTCTGGATTATATGAATCCCGTAAGAAAATGAGCATGTTATTTCAGTCTGGGGCATTGTTTACCGATCTGAACGTGTTTGATAATGTTGCCTGGCCGTTGCGTGAGCACAGCCGGTTACCGGAACCATTGCTTCACAGTACGGTAATGATGAAGTTGGAAGCGGTGGGATTGCGTGGTGCCGCACAACTTATGCCTTCGGAGCTTTCCGGGGGGATGGCGCGACGTGCTGCGTTAGCACGCTCAATTGCCCTGGATCCTCAACTGATCATGTTTGATGAGCCTTTTGGTGGTCAGGACCCTATAACCATGGGGGTTTTAGTCAAGCTCATTAGTGAGTTAAACCATGCGCTAGGTGCGACCTTTATCGTGGTATCTCACGATGTCCATGAGGTACTGAGTATTGCTGATTACGCTTATATTATCGCCGACCAGCGCGTAATCGCTAAAGGCACACCGGAGGAGTTGCAAGTAAATACAGATCCTCGTGTGCGCCAGTTCTTGGATGGCATCGCTGACGGGCCGGTACCGTTCCGTTACCCGGCTGGTGATTACCAACTTGAGTTACTAGGCTCTGGGAGTTAAATAATTCATGCTACTTCAGGCAGTAGCGTCGTTAGGACGCCTCGGTATCAGCGTATGCGCTTCTTTTGGTCGCGCGGGGCTGGTGCTTTTCAATGCGCTAGTGGGGAAACCCGAGCTGGCGAAACAGTGGCCGTTGTTCTGCAAACAACTCTACAGTGTAGGGGTTCAGTCACTGCTGATTATCATTGTATCCGGCATATTCATCGGCATGGTACTGGGGTTGCAGGGTTATCTTGTCCTGACAACTTACGGTGCGGAAGCCAGTCTGGGTATGATGGTCGCTTTGTCGTTACTGCGTGAACTAGGGCCTGTGGTGACGGCGCTGTTGTTTGCCGGACGTGCCGGTTCGGCGCTGACGGCAGAGATTGGTCTGATGAAAGCCACTGAACAACTTTCCAGTATGGAGATGATGGCGGTTGATCCGTTACGGCGTGTTGTGGCTCCCCGTTTCTGGGCTGGCTTGGTCAGTATGCCATTGCTGACTGTCATCTTTGTGGCGGTGGGCATTTGGGGTGGTGCGTTAGTAGGGGTTGACTGGAAAGGAATCGATTCTGGTTTTTTCTGGTCGGCCATGCAAGGCGCGGTGGAATGGCGGCACGATTTGCTTAACTGTGTAATAAAAAGCGTAGTGTTTTCCATTACCATCACCTGGATTGCGTTATTTAATGGCTATGACGCGATTCCGACGTCAGAAGGGATAAGCCGTGCGACGACCCGTACCGTAGTGCATTCATCGCTGGCGGTGTTGGGATTGGATTTTGTGCTGACAGCACTGATGTTTGGGAAATGAGTCGATGCAAACTAAGAAATATGAAATCTGGGTTGGCATATTTATGCTGATTGCGCTGGGCGCCATTATCTTTCTATGTCTGAAAGTGGCGGACTTGAAATCACTTGGTCATCAACAGACTTACCGTTTGTATGCGACTTTTGACAATATTGGCGGCCTGAAAGTACGTTCACCAGTAAAAGTAGGCGGAGTCGTGATTGGGCGAGTGGAAGATATTTCGTTAGATCAAAAAACCTACCTGCCGCGTGTCGCGATGGATATCGAACAGCGTTATAACCATATTCCTGATACCAGTTCATTGTCGGTGAGAACTTCTGGTCTGCTGGGAGAGCAATATCTGGCGTTGAATATAGGGTTTGAAGATCCGTCCATGGGAACCTCAATTCTGAAAAATGGCGGCGTTATTCAAGATACTAAATCAGCCATGATATTGGAGGATCTTATCGGTCAATTCCTATATAAGGGTGGTAGTGGCAACACTCAGAATACCAGCCAAAACAGCACTGATTCGGTAGCGGCTCCAGAGCCCCAGTCCAATTCTGTTACACCGCATCCATAAGAGGGCTCTTGCATGTTAAAACGTTTATTGGTGGTAGCGTTACTGGCAGTGTCGTCGTTTGCCAGTGCAGCGGATCAGACTAATCCGTATAGTCTGATGAATGATGCGGCGAAGAAAGTTTTTACCCGTCTTAAGGATGATCAGCCCCAAATCATGAAAGATCCCAACTATCTGCGTGTTGTGGTGCGGGAAGAACTATTACCTTATATTCAGGTGAAATACGCTGGAGCATTAGTGTTGGGGCCGTACTACAAAAACGCCACACCAGCACAACGTGAAACCTATTTCAAAGCATTTACTGCTTATCTGGAGCAGGCATATGGTCAGGCTCTGGCGCTGTATCATGACCAGACTTACCAAATTGCGCCTGAACAACCACTTGGTGATGCCACTATTGTTTCAATCCGCGTGACTATCATTGATAACGGCGGGCGCCCGCCAGTTCGTCTGGATTTTCAGTGGCGTAAGAACAGTATAACGGGCCACTGGCAAGCGTATGACATGATCGCGGAGGGCGTGAGCATGATCACGACCAAACAGAATGAATGGGCTGCAACGTTGCGTCAAAAAGGGATTGATGGTTTGACTCAGCAACTTCGTATTGCCGCACAACAGCCAATCACGTTGGATCAGCAACGAAATGGTTAGTACAACGCTTAACTGGAAGTCTGATGCATCCACTCTGGTGTTGGACGGCGATTTAGATCGTGAAACACTATTGCCGCTGTGGCAGCAGCGTGAAACTCTGCTGCAAGGAACGACTGTGCTGGATATGAGTCAGGTAAATCGGGTGGATTCTTCTGGACTGGCATTGCTGGTTCATTTTTATCATCAGCAACAGCAGAACGGTGTGGCGTTGCAAATTACGGGCGTCAGTGACCGACTCAAAACATTGATTGAGCTCTATAGCCTGGACAAGATTATACCCATCCAGCTGATTAGCTGAAAAAACCTTCATGCTATCTCTAAATCCCCTTTTGCTTTTATGCAAAGGGGGATTTCTTTTGTTTAAGATGAAGGTAGATTCATCTAAGATACCAAGCTGTTTATCATCCCCCTGACGCAGAATCGAGAGCGATGGAAAATAACGAAATTAAAGATGTGCTGATGAATGCATTGGCACTACAGGACGTCCATGTATCCGGCGATGGCAGTTACTTTCAGGTGATTGTTGTGGGTGAGTTGTTTAGTGGTATGAGCCGCGTAAAACAACAGCAGACGGTGTATGCCCCGTTGATGGAGTATATTGCCGATAACCGTATTCATGCGCTATCCATTAAGGCTTATACGCCAGATGAGTGGCAGCGCGATCGTAAACTCAACGGTTTTTGAGTGATTGGACTTGATGCCGCACTATTGAATTTGAATATTGAGAAATCGTTACTATGGATAAATTTCGTGTGCAGGGGCCTACTCGGCTCACTGGTGAAGTTACTATCTCCGGGGCTAAAAATGCGGCCCTGCCTATCCTGTTTGCCGCTTTACTCGCTGAAGAGCCGGTAGAGATTCAGAATGTTCCCAAACTTCGGGATATCGACACAACCATGAAACTGCTGAGCCAGTTAGGGGCCCGTGTCGAGCGAAATGGTTCCGTACACGTTGATGCCAGCTCGGTAAATGTCTTTTGCGCACCGTACGAACTGGTAAAAACCATGCGTGCCTCTATTTGGGCACTGGGGCCGCTGGTAGCCCGTTTTGGTCAAGGCCAGGTTTCTTTGCCTGGCGGTTGTGCCATTGGTGCTCGTCCGGTTGATTTACATATCAATGGGTTGGAGCAATTAGGCGCAGAAATTACCCTGGAAGAGGGGTATGTGAAGGCAACGGTCGATGGCCGCCTAAAAGGCGCTCATATTGTGATGGATAAAGTTAGCGTAGGTGCCACGGTAACTATCATGAGTGCGGCGACATTGGCTGAAGGTAAAACCATTATAGAAAATGCGGCCCGTGAGCCGGAAATTGTGGATACGGCCAATTTCCTCAACACGCTAGGTGCCAGGATCAGTGGTGCTGGTAGCGATAAGATTGTTATTGAAGGTGTAGCCCGGTTGGGTGGCGGGGTTTACCGTGTTCTGCCAGATCGCATTGAAACGGGGACTTTTCTTGTGGCTGCCGCTGTGTCTGGCGGTAAAGTGATGTGTCGTAATACACGCCCAGATACATTGGATGCCGTATTGGCCAAACTGCGTGAAGCGGGTGCGGATATTGCGATCGGTGAAGATTGGGTCAGCCTGGATATGCATGGCTGCCGTCCTAAAGCGGTTAACCTGCGTACTGCTCCACATCCCGGATTCCCTACTGATATGCAGGCTCAGTTTAGTTTGCTAAATCTGGTCGCTGAAGGTGCAGGGGTCATTACTGAGACTATTTTTGAAAACCGCTTTATGCATATTCCGGAATTGATCCGCATGGGCGCGCAGGCAGAGATTGAGAGTAATACTGTTATCTGCCATGGCGTAGAGACATTATCTGGCGCTCAGGTGATGGCAACGGACTTACGCGCTTCAGCAAGTCTGGTACTGGCTGGTTGTATTGCAGAAGGTGTCACTATGGTGGATCGTATCTATCACATTGATCGCGGTTATGAGCGTATTGAGCATAAGTTACGGGCACTTGGTGCAAATATTGAAAGAGTCAAGGAAGGCGAATAACGTCCCGCTCTGAATCGGGTGGGTTAACCCACCCGATTTTCCATCTTTTTATAAATCTTTTTTATAAATAAAGCAGTCAGCTAGCTGGAAATTCCTGAATGGTTACATTCAGCGTTATTTCTTTATTGTTCCGGGAAATCACAACTGGGATGACTGAGCCAGGACGGATTTCAGCTACCTGATCCATGGTTTCAATTACGGATCGAACGGGTTTATTATTCACTTTTAACAACCGATCCCCTTCTTTGATACCGGCTTTATCCGCAGGTCCGCCTGGTTCCACCTTTTTGACAAATACGCCCCGTAATCTGTTATCTATCGATATATTCTGGTCCTGATTTTCAATTTGTGCCCCATTGATGCCAATGTAACCGCGGATAACCCGACCATCGCGAATCAGTTTGCCCATCACTTTGATAGCCAGTGCCACAGGAATGGCAAAGCTTAAACCTTCTGGGGTAGCTCCATCATTGCTTTTGTCAAAGGATAACGTATTGATGCCAACCAGTTCTCCCAACGTGTTAACCAATGCTCCGCCTGAATTACCACGATTGATAGACGCATCGGTCTGCAGGAAGTTCTGGCGCCCTGATGGACTTAAACCAACTCGCCCCGTGGCACTGATAATACCTTGAGTAATGGTTTGCCCCAGATTGTAAGGATTCCCGATAGCCATCACCACATCACCCACATGAGCTACTCGTTTGGTATTGATGGGTATTTCCGGCAAATTGGTTCCCTCAATTTTCAACACTGCCAGATCGGTAAGGCTGTCGGAACCGACCAGCAGAGCCTCAAACACACGTCCGTCCTGTAGGGTTACTATAATTTGGTCTGCATTATTGATAACGTGCTTATTGGTGAGGATATAACCTTTGCTGTTCATGATAACGCCGGAACCCAGGGTGCGAATATTGAGTTGATCCTTCTCATTTGGGTTGGATGCCCGGTTATATACGTTGACGACTGCGGGCGCGGCGCGTCGTACCCCTTGATAATAGCTGACAGGTGTTTCGCTTTCGGCGCTATCGTCTGGTTTGAATAGCCCGTTGTTTGAACGCAGCATGGGAAGTGCCAGTAACAGAATACCTGAAACGATGACACCAATCAGCGCCGAACGTATAAGTTTGGTTAGCATAAGCATCTGGTATAAGTAGAAGATTAACTGCAGAATATCATGAGATAGTTAGACACCACACCGCGTGGTGTCTAATTTTTACTGGCTTAGCGTAACAACAAATAAATGCTTTGGTCACCACGCATTATGTTCAGCGCTATAACCGAAGGTTTACTTTTCAGAATTTTACCCAGTTGGGAGATGTTTTCCACACGCTCCCGGTTGATACCGACAATAATATCGCCTTTTTGTAATCCAATCTTGGCGGCCGGTGTATCCTTGGTCACGCTATCGATAATTACACCTTTGCTACCATCCTTCAACTGACCATCGCTTAGTGATGCTCCCTGCAGAGCCGGCGATAGAGACTCAGCTCTGGTGGCAGTGTTGGCGCTATTGCCCAGGATTACAGAAACTTCCTGTTGTTTGCCATCACGCCACAGACCGACTCGAATGATTTTACCTGGTGCCGTAGTGCCAATCTTCGCTCTCAATTCGGCAAAGCTACTGATGGTTTTACCATTCAGTGAAGTTAGTACATCACCTGCTTTAATCCCTGCTTTTGCCGCAGCTGATTTTGGTAATACTTCACTAACAAATGCACCGCGTTGTACATCTACTTTGAAAGCTTTAGCTATTTCAGAGGTCATTTCACTGCCTCTGATACCCAGCAACCCGCGTTTTACCTCACCAAATTCTATCAATTGTTGAGACAAGGTCTGAGCCATATTGCTGGGGATGGCAAAGCCGATGCCGATATTTCCGCCCCCTGGAGCCAGAATGGCGGTGTTAATCCCAATAAGTTCACCGTTAAGATTAACCAGTGCGCCACCAGAGTTACCGCGGTTGATTGACGCGTCAGTTTGAATGAAGTTTTCCAGCCCTTCCAGATTCAGGCCACTACGGCCCAGAGCGGAAATAATCCCGGATGTGGCAGTTTGCCCCAGGCCAAAAGGGTTGCCCACTGCTACGGCAAAATCACCGACGCGAAGCTGGTCTGAGTCCGCTATTTTAATTTCAGTCAGGTTTTTGGCATCGTTTAACTGCAACAGCGCAATATCGGTCTGCTCATCGCGACCAATCAATTTTGCGTCATATTCACGGCCATCATTAAGTTGTACACGGATTTTGTCAGCATTGTTGATGACATGGTTGTTGGTTAACACATATCCTTTGGCTGCATTAATGATTACGCCGGATCCCAAGCCTTCAAATGGACGAGAGCTCTGTTCTTCAGATGGTGTGTTAGGTCCGAAGAAAAACTTAAACTCTTCAGGAATCTGCTGACGCTGAATTCGCGTACCCTCAACATGTACGCTGACCACAGCAGGTAAGACTTTTTCCAGCATAGGCGCCAGGCTGGGGAGTTGCTGACCTTGTACCACTGCTGGTAACGCAGCGTATGCCGCAGGTAGAGATGATAAGGATAAAGCTATGCTTATTGCCAATGCGCTACATAACAACGATGTTTTTTTCATTGATTGTTAACTCTCTCACGACCTGCGTATGAATAAAACGATGATATATAAACCCAAACCCATGATGAAGAGTCAGACCGGGGATTATGACGTAAAGTTCACTGACCTTTCTTCAGTAGAATGTAACCATAATTCATGTAAATTTACAGTTGAAGACAAAAGAACATGATGAGGCCGAAGAGGCCTCACAGGTAGAGAGTGGTATCTTGTGTTTACTTGCTGGCAGGGCGTTCGCCGCGCAGTAAACCTGAAGCGCCGTCAGAATAATCACGGGGTGGCATGCCTACTGGTGCCTGATCGTTATCCGCTTCGGCTTCCGTCAGGCTATATCTGAACGGATTATCCTGCGTGGGTAAATTGGGTAATAGGTTGTTGGAGCTTTTCGCCATATGCTGGTACAACTGACGATAATCATTTGCCATGTTGTCCAGTAGCTCTGCGCTACGGGCAAAATGCCCAACCAACTCCTGGCGATATTGTTCCAATTCCGTTTTGCTTTTCTCCAGTTCATTTTGCAATACCTGTTGCTGACGCAGTTTACGATTGCCAAAACGCATAGCGACAGCACCAATTATGACACCGATAACTAGTCCAATCAGCGCGTACTCCCAGGTCATAATGACTCCTATTTTGACTTAGTTGTCCCGTAGGGTTTTTCCACTTAATAATAGCCACTATAACCGCTAACCTTGCCTGAGTGGAGCCCCGAAGCGCGATGTCGTAAGGTATTATGATATTGCTTACGGCTGCAAGGTGGTTAACTGCTACGATTACGGGCCAAATCGACGTTAACACGCGATAAAATATAACTAACTTTTTTCTCAGGGATTTTGGAGCTATGCAGAGAGTAACCCCTTTGACGCTTTATCAGCAGGCTTTGTCAGCGCAGGAGTATCAGCCGGATGAAGTACAATACCAGACAGTGATTCGGCTGGATAATATTCATCAGGAATTGGTTAAACATGTGCAGGACATTCAGACTCCACCCACAGGGCTGCTGGGGAAGTGGCGTTCATGGTTGGGGGGACGGGAAGAAACAACGACACCGGTACAAGGGCTTTACATGTGGGGTGGTGTAGGCCGAGGGAAAACCTGGTTGATGGATCTGTTTTTCCATGGTTTGCCGTCAAAACGAAAATTACGTCTGCATTTTCATCGTTTTATGCTGCGCGTGCATGAGGAACTGAACCAATTGCAAGGGCAGGAGAATCCGCTGGAAAAAGTTGCTGATGGCTTTAAGTCCGAAACGGATGTGCTCTGTTTTGACGAATTTTTTGTATCGGATATTACTGACGCAATGCTGTTGGCAGAATTACTTAGCGCCTTGTTTTTACGGGGGATTACACTGGTTGCAACATCCAACATCCCGCCGGATGAGCTTTATCGTAACGGGTTACAGCGCTCACGTTTTTTACCTGCAATTGACCTGATTAAGCAACACTGTGACATATTAAATGTGGATGCGGGGATTGATTATCGTCTACGCACGTTGACCCAGGCGCATCTGTATTTGACACCATTGAATGCCTCGACGGAAACGACGATGCGCCAGATATTCAGCCGACTGTCCGGGCAGAAAATTACAACTGCCGGACCGGTACTGGAAATCAATCATCGTCCGTTGGCAACGCTGAGCGCCGGAGACGGTGTAGTGGCGGTGGATTTCTCTACACTGTGTATCGAGGCTCGTAGCCAGAATGACTATATTGCGCTTTCCCGCTTGTATCATAGTGTGTTGTTGCATAACGTCACGGTGATGGGAACAAAAGAAGAAAATACTGCCAGACGTTTTCTGGCGCTGGTGGATGAGTTTTATGAGCGACGGGTGAAGCTCATCATTTCTGCCCAGGTACCGATGTTTGACCTCTATCAGGGCGAACATCTGAAGTTTGAATATCAACGCTGTTTGTCCCGTCTGCAGGAGATGCAAAGCGAGGAGTATTTGCGCCAGCCCCACCTTGCATAGAACCAGCTCCACCTTGCATAGAAATAGATCCCTTTTTCTACGGAAAACGATAGAAAAAGGGTCGACCTTTGATACCGACTTCTCTATAATCTTGCGACCCCACGTTACAACAAAGTTTTTTTCCCGAAACTTTATCGTGCTGGCAATAGCTATTCGAAGGGGTAGGTTTGCTGGACTAGATAGCCGTGTGAACCTCAACACTATTTATTGAAGCGTTTGGGTGTTCGCCAACGTGTAACTTAAATTGGGTAAGCTTTTAATGAAAACTTTTACAGCTAAACCAGAAACCGTAAAACGCGACTGGTATGTTGTTGATGCGAGCGGTAAGACTTTAGGTCGCCTCGCTACTGAACTGGCTCGTCGTCTGCGCGGCAAGCATAAAGCGGAATACACTCCGCACGTTGATACTGGCGATTACATTATTGTTCTGAACGCTGAGAAAGTTGCTGTAACTGGCAACAAACGTTCTGACAAAATGTATTATCATCACACCGGTTACATCGGTGGTATTAAAGAAGCGACCTTTGAAGAGATGATTGCCCGCCATCCTGAGCGTGTGATTGAAATCGCGGTTAAAGGCATGCTGCCGAAGGGTCCGCTGGGTCGTGCTATGTACCGTAAACTGAAAGTTTACGCGGGTAATGAGCACAATCACGCGGCACAGCAACCGCAAGTTCTGGACATTTAATCGGGATTAATGGCAATGGCTGAAAATCAATATTACGGCACTGGTCGCCGCAAAAGTTCTGCCGCTCGTGTATTCATCAAACCGGGCAGTGGCAACATCGTTATCAACCAGCGTAGTCTGGAACAGTACTTCGGTCGCGAAACTGCACGTATGGTAGTTCGCCAACCGCTGGAACTGGTCGACATGGTTGGAAAATTTGACCTGTTCATCACCGTTAAAGGTGGTGGTATCTCTGGTCAAGCAGGCGCAATTCGCCACGGGATTACCCGTGCGTTGATGGTATATGATGAGTCTCTGCGTGCTGAGCTGCGTAAAGCTGGCTTTGTCACTCGTGATGCTCGTAAGGTTGAACGTAAGAAAGTCGGTCTGCGTAAAGCACGCCGTCGTCCTCAGTTCTCCAAGCGTTAATTTTTGGCTGCTTTGCAGCGGAATTAATGCCAAGAACCCGGTGCTGGTCACCGGGTTTTTTTCACCTGATATATGTAATGTCTAAAAAATAACCTTTATTTATTAGGGGTTAACTATGAAAGCGTGCTTATATCCCCACAAAACGAACAAAATCTGATACACTATTTGCCGATTTTGTGCCTGTTTGCCAGCTGGTGATTTTTGAGAAAATGACAGATGTCGTCAGCGGTTTCCCGCAGTCCGTAGGAAATTTAAACGCGACAAGGCCTGCAGGATAATATTCGATCGGTTCTTCGCCGTATTTTTTCGATAAACTTGGAGGTTTTCATGGCTGTCGCTGCCAACAAACGTTCGGTAATGACGCTGTTTTCCGGTCCATCCGACATTTTTAGCCATCAGGTTCGCATTGTGCTGGCAGAAAAAGGGGTTAGTGTCGAAATTGAGCAGGTAGACATGGACAATCTGCCGCAGGATCTTATTGACCTCAATCCTTACGGTTCAGTGCCAACACTGGTTGACCGTGAGCTCACATTATATGAATCGCGCATTATCATGGAATATCTTGATGAGCGTTTCCCACACCCACCTTTAATGCCGGTATATCCGGTAGCACGTGGCCACAGTCGTCTAATGATGCACCGTATTGAGCTTGACTGGTATTCCCTGATGAACACGGTTATGAAGGGTAACGCACAGGAAGCGGATGTAGCGCGTAAACAGCTTCGTGAAGAGCTACTGGCCATTGCTCCGGTATTTAATGAAACACCTTATTTTATGAGCGAAGAGTTCAGTCTGGTTGACTGTTATCTGGCTCCACTGTTATGGCGTTTGCCACTGTTGGGCATTGAACTGGTAGGGTCTGGTGCGAAAGAGCTGAAAGGCTACATGACGCGTGTTTTTGAACGTGATGCGTTTCTGGCTTCCCTCACAGAAGCTGAACGTGAAATCCGTTTACAAACCAGAGGTTAAACTACATGGCGTTGTCTCAGTTATCTCCACGTCGTCCGTATTTACTGCGGGCTTTTTATGACTGGCTGCTGGATAACCAACTGACACCACATCTGGTCGTAGATGTCAGCATCCCGGGTGTAGAGGTGCCGATGGAGTTTGCCCGCGATGGGCAGATTGTTTTGAATATCGCCCCTCGTGCTGTAGGTAATCTCGAACTGGCTGATGATAGCGTTCACTTCAACGCACGTTTTGGTGGTGTGCCACGTCAGGTTTTTGTCCCGATGGCGGCGGTCATGGCGGTTTATGCCCGCGAAAATGGGGCGGGTACCATGTTTGAACCGGAACCTGCCTATGAAGCTATTACTGATGAGCTTGAAGATCAGGATGAGAATAAAACGGCTTTGATATCTGTGGTGGATAACGAACCGTCAGCAACAGATGACGATGGTAATCCCAATGATGACCCACCACAGCCCCCTCGGGGCGGAAGGCCGGCATTGCGGGTTGTCAAATAACAGTCTCTAATGATAAAACAGGGCACACGATAGTGCCCTTTTTTATTATCCAGTGAATTGAAAAATAAAAGAAATACACTGGTTGGTAAAATTTTATCCATTACTAACATTGCTAGAGGTACATGTGATGCAAACCAGCAAAGGTAGCTGTTTATGTGGCGCAGTGACGATAACTATTCCTGAGCAATACACTCACGAGGTCAGTGTTTGTCATTGTGGCGTATGCCGAAAGTGGGGCAGCGGGCCACTGATGGCGATTGAGTGTCCAGATGGCGTGACGATTGAGGGAGAAGAGAATATTACATCCTATCATTCTTCTGACTGGGCTGAGCGCGCCTTCTGTAGTAAGTGTGGAACACATTTGTTTTATAAGCTGCTTGAACCAGAAACTTATGAGTTCTCTGCTGGCCTGTTCCCTGACGGGGAAAAGCAGATGATTTCTCAAATCTATATTGATAACAAACCCGATTATTACGATTTTGTACAGCAAACACCGATGCTGACAGAACAGGATGTCATTGAGCAGTCCGCATCGTGAAAATCTGAATGAAGGACATGTTGCGGGTGTACAAAAAAAGTAAAAGGCAACTGCTTGAGCTGCCTTTTGTCTGGATTGTCGTGGTTACACTTCAAGGAAGTTGAGGATACCCTCTGCGGCTTTACGGCCTTCAGCAATGGCAGTAACAACCAGGTCCGAACCTCGGACAGCATCACCACCGGCAAAGATTTTTGGATTACTGGTCTGGAATGCACTGTTACTGTTTTCTGGCGCAATAATGCGGCCCTGGCTATCCAGTTTCACATCATGTTTGGCCAGCCAGTCCATTTTATGCGGGCGGAAGCCGAATGCCATGATAATGGTATCTGCTTCCAGTACATGCTCTGAACCTTCGACAATCTCCGGACGGCGGCGTCCATTGTCATCCGGTGCACCGAGCTCAGTGCGCACCATACGCACCCCACACACTTTACCCGAGTCGTTGATTTCCACACTCATCGGTTGCAGGTTGAATTTGAATTCTACACCTTCTTCTCGTGCATTTTTCACTTCACGCTTGGATCCAGGCATGTTTTCTTCATCACGGCGGTAGGCGCAAGTGACATGCGTAGCGCCTTGACGGATTGACGTCCGTACGCAGTCCATTGCGGTATCACCACCACCTAGAACGACCACACGTTTACCTTGCATGGAAACATAAGGCTCATCTTCTGTGGTGGCAAACCCCATCAGTTGCTTGGTATTGGCAATCAGGTATGGCAGTGCATCATAAACGCCCAGCGCATCCTCATTTTCCAACCCACCACGCATGGATTGATAAGTCCCGACACCCAGGAATACGGAATCATATTCTTCCAGCAGGTCGCTTAATTGGATGTCTTTACCCACTTCGGTATTTAACTGGAATTCGATACCCATTTCGGTGAAGATTTCGCGGCGCTTAATCATCACTTCTTTTCCCAGCTTGAACGATGGAATACCAAAAGTCAGCAGCCCACCGATTTCAGGATGGCGATCATACACTACGGCTTTCACGCCGTTACGGGTTAGCACATCGGCACAGCCCAGTCCTGCGGGCCCGGCACCAATAATCGCCACACGCTTGCCGGTAGGTTGAATGTCGGCTACGTTCGGCTTCCAGCCCATTTCTATGGCTTTATCATTGATATATCGTTCTATGTTTCCGATGGTAACCGCACCGAATTCATCATTCAGTGTACAGGAACCTTCACATAACCGATCCTGAGGGCAGACGCGGCCACAAACTTCTGGCAGGCTATTGGTTTGATGTGACAGCTCTGCCGCTTCAATAATGCGCCCTTCGTTAGCCAGTTTCAGCCAGTTCGGAATGTAGTTATGCACCGGGCATTTCCATTCACAATAAGGGTTACCGCATGCCAGGCAGCGATCTGCCTGGGCTTTTGACTGGCCTTCCGAGAACGGCTCGTAAATCTCAACAAATTCAATTTTACGAATTTTCAGCGGTTTTTTGGGCGGATCAACGCGCTGTAAGTCGATAAATTGATAAACATTCTGACTCATGATGACCTCTTACTGCGCCTGTACCCGCAGCTCAGCTGCGGAACGACTACGATGACCCAACAACGCTTTCACATCACTTGACTTTGGCTTAACCAGAGCAAATTTTGATACCCATACCGGCCAGTTGGCCAGAATCTCTTCGCCATGCTGGGATCCGGTATGATGAACATGCTCGGTAATTAGTCCACGCAGGTGCTCTTCATGAATCGCCAGATTCTCTACGTCCAGCACTTCCACAAGTTCTGGGTTGACGCGTTTACGAAACTCACCGTCTTCGTCCAGAACATACGAGAAACCGCCAGTCATACCTGCACCGAAGTTGACGCCGGTGCGGCCCAGAATACAGACAATGCCTCCAGTCATGTATTCACAGCCGTTATCGCCGATACCTTCCACTACGGTAATCGCACCGGAGTTACGTACGGCAAAGCGTTCTCCGGCACGACCTGCGGCAAACAGCTTACCGCCAGTGGCACCATACAGACAGGTATTGCCGACAATGCTGGCTTCATGACTGCGAAACGCGGAGCCGACGGGCGGGCGCACAGAGATAATACCGCCCGCCATGCCTTTACCTACGTAGTCGTTGGCGTCACCGGTCAGAGCCAGCTCAACACCACCAGCGTTCCAGACACCAAAGCTTTGCCCGGCTGTACCGTTAAAGTAAGCTTTGATCGGGTCACTCGCCAGTCCCTGGTCGCCATGCCGTGCAGCAATCACACCGGACAAGGTGGCGCCTACAGAGCGGTCGGTATTACGAATATCGAAATAGAGTGCTTTGCCTTGCCTGGATTCGACATGTGACTGAGCCTGCTCCACCAGCGCTTTGTTGAGTAATCCTTTGTCGAATGACGGATTATTCTCGGTACAGTACAGCGCCTTACCTGGATGAGGTTGTGCAGTATGCAGTAATGGTGACAGATCCAGCTTGTTTTGTTTGGCAGTGAAACCATCCAGTTCAAGTAGCAGGTCAGTGCGGCCTATCAAATCGACCAGACGACTTACACCTAGCTCGGCCATCAGCAGACGGGTTTCCTGTGCGATAAAATTGAAGTAGTTAACTACGCGTTCTGGCAGACCGTGATAGTGATCGCGACGCAGTTTTTCATCCTGGGTGGCAACACCTGTAGCACAGTTATTCAGGTGACAGATACGCAGGTATTTACAGCCGAGAGCTACCATTGGGCCAGTACCAAAGCCGAAGCTTTCCGCACCCAGAATGGTCGCTTTGATAATATCCAGACCGGTTTTCAGACCACCATCCACCTGCAGACGGATTTTGTGACGTAAACCGTTAGACACCAGTGCCTGCTGGGTTTCTGCCAGACCAAGCTCCCACGGACAACCAGCATATTTCACTGATGTTAACGGGCTGGCGCCGGTGCCGCCATCATAGCCGGCAATAGTGATCAGATCGGCATAAGCTTTAGCCACACCAGTGGCGATAGTACCTACACCCGGTTCAGAAACCAGTTTGACCGAAATCATGGCTTTTGGGTTGATCTGTTTCAGGTCGAAAATCAACTGAGCCAAATCTTCGATAGAGTAAATATCATGATGTGGCGGTGGTGAAATCAGAGTAACGCCGGGCACTGAATAGCGCAGTCTGGCAATATATGGGGTTACTTTATCCCCCGGTAACTGGCCGCCTTCACCTGGTTTGGCTCCCTGTGCGACCTTGATCTGGATAACATCAGCATTGACCAGATAAGCGGGTGTAACGCCAAATCGACCGGAGGCAACCTGCTTGATGCGGGATACTTTATTGGTGCCATAACGCGCTGGGTCTTCGCCACCTTCACCGGAATTGGAAAAACCACCCAGACTATTCATGGCTTCAGCCAGTGATTCATGGGCTTCTGGGCTGAGCGCACCGATAGACATGGCAGCCGTATCAAAACGTTTGAACAGCTCTGTCGCTGGTTCCACCTGGTCCAGCGCGATGGCCGTTCCTTCCTGTGGTTGTAGCGCCAGGAGATCGCGCAGCGTTGCCACCGGACGGTGGTTTACCAGGTTGGCATATTGCAAATAGTCACTGTATTTACCACTGTGAACTGCTGCCTGTAGCGTTTTTACTACGTCCGGGTTGTAGGTGTGGTATTCACCATCGTAAACGAATTTCAGCAAACCTCCCTGGTCCAATGTATGACGTTTCAACCAGGCACGTTTTGACAAATTAAGCAGATCTTGCTCAAAATCACTGAAGTTGGCCCCGCTGATCCGACTGACTACACCCTGAAAACAGAGGGATGAAATGTCCTGGTGCAAACCGACGGCTTCAAACAGTTTGGAACAGCGGTAGGACGCCACCGTTGAAATGCCCATCTTTGACATGATCTTGTACAGACCTTTGTTGATGCCGTTACGGTAGTTCAGCATCACGGTACGGTATGGTTTCTCGATGGTGCGATTATCTACCATCCGGGCCAGTGTTTCATAGGCCAGATAAGGGTAAATGGCAGTAGCACCAAAGCCTAGCAGTACCGCAAAATGGTGTGGATCACGGGCGCTGGCGGTTTCAACGATGATGTTGGCATCGCAACGCAGGCTCTTTTCCACCAGACGGCGCTGAATAGCGCCTACCGCCATTGGTGCCGGTACTGGCAGGTGATCCTGCGTGATGCTCCGGTCGGAAAGTACCAGTAATACTGCGCCGTCGCGGACTTTGTTTTCCGCTTCGTCGCACAGTTTTTCAACCGTCTCCTGTAGTGTTTGCTGTTTTGGGTCGAACGTCAGATCGATCCTGTCTGCACGGTAATATTGCTGATCCTGATTGATCAACTGGTTGAAATCGGAGTAGAGCAAAATCGGTGATTTAAAGCTCAGACGATGGGCCTGACCTTCCGCTTCACAGAATACGTTCATTTCCCGACCGATACAGGTTGATAGCGACATAACATGTGCTTCGCGCAGTGGGTCGATAGGCGGATTCGTTACCTGAGCAAACTGTTGGCGGAAATAGTCATAAATAATACGCGGGCGACTGGAGAGCACGGCAAAAGGTGTGTCATCACCCATGGAACCCGTGGCTTCCTGACCGTTCTCACCCAGCACGCGCAGGATTTGATCCAGTTCTTCTTTGCTATAACCAAATTGCTTCTGATAGGTTTCCAGCATTGTATCGTCCAGCTCGCGGCTACCCACTTGTTCATCAGGTAACTCTTCAAACGGCACGAGACGCTTAACGTTCTTTTCCATCCACTCTTTGTAGGGATGGCGGCTTTTCAGATCATCATCGGTTTCTGCTGAGTGCAGGATGCGGCCGTTACGGGTATCGATAACCATCAGTTCACCTGGACCGACGCGCCCTTTTTCGATCACTTCGTCCGGTTGATAATCCCAGATGCCAATTTCAGACGCACAAGTAATCAGTTTGTCTTTAGTGATGACATAACGTGCTGGACGCAGACCGTTACGGTCCAGGTTACAGGCAGCATAACGCCCATCAGACAGTACCAGACCTGCCGGACCATCCCATGGCTCCATGTGCATAGAGTTAAAGTCGAAGAAAGCACGTAGTTCCGGATCCATATCCGGGTTGTTCTGCCATGCCGGTGGTACTAGCAGTCGCATGGCGCGCACGATATCCATCCCACCAGCCAGAAACAGTTCCAGCATATTATCCAGCGAGGTGGAGTCCGAGCCAGTTTCGTCGACAAATGGGGCCGCATCTTGCAGATCCGGGATCAGCGGCGTTTTGAATTTGTAGGCACGAGCGCGGGCCCACTGACGGTTCCCCGTAATGGTGTTGATCTCACCGTTGTGCGCCAGATAGCGGAACGGCTGGGCCAGACGCCAGCGTGGTACGGTATTGGTGGAAAAGCGTTGGTGGAACAGACAAATGGCTGATTCCATACGCAGGTCTGCCAGATCCAGATAAAAGCGCGGCAGATCCGTCGGCATACACAGGCCCTTGTAGATGTTCACTACATTGGAGAAGCTGCACACGTAGAAATCGTTATCTTGTACGCGTTTTTCAATACGGCGGCGTGCCATGAATAAGCGGCGTTCCATATCACGTTGACGCCAACCTGCCGGAGCATTCACAAAGATCTGTTCAATACGCGGCAGTGAGGACAACGCGATTTCACCCAAGACATCCGGATTGGTGGGCACTTCGCGCCAACCAACCACAGAAAGGGTTTCATTCTGCAACTCTTCTTCTACAATCTTGCGGGCGGCACGGGCCTTCTCTTCATCCTTATTAAGGAACATCATGCCGACGGCATAATTTTTCGCCAGCCTCCAACCATGCTCTTCGGCGACCAAGCGGAAGAAGCGGTCAGGTTTCTGAAGCAATAAACCACAGCCGTCACCGGTCTTGCCGTCAGCAAGAATCGCGCCACGGTGCTGCATACGGGCAAGCGCGTGAATGGCAGTACGCACTACTTTATGGCTCGGCTCACCTTCTATATGGGCGATTAATCCGAAACCACAGTTGTCTCTCTCTTGGGATGCATCGTACAACATATTCAGTGAACCTCCCCAGGCTCTATATGACTCTCTCCCACCAGTCAGCGGGCACCTTTGCGCGAGCGATATCCAACTGACGTAAATATAGCGTCAGTGGGTTTTGCCGCTCTCTTTTCCGGTCTATCGTGACGATCTCACAAGTGGTAATAACTTGCTTGATGAGGGAGTCTTCTTCTTACTGCATAAATATGACGAGACATCATCTCGTCAGGAAAGCTTCCAGCGGATTCCCAAATTAGCGAGAAACCCTGTTCAGGTCAAATATCAATATCAAACCTGACTTTTAGGGATAATATTTACTTATTTATATGAAAGATAAGCATTTTTACAATTAAAAGAAGGTGTTGGCAAGATGCGGGGAGTCATTTAAATGTGAGCTGTATCACTATGCTAATGACGAATTATGACCGCGACATGCTGCTATATCTTCTCTTATCGGCATCTTATTCTGTTTGAATCTAATTTTTTACTTTATGTCACTGTTTTTTATCTTCACGTCATCTTTTAATGAAATCGGCTGGGAGGATAAGAAAAATTAATCGGCTAAGATATGATTTTATTTTCAATAAAAATGAATAACCATGCACTTTAATGCGCCGGAGCGGGATTGATCGTAGTCATCGCGGTAAAACAGATGAAAGAGTAGGCTGCTGTTCTTGCGGGGGGAAGAACAGAATATGCAATTACAAAAAATAATCAATATGTTTGGTGGAGACCTTCAGCGTCGTTATGGAGAAAAGATCCATAAGCTTACGCTGCACGGTGGGTTTAATTGCCCAAACCGGGACGGCACGCTGGGTCGTGGCGGTTGTACGTTTTGTAATGTGGCGTCATTTGCGGATGAGCACATGCAACAGATTAGTATCACCCAGCAGCTGGAGGCGCAGGCAGTAAAGGTAAATCGTGCTAAGCGCTATCTGGCTTACTTTCAAGCTTATACTAGTACTTACGCCGAAGTTCAGGTATTGGAGTCCATGTATTGCCAGGCACTGAAACAGGCGGAGATGGTTGGATTATGTGTGGGAACCCGGCCTGATTGCGTCCCGGACGCTGTGTTGGATTTACTGGCCGGGTATCGGGATCAAGGTTATGAGGTATGGTTGGAACTGGGATTGCAAAGCGCGAGTGATAAAACGTTGCATCGCATTAACCGTGGGCATGATTTTTCCTGCTACCAGGAAACGGTTTATCGTGCCCATATTCGTGGCCTAAAGGTTTGCTGTCATCTTATTGTCGGTCTGCCTGGAGAAGATGCCAAATGTTGTCTGTCAACGCTGCAACAGGTTGTTGATACAGGTGTTGAGGGGATAAAGCTACACCCGCTACACATTGTGGATGGCAGTATTATGGCTAAAGCATGGCGAGCCGGGCGGTTGTCGGAACTGACACTGGAAAATTATGTAGCAATCGCCGGGGAAATGATTCGGTATACGCCACCGGAAATTGTTTTTCACCGGATTTCTGCCAGTGCCCGCCGACCCACATTACTGGCCCCACTGTGGTGTGAAAATCGCTGGACCGGCATGGTTGGACTCAACAACTATTTGCTGGAACATGGTGTGCAAGGCTCTGCATTAGGCCACCCCTATCAGTATCATCCTGCCTGAAGACCGATATTTGTGGCGGTTCGCAAATTAACGGCACATTTACCGCGCTCATTATTATTTTACAGTATGATTTGCGGGTCCACGACTAAGGAAAAACACTATGAAGCAAATCCGGCTATTGGCCCAGTATTACGTTGATTTAATGGTAAAGCTGGGTCTGGTCCGTTTTTCTCTGCTACTGGCTTCGGTGCTGGTGTTGTTGGCACTGGTGGTGCAGATGGCGGTAACACTATTGCTCAGTGGTGAAGTCACCAGTATTGATGTTGTGCGATCCATCTTTTTTGGCCTGGTGATCACTCCCTGGGCGGTTTATTTCCTTTCTGTCGTGGTGGAACAACTGGAAGAGTCGCGTCAGCGGCTTGCCAAGCTGGTAGCCAAGTTAGAGGAAATGCGTCATCGCGACCAGCAACTGAATGAACAATTACAAGATAATATTGTTCAACTTAATCAGGAAATTGCGGATCGTATCAAAGCCGAAGACGCTCGTCTGCTGATGGTGAGTAAATTGCGAGAGGAGATGTCTCGTCGGGAACAGGCGCAGGTTGAGCTAGAGCAACAATCAGCCTTGTTGCGTTCCTTTCTCGATGCTTCACCAGACCTGGTTTATTACCGTAATGAAAATAAAGAGTTCTCTGGTTGCAACCGCGCGATGGAATTGTTGCTTGGCAAAAGCCAGAAGCAGCTGATTGGTCTGACACCAATTGATGTTTACACGCCAGAAATTGCAGAAAAAGTGATGGAAACTGATGAAAAAGTTTTCCGTCATAACGTTTCCCTGACCTATGAGCAGTGGCTGGTATACCCCGATGGGCGCAAGGCCTGTTTTGAACTACGAAAAGTACCGTTTTATGACCGAATGGGAAAACGACATGGGTTGATGGGGTTTGGACGCGATATAACGGAGCGTAAGCGTTACCAGGACGCGTTAGAGAATGCGAGTAGGGAAAAGACTACTTTCATCTCAACAATCAGCCACGAGCTTCGTACGCCGCTTAATGGCATTGTCGGTTTAAGCCGTATTCTGCTCGATACACATCTGGATACGGAACAGCAGAAATACCTGAAGACCATCCATGTCAGCGCTATCACGCTGGGCAATATTTTCAACGATGTCATTGAAATGGATAAGCAGGAACGTCGCAAGGTTCAACTGGATAATCAGCCGATAGATTTTGAGGGCTTTGTAGCCGATCTGGAAAACCTGGGTGGATTGCTGGCGCAACCGAAAGGGCTGCGATTAAAAATGGAACTGCATCAACCCTTGCCGAAGAGCGTCATTACGGATGGTACCCGGTTACGTCAAATTCTGTGGAACCTGCTGAGTAATGCTGTGAAGTTTACCCAGCAGGGAAATATTGTGGTGCGAGTGGAGTATGGACCAGGTGATCAGCTGCGCTTTGAAGTTGAAGACTCCGGTATGGGCATTCCAGTTGATGAGTTAGAAAAAATCTTCTCCATGTACTATCAGGTGAAGGATCAGAATGGCGGCAAACCGGCCACCGGAACCGGCATCGGTCTGGCAGTATCGAAACGTTTGGCGCAGAACATGGGAGGCGACATTCTTGTTACCAGTGAACTGGGTAAAGGTTCTTGTTTCACTTTGACAGTCGTGGCACCAGCGGTGGAAGGAGAGAGCGCAGATGCCGAAGATGAGGAAGGAATGCCATTGCCGGCACTGAATGTCTTGCTGGTGGAAGATATTGAGCTGAATGTGGTGGTGGCCCGCTCGGTACTGGAAAAACTGGGCAGTAGCGTCGATGTGGCAATGACCGGTCAGGCGGCGCTGGATATGTTTGATCCTGACGAGTTTGACCTGGTGCTGCTGGATATCCAGTTGCCGGATATGACGGGTTTGGATGTGGCTCGTAAGCTGCGTGAGCGTTATGTCCATCGAGATCTGCCGCCGCTGGTTGCGTTGACGGCCAATGTACTCAAGGACAAAAAAGAATATCTGGATGCAGGTATGGACGATGTGCTGAGCAAACCACTCTCCGTGCCGGCACTGACTGCCGTCATCAAACAGTACTGGGATCATCATGAAGGCGACGTTCCTGTCGTGTCGGAAGATATTCCTGAGTCGGTTCAGGAAAACACGTTGGATATCGCCATGCTGGAACAATATCTCGATTTGATTGGTCCGAAACTGATTCATCAAAGTCTGGCGATGTTCGAGCAAATGATGCCGGGCTATCTGGCAATACTGGATTCCAATATGACGGCACGTGATCAGAAAGGTATCGCGGAAGAAGGACACAAAATCAAAGGTGCGGCCGGAACGGTAGGGTTACGGCATTTGCAGCAGGTAGCCCAGCAGATTCAGACCACAACATTGCCGGCTTGGTGGGATAACGTTCAGGAGTGGATTGACGAATTAAAGCATGATTGGCGTCATGATGTTCAAATGCTGAAGGATTGGGTTTCGGAAGCTGAAAAAAAATGACCCCGACCGAAGCCGGGGTGCGCGAATTATGCGCCAACACCAGGGAAACTTGTACACCTGCAATCTGCTCTCAAAGTTGTTAGTTCGCAGGTGTGTGTGGAATTACATCTTCTGGCAACAAACACCATAGCAAATATAGCGCCGTTTGTTACAAGAATCATTAAAATGTGTGATGTAGATTAGTGTTTGTCAATCAAAAAATCAATTAGTTGATGTAATGAAATGAGGTTTATATGATGAAAAAAGTCGGCGTCGTACTTAGTGGGTGTGGAGTTTTTGATGGTTCAGAGATTCACGAAGCTGTCTTGACTCTGCTTGCAATTGATCGGGCCGGTGCTCAAGCTGTTTGCTTCGCTCCAGATAAGGAGCAACTGCATGTAGTGAATCATCTGACCGGGGAAGTAACCAGCGAGAAACGCAATGTTTTAGCGGAGTCCGCACGTATCGCCAGGGGGAAAATCCAGCCTTTGTCTGCGGCGGACGCACGGCAGATTGACGCACTCATTGTTCCTGGTGGGTTTGGTGCTGCAAAAAATTTGAGTGATTTTGCCATCCGTGGTGCAGCGTGCCAAGTTGATGAAGACCTGAAAATACTAACAAATGAAATTTATAAGCAGAACAAACCAATTGGTTTTATTTGCATCTCTCCAGCCATTTTACCAAAACTGCTTAAAACTCCTGTCCGCCTTACCATTGGCAATGATATTGAAACAGCAGAAACCATTGAGGAGATGGGCGGTACCCATGTCGTTTGTCCAGTGAATGATATTGTGGTCGACATTGATAACAAGATTGTGACTACGCCAGCCTATATGTTAGCGAATTCCATTAGTGAAGCTGCTACAGGTATTGAGAAGTTGGTTTCTCGTGTACTGGCTTTGACTGAATGAGGCCGGGGCGTTACCGCACTCGTCTTTTCGTGACGACAAAACGTTGGATTTCCCGGGCGATACTGGTGGTGTTGGGGTTCTGGCTGCTGGAAATATTATTGTTTGCTTTCTTGCCAGTACCTTTTTCGACTGTGATGGTTGATAGACAACTAACGGCTTGGTTTAATGGGAATTTTTCTTATGTGGCCCACTCCGATTGGGTCTCGATGGATGAGATCGCACCGACGATGCCATTAGCTGTCATTGCGGCAGAGGATCAGAAGTTCCCATATCATTGGGGGTTTGATTTTGCAGCGATCAATGCGGCTCTCAGACACAATGAACGCTACGAAGGACGTATTCGAGGCGCATCGACCTTGTCACAACAAACAGTGAAAAATTTGATGTTGTGGGATAGCCGTAGTTGGTTTCGCAAAGGTCTGGAGGCCGGGTTAACGGTCGCCATCGAGCTAGTCTGGACCAAACGCCGTATTCTGACGGTATATCTTAATATCGCTGAATTTGGACCAGGCGTGTTTGGCGTCGAGCGTGCGGCCAGATATTATTTCAAGAAGCCAGCCAGCCGTCTGACTGCCAGCGAGGCGGCAATGTTGGCTGCTGTATTACCTAACCCTATTCACTACCATGCCAATGCCCCATCAGTCTATGTCATACGTAGACAGCAATGGATTTTGAGACAGATGCACCAGATTGGCGGAGAGGCATTTCTGAAAACGAATGGATTATAGTAAAAAGAGTATTAATATAAGTAAGTTGTGATAGATGATTTATTCTAAAGGGCGAATATGTACCCGAGTTATTTGCTGCTGTTGGCGCTCTCGTTATGGAGCGGCTTTAGTATAATAGGAAGCGCAAGTGCTGAAAACAACAGGCATGCTTATGTATTTTGGGATCCAACCCAGCTACAAACGGTTAAACAGCAGCTTAAGCAACAGGTAGCAACACCTCAAACCCGGTTGGCCTATCGCCAACTTTTATCGGAAGCGAACAAAGTACTTCAGGCTCCTAACCCCTCGGTTACTCAAAAACTTTCAACACCTCCCAGCGGTTCCCGCCACGATTATATGAGTCTGAGCGCCTATTGGTGGCCTGACCCGGAAAAGGAAGATGGACTCCCCTGGATTCGGCGAGATGGACAGGTCAATCCTGCCAGTAAAAATGAGCAAAGTGATGGTGTTCGGCTGGCGGCTTTCACAGAACATGTTCAGGCGCTGACATTGGCCTGGTATTTTTCGGACAAGCCTGAATACGCCAATAAAGCTATTTCAATGATCCGTACCTGGTTTATTGAACCAGCTACCCGTATGAATCCAAACCTCAATTACGCGCAAGGGATTCCGGGTATTGATGCCGGACGTGGCGCTGGCGTTCTTGATGGCCGTTACTTTTCGACTCGTATTGTTGATTCATTGGTTATGCTGCGTCAGTCCCCGAAATGGACCGCGCAGGATGAGCAAAAGATGCATCAGTGGATGAATGAGTATCTCACCTGGCTGCAAACTAGCAGGAATGGTAAGAAAGAGGCTACAGCGAAGAATAATCATGGCAGTTGGTATGCGGTTCAGGTTGCAGGTATTGCCTGGTATCTGAAGCAACCTGCACTGGTAAAAGCGATGGTAGAACTCCAGCGCCAGAAGCTTGATCACCAGCTTGCGGCAGATGGCTCACAGCCAGAAGAGCTGGTTCGCACTCGCTCTTTTCACTATAGCTATTTTAATCTGCAAGCGGTGACGTCCATGGCTATTCTGGCAGATAAAGTCGGTGAAAATCTCTGGAAGTATCGAACAGCAAAAGGGAGCGGACTGATAGCGATGCTGGATTTTATGGCTCCTTATCTGGACGAGAACAAGCTATGGCCGCATAAAACGCTGGACCGCCAAAGCAGTCGGTTGATTCCATTAATGCTGCAGGCAGATACGGCCCTTGCCCAACCCCGTTACCAACAGCAGATTATTCGTGCAGGATATGCCTCGTTACTAACGGGAGCAGAGGACTCTGACGCAGATAAAAGTGCCAAAAACATCAGTGTCGAAACCAGGCGGAATATTTGGTTGTTATCACCGCCGGCCAGAAAATAGCTTGCTGACATCGGCATTCTTGGTAATGAAACGCTACGATGATATTTAACGGTTTGATTCAAAATGGCCCAGTCTTGCTTGTTCAAGAATGGGCCATTGGTGCTCATGCAAGTTTGTCAGCAGCCTGACGGTTTTGCCATAACAGTGGGTCTAATCCAGATAGGTGAAAGCGGTAGTTACATGTTTTACACCACTGACTTTACTGGCGATTTCTGCCGCCGCCGCACCTTCACGATGAGTTACTATTCCGAGCAGGAATACTTCGCTGTTTTCCGTGGTAACTTTGACATCGGATGATTTCACTGTGTCACTAGCCAGTAACTGAGAGCGTATCTTGGTTGTGAGCCAGGTATCCATGGAGGCAGTGCCTAATGATATCGGTTTACCTTTACGGATTTCGTTATAAACTTCCGTAGCCCCTTCCACGCCCATAGCGATCTGTTTCGCCCGATTAGACAGTTCCGTATTTGGAGACTGGCCGGTCAGCAGCACTTTGCCTTGATAGGCAGTAGCCACCACACGTGCTTCTTTACTTATTTGAGCATCTTTGCTTAATGCATTGGATACGCGCAATTCCAGCGTTCCGTCATCTACCTGGGTTCCTATTGTTCGCGGATCAGTCGCGGACTTTGTTGCAACGGCGCTGCCGACAGCCACAACCCCGAGACAGCCTTGTAGCAGCAGGGCTGCAGATAGCACGGCAATGCAAGAATATATCCTCATGAGGTGCTCCTTAGTCGTTTTGGTGTGGAAAAAGCGTGTTATCAATTAAATCGCACAGACAGTTGACTGTCAGCATGTGCATTTCTTGTATACGGGCACTACGGTGGGAAGGGATGCGGATTTCCACGTCTTGTTGACCAAGCAGACCCGCCAACTCGCCGCCATCATAACCGGTTAATGCCACAATGGTCATATCCCTTGTCACTGCTGCTTCGACCGCTTTCACAATATCACGGCTGTTTCCGCGGGTTGAGATTGCCAGCAACACGTCCCCGGTCTGTCCTAATGCGCGAACCTGTTTGGCATAGACTTCCTCGTGTAATCGATCATTGGCAATCGCTGTTAAGACCACATTATCTGCACTAAGTGCAATAGCCGGTAAGCTGGGCCGTTCTGTCTCAAAACGATTAATCATACTGGCGGCAAAATGCTGTGCGTTGGCAGCTGACGTACCATTACCACAGCACAGAATTTTGTTACCATTAAGTAATGATTGAACCATGGCGACCGCTGCTCGAGAAATGGCGTCAGGCAGTGCTTCTGCAGCAGCAATCTGAGTTTGAATACTCTCGGTAAAACAGACTTTAATTCTATCCAGCACGTTTGGTTAACCTACTTTTCAGGGTTAGAAATCAGAAAAATTATGTGTGTGCGGCAAACGCATTGGGAATCCAGTCTATCTGATTGCCGGTAATTGCCAGCACATCAAAGCGGCAGTCAATAGTATCCAGACTGCCCCCCTGGCGAGATAACCAGACCGCTGCCGCATGAAGTAACCGTCGCTGTTTCTGCCAGGTAACGCTAGCAGCAGCATCACCAAAATTGGCATTACGCCGGTAACGAACCTCGACAAAGACCAGAGTCTGACGGTCTTGCATGATTAAATCCAGCTCGCCACCACGCAATGTCACATTGGCTGCCACGAAAACCAACCCGGCATGTTCCAGATAACGCCGGGCCTGTTGCTCAAATTGAGTTCCGGTGGCACGCGGGTTCAGGATGCCGGTACCAGCTGTCCCTGACGGAATTGTAGCCAGGTCAATTTGCGGTTAATTACGCAGTCTGGTGTCGCACTAAGTGTACCTGTCGCACCTGCAATCTGATAGCCGGGCAGTTGTCGCATCTGTGTGAAATGGCTGGCTAACGACCAGGCGTCCATTCCCATGGCATACAGGCGTACCAGAGAATAGTCATTTTTAAACTGATGACTAACCTGCTGCAGCAGCGTCGGATTACTACCAGCCAATAGAGGAATATCACTGAATTGTAATCCCTCCATCTCTAAGCGGAAGTCTGGTCCCAGGTCTGCCTGGTAGCTGCGTGAACTGGCATACAGTGCCGGGCGGTTCTGCGACTGAGTTCGCATGTCGATCATCGGTTTAATCAATGACAATTCGTCTGGTGTGGCAATGATGTAAACCGCATCTACATTTCCGTTCGTTGACACACTGGCTACTGGTTGCACTTGCGCTGGAATAGTCAACCCAGCCCCGGTGGTTGACGGTAAGCTCTGAGCGGTAGATGTCATAACTGGTTGACCGGTGAGTGTCAAACCGGCTCCCCTGTTCATCGCCTGCTTTAACTCATCAACACCACCAATACGTTGTTGCAGCGCTGTTGTGCCTCCCAACTGCTGCCAGGCATTGGCAAATGCCATTACGACGCGATCACCCAGATTGCCGCGAGGTGCCAGGATTAACGGATGCTGTTTACCCTGACTGTGAATGAACTGCGCTGCATCGCGTGCTTCATCTTCTGGCGACAGCGCGAAATAACAGATGTTCGGACGGTTTTGAATGTGCTCGGGTTGGTTAAGCGCGAGGATATTCAGTGTTGAGTTCATGCCTGGCAACTGGTCCACTTCGTTTTTCAGTAGTGGACCAACAATAAGTGAAGCGCCATCTTGCTGGGCCTGAGCGATGACATTGGCCAGCGGTTGGGTAGACGTATCGTAAACTTTCACCGTATTGGCTGGCAAAGCCGTTGGTGACGGAGTAGGCGCTGAAGCGGCGCTGTATTCGGCAGATGAAGGTGGCGTCGACAGAGTATCATTCTGTGTCTGTGTCTGTGTCTGTGTCTGTGTCTGTGTCTGTGTCTGTGTCTGCGTCTGTGGTGTGGTTGTGGTCTGATCTGGTGTGGTCAATGCTGGTGCCGACGGCGTAGGTACTACTGGAGTGTTGATGCTGACCTGGCCGCTTCTGGCTGCATTAAAGCCCTGTTGGATGGCATTGGCAAATACCTGTGCCTGTCCGTTTAACGGTAGCAGTAAAGCAATGTTGTTAACCGCGGATGGCTGTAGACTCTGTGCCTGGATTAGTGCGGTTGGCAGGGTCTTGGCCGCTGGGTGGTGTGGATAGCGTTTCTGCCAATACTCAATCGCCGTTTTTAAATCTGCCGGTGATTTTATCGCGCCTTGGTAGGCAGTCAGTAAATCAAGCCAGCCTTGCAAGGTGTTTTCGTCAGCTTTAATGGCTATCGACATCAGGTCCTGAGCACTGAGTTTTGTCAATGCGCTCCAGGTGAGATCGATATTTTTCTGATGGGCATCTCCTTGCAGAAGCGGCTCTTGAGCGATATAGGCACGAATCAGCGTCAGGGATGGATGCCCCTGATTGATGCTGATTTGTACTTGATAATAACGCGCTAATTGCGACTTGGAGAGTGACGCTACATTTAGTTGCCCCAGTGCGGTGTTGGCCACTGCCGCATCGTTCTGAGCAGCGGTGATTTCTGCGGTTAACAGGTGTTGTTCTTGGCGCTGGCTATCACTTAATTGGGTTGGCAGTGCGTTCAACTGGGCACTGGCCTGAGGCAGCTTGCCTTCCTGGAACAGGGAACGAATAGCAAGTAATTGCCAGGCAGCCTTGTTATTATCACTGCTTTGCTGCATTTGTTGCAGATAATAATCAGATGTCGCCCCGGCTTTACCCTCTACCTGTTGGGTAGACGGACCCTGTGGCACCTGGCTTGGGCAACCTGCGAGAAACAGTACCGCTAACATGACAGGTATTAAACGGCCTGTATGGGTATGAAAATAATTTAAGGGAAGCATACTGTATCCAGTAATGTTTTAGAGATGCTCAATATTAAATCGGCAACCCGGATGAAACAATGAATCAAGACCAACAAGCAGAGATTTCTGTCTCCACCCTGTACATTGTGCCGACACCCATTGGTAATCTTGGCGATATTACCCAACGGGCACTGGCCGTATTAAAACATGTCGATCTTATTGCGGCAGAGGATACCCGGCATACTGGTTTATTGTTACAACATTTCGCAATTAATGCGCGACTGTTCGCACTGCATGACCATAATGAGCAGCAGAAAACAGAACAATTGCTAACCCGCTTACAGGAAGGGATGAGCATCGCGTTGGTATCGGATGCCGGAACGCCGCTGATTAACGATCCTGGTTATCACTTGGTCAGACGTTGCCGTGAAGCCGGGATCCGTATCGTGCCCTTGCCTGGCCCCTGCGCGGCTATCACTGCGCTTTCTGCAGCAGGTATCGCATCGAATCGTTTCTGTTATGAAGGTTTTTTGCCTGCCAAAACCAAAGCGCGTAAAGACACATTACGTGAGCTGCAGGAAGAACCGAGAACGCTGATTTTTTACGAATCAACACATCGATTATTGGAGAGCCTGCAGGATATCTGTGAGGTTTTGGGGCCACAGCGTTATATCGTGTTGGCGCGTGAGCTGACCAAAACCTGGGAGTCAATCCATGGTGCGCCGGTAGGTGAGCTGCTGAACTGGGTACTGGAAGATGAAAACCGGCGTAAAGGTGAGATGGTGCTGATTGTTGAGGGTCATCAGCCGGATGAAGATGCGTTGCCAGCTGAAGCGTTAAGGACGATGGCGTTGCTGCGGGAAGCGTTGCCTTTGAAAAAGGCGGCGGCGTTGGCGGCGGAAATTCACAGTGTGAAGAAAAATGCTTTGTACCGGTATGCTTTGGAACAAGATGGAAAAAGCGAATAAACAAGGATGACAATAGCGTCAATATGCCCTATCATCCGCGCCGGAGTTGACCAGACAGTCGCCGCTTCATTGCCGTCCCTTTCGGGGGAGACAGATGGAGGGGAGGAAAGTCCGGGCTCCATAGGGCAGGGTGCCAGGTAACGCCTGGGAGACGAAAGTCTACGACCAGTGCAACAGAGAGTAAACCGCCGATGGCCCGTGCAAGCGGGATCAGGTAAGGGTGAAAGGGTGCGGTAAGAGCGCACCGCGCGACTGGTAACAGTTCGTGGCACGGTAAACTCCACCCGGAGCAAGGCCAAATAGGGGTTCACATGGTACGGCCCGTACTGAACCCGGGTAGGCTGCTTGAGCCAGTACGCGAGTGCTGGCCTAGATGAATGGCTGTCCACGACAGAACCCGGCTTACCGGTCAACTCCACCATCTTTTAAAGCGGCACATAGTAATAGACTATGTGCCGCTTTTTTATGTAGACACAATGCAATGACTGCCACTCCTCAAAGTGCCAACCTTCATTTTTCATAATTGATAACAAGTTACCGTCAAATTTATTGACTGTCTTTATCACGTTTATCTGACAGCATTTTGAAAAACATGTGCGTAAAGTAGTGTCCATATCGTTACCAATGTTAATTAAGGATACGCTTATGAGCACTTCCCGGATGCCCGCACTGTTCCTCGGACATGGTAGTCCGATGAACGTGCTGGAAGACAATAACTATACCCGTGTCTGGAGTCGGCTGGGAGAAACACTACCACGGCCAAAGGCGATTCTGGCAATATCCGCACACTGGTATACCCGTGGTACAGCTGTCACCGCGATGGAAAAACCACGTACTATCCATGATTTTGGCGGTTTTCCACAGGCGCTATTCGATACTCAATATCCTGCTCCTGGTGCACCAGAATTGGCTTATAAAATCCAACAATTATTGGCACCGATTGCGGTATCCGCCGATCACGGTGACTGGGGGTTGGATCACGGGACCTGGGGCGTATTGATAAAAATGTACCCCGACGCGAATATCCCGGTTGTACAACTGAGTGTGGATGGATCGCAGACGGCAGAATATCATTATGAATTGGGCCGCAAGCTGGCTACGCTGCGAAATCAAGGAGTTATGATCGTTGCCAGTGGCAATGTTGTACATAATTTGCGAATGGTAAAGTGGCAGGGAGATATGGCTCCTTATTCTTGGGCGGTGGCATTTAATGCTTTTGTGCGTGAAAACCTGACCTATCGAGGCAAACAACATCCACTGGTGAATTTTACACAGCATGAGGATGCGGCGTTTTCCAACCCGACGCCGGAACATTTCCTGCCATTGCTATATGTGCTGGGAAGTTGGGATGGTGAAGAGCCGATTTCAGTGCTGGTGGATGGTATTGAGATGGGATCACTAAGCATGTTGTCGGCGCAGATCGGCTAGCTATACAAACAAAAGACACCTGAAGCGGTGTCTTTTGTTCAGTCCAGAATAATATGTGGGTAAAACCGTGACAGATCCTGAGTGATCAGCTCACGATCTTCACGTAAACCGATGCCGCAAGGGACATCATCCACCAGCCAACTGCCGATGAGTGTATAGCTGTCATTGAATTTGGGCAGCGGATGATATTGTTGCACAATCTTGCCCTCTTCACCGTAGGGGCCATCCACTGACGCAATCTGTTGACCATTTTGGATGATCTGTATATTTGCTCCTTCACGGGAAAACAACGGTTTAATGACATAGTTTTCCATTGCCGGGTGATTGTCCTGTGCAAAGTAGGCAGGCAGCAGATTGGGATGATTGGGGAACATTTCCCATAGTAGTGGTAATAACGCTTTGTTGGATATGATGCTTTTCCAACCGGGCTCCAGCCAGCGTACTCCGGCATCTGCCAGCTTGGTGGAAAAGGTTTCACGCAACATAAACTCCCATGGGTATAGCTTGAAGAGATTGCTGATGACGTGATCCTGTAGGTCAGTAAATTGCCCTTTTTCACCCAGACCTATCTCTTCAACAAACAGGAAGTCATTAGCCAGTCCGGCTTCTAATGCACAGTCCTGTAGATATTGTACCGTTCCCCGATCCTCTTGCGAGTCTTGACAACAAGTAAAATGCAACAAGTTAAAACCATGATTGATATGAAAATTTTCAAACCGCGCAATCAGTTTTTCCTGAATACTGTTGTACTGATCGGCACTCTTCGGCAGTTTCCCCGCATTCATCTGATCCTCAAGCCAAATCCATTGGAAGAATGCAGATTCATATAACGACGTTGGCGTGTCGGCATTATTTTCCAATAATTTTGCCGGGCTTTTTCCGTCGTAAGCCAAATCAAGACGCGAGTAGAGCGACGGTTGATGGGTCAACCATGAGTGTCGTACAAACTCCCAAGTATGTTTGGGAATGTGGAATTTGGTCAGCAGTTCCTCACTGTTCACCACTTTATCGACCAGTTGAAGGCACATTTGGTGTAGTTCGGCCGTGGTATCCTCCAACTCTTCGATCTGGGGCAGTGTAAACTGGTAATAGGCATCTTCACACCAGTAAGGTTCACCGTACATAGTGTGAAACTGGAAGCCGAATTCCGCTGCTTTTTCGCGCCAGTCAGGCCGTTCTGTGATGGCAATCCGTTTCATGTTTATGAACCTCAGCCACCCATAGAGCGGTACATTTTAGTGCTGCTGCTAGTGCGTCGCAGCGTGTTTTGTTTAGTAATCCGCTCGCCGAATCCGCCACGGGTGATGGTTGTGGTGGTAGGGAGTTTAGGAGCCAGTGCGGTTTTAGGTACCGTTATTGTTCTACCGGTTGTTGCTTTACCGTAATCTTTACCGGAAGCGTCAAAAAATTTGCCATTGGCGGGACTGTTCGGTGCCCTGGATGTAAACAAAGGTTGTTGTGCGTAACTCCCTCCACCCATTAATCGACCCATCATATAACCTGCCATTAGCGGCATCCAGAAACTACCGCTTTGCTGCGACTGTGCTGCCATTCCGGCCTGAGCAGGAACCTGGGTACACTGCGCTTCGCCAAATTCAGCGACACAATCTTCTCTTGTGGCATATTTGGGCGCGGTTTTTTCTGCTTCTTTCAGCGCGTTGTTATAAGACGCCGAACACTGCTCTTTCATCGATGGATTAGCACGCGTACAGTCGTCGGCATTTTGGTACAGCGAGACGGTTTCGTCAGCTTTTTCACATCCGACCAGCAGAAAAACCGAGCTCACCGCCAGGGCGATCGGTGCTATATGATAGTTTCGCCACTCTTTGCGGAAGTGGTTGTGACTGATATTTTGTGTTCTTTTCATTATGTTGTCCCAGAGAAAGGGCTCCTTGCCCAACATTAATCTAATGATTGTAAGCAGTTGTAAGAATAAGGGAACACCAAAAAGATTTAAAGTAATGTGAACTGTCCCGAAAGGCTATTTACGCAGCTATACAATTAGTTGAGGACAAGATCGGGAAACAGAATTGTGAAGGAATGGTGGGGGAGCCAGTGTTGCTCCCCACTACTATACCCGTCATCTTTCAAGTTGCAGGTGTGTTGGCTGCGTTCGTTTACCCGAATCACTTACCTGAGTAAGCTCATCGGGACTCTCTCTTGCCGCCTTCCTGCATCTTGGAATCTATTGGGTATAAACATTACGGGCGGGATTTACTGGCCGTTGTCGGTGAAATGGCAACAATGGGCTTATTATCAACGAATACTGGTGTTGTGGACACAGGTTTCCCCAGTGTCGCGTTTAGTATTCGCAGGTCGTTTTCGTTCAGGGTCCCTAGCGCGTCTTTAATATTCAGTTGGTTAATCAAATAATTATAACGCGCGCTGGATAACTGCTGTTTGGCATTATACAACGTGGTAGTGGCATCCAATACATCGACAATGGTACGTGTCCCTACCTGATAACCAGCTTCCATCGCATCTAGCGAACTTTGAGCAGAAATCACAGACTGTTTGTAGGCATTGATACTGCTGATGGATGCAGAAACGTTGTTATAGGAAGAACGTACTGTCTGAATAACAGTGCGATGAGAACTTTCCAGATCTTCGCTACTGGCCACATAGTTATCCTGGGCTTGCTTAACTTGAGAACTGGTCGATCCACCACTGTATAACGGCAGATTGAAGTTCAAGCCTATTTGGTTCTGACCTATATTGTTATCAACATAACTGCTGCCTGTGGCCCTGGAACCAGAATATTTAGTATTACTCAATCCGGTAGATGCAGTCAGATTAAGTGTTGGTAAATGGCCACTTTCCGCGTAACGAATCTGCTCGCGAGAAAGATCCTGATTTAGACGGGCAGAGAGCAAGGTAAGGTTGTGATTCTCAGCTTTTTTCAACAGAACATTAATCGGTTCAGGTTGCTGAGTATTAAAATTGCTGATATTCAGACCAGATAATTGTGGATAAAAATTGCCAGTAATTTGACGCAGACTTTCAAGCGCATTATCCAATGCATTACGTGCGGAAACTTCACTTGCCAGCACACTGTCATATTGTGCCCGAGCGTTCTGAACGTCGGTAATGGCAACCAATCCTACATTGAAACGTTGCGTGGTCTGATCCAGTTCACGATAAATGGATTGTTTTTGCGCATTATAGTAAGACAGAGAGTCAATGGCGCGCAGTACGTTAAAATAGGCCGTCGCGGTATTGAGAAGCAGAGTCTGCTGGGCAGTTTGGTAAGTTACATCTGAGATACCAGCCTGCTTTTCCTGTAGGGTTAATGCCCGCCATTTTGACATATCAAACAGTGTTTGAGTTAACTGCAATGAAGCACTCTTCACATTACTGTTAACGTCATTACGATCACGGAAACCGTTGGTGTAAGTATAATCCGCACCTAGGCCTAACTGAGGTAGCAATGAAGAACGCGCTTCATTGATTTTCTCAAAGGCGGAATCACGGGTTGCCGCTGCGCTGCGCAAGTCAGGGTTGGTTTCTCTGGCTTGCTGGTAAACTTGTAATAAATCTTCTGCCTGGCTTACAACGCTAAAGCCGCTTAGGCTCAGACCGATAAGAAGAGAGAGCAATTTCTTCATTTGCATTCCTTGTTGTGCCGCAAAGTTGCTATGGTAGCGCCATCTAGAGACGATTAGTGGCGAATTCTATCAGAATCAGCCAATAGGATTAGGTAGCCGAATGTGCCATCGTATTCCAGTGCTATTTCAGAACGGCGATGGTATTTTGCCATTCTGACAGCTTATGACATGTTGGGCGCACTTCCGTGCCGTATATCATCCGTGTACGTTCCGGGGTTTACACGTTGTTCACATGCAGACTGCCTGTAATCATTATGCCTGCAAAATGGACGACTAAGTTCACGTCAATATCATACAGACACAGTGAGTATCATCCATCATTTCTTATCACTCAATACTGGCTTCACAGCTATTTGTTAACGGGAGTTGAATTATGGCGTCCTCAGACAGGAATCTGGCGACTTTTAACAAAGACGATGTAGAAATTATTGCACGTGAAACGCTTTATAAGGGGTTTTTCTCATTAGAACGCTATCGTTTCCGCCATCGCATGTTCAATGGGGAAATGAGTGGTGAAGTGAGCCGTGAAATTTTCGAGCGTGGCAACGCTGTTGTCTTGCTGCCTTATGATCCGGTGCGTGATGAGGTCGTTCTGATTGAACAGATTCGTATAGCCGCCTACGATACCAGTCCTTCCCCGTGGTTGTTTGAACTGGTTGCTGGCATGATTGAACCTGGCGAAAGTATGGAAGATGTAGCACGACGTGAAACACGAGAAGAAGCCGGTTTGGTGGTGGGGCGATGTAACCCAGTGTTAAGTTATCTCTCCAGCCCTGGCGGTACCAGCGAACGTCTGGATATTATGGTGGGGGAAGTGGATAGCCGTACTGCGGACGGGATCCATGGGCTGGCGGAAGAACATGAGGACATTCGCGTCCATGTGGTGAGCCGTGAGCAGAGTTACCAATGGGTAGAAGAAGGGATTATTGATAACGCAGCTTCTGTCATTGCCTTGCAATGGTTGGCGTTGCACCATGAAACACTGAGAAACGAGTGGGTGGACTGAATTTATGAGGCGTTATACCCCGGATTTCCCGGAAATGATGCGGCTGTGTGATACCAATTTTGCACAATTACGCCGTTTGTTGCCCCGTAATGATGAGGTTGGCGAAAGGGTGGTTTATCACATCCATAATGCCAGCTATCGTTTAACTATTCTTGAGTCTACACGCTACACTTCGCTGGTGAAAATTCAGCAAATTGCCCCGGCGGTAAGTTACTGGAGCCTGCCAACACTCGTGGTTCGGCTATACCATGATGCGATGGTTGCGGAAGTGTGTGCCAGTCAGCAGATCTTCCGCTTTAAAGCACGTTATGATTATCCGAACAAGAAGTTACATCAACGTGACGAAAAGCATCAAATTAATCAGTTCCTTGCTGATTGGCTAAAATATTGTTTGGCGTATGGTTCGATGTCGGTTCCGGTTTGTTAGACAGATTTCAGAGACAAAGGACATTATTTGGAAAGCCTGTTAACACTTCCTGTGGCGCGTGGGGCCAAAGTCAGGATTTTACAAATAACAGATACCCACTTGTTTCTCAGCGAGAAGGAAACATTGCTTGGCGTTAATACTTACCGCAGCTACCGCGCGGTGCTGGATGCTATTGAGGCACAGGGATATGAATTTGATCTGATTACGGCGACTGGCGATTTGGCGCAGGATCATTCACTGGAAGCGTATCAGCATTTTGCCTGTGGTATACGCCGTTTTGCTGTTCCCTGTGTGTGGTTACCGGGCAATCACGATTTTCAGCCTGCGATGGTGGATGCGCTGGCTGACGCGGGTATTGCACCGTCCAAACACGTCTTACTTGGCGATGACTGGCAGGTGATCCTGCTGGATAGCCAGGTGTTTGGCGTACCTTATGGTGAATTGAGCGACTATCAGATCGAATGGCTGGAGCGTTGTCTTGCTGCCGGCCCACATCGTTTTACTCTGCTGATGTTACATCATCATCCGCTACCTTCTGGTTGCTCATGGTTGGATCAGCACAGCCTGCGTAATGCTCATAGTTTGAATGCTGTGCTAGTGCGCTATCCACAGGTTAATACCGTATTATGTGGACATATCCATCAAGAGCTGGATCTTGACTGGAATGGTCGGCGTCTGCTGGCAACGCCGTCTACCTGTGTGCAGTTCAAACCGCATTGCACCAGCTTTACCATTGACAATGTGTCCCCTGGCTGGCGTTATCTTGAGTTATTGCCGGATGGAAGGATGGAAACCCAGGTGTTCCGCTTGGAAGGTGATGAATTCCGGCCTGATATGGATTCGGATGGTTACTGATGCCTACCTTGCTTTATCTTCACGGTTTTAACAGTTCCCCCCTCTCGGCTAAAGCCACAGCATTCAAGGCGTGGCTTGCGCAGCAGCATCCTGAAATCGAGATGTTGATACCTCAATTACCGCCTTATTCAGCAGATGCTGCTGAAATGATGGAGAACCTGGTGATGGAGCGGGCCGGTCGTCCGCTTGGCATTGTTGGTTCCTCGTTGGGTGGGTATTATGCTACCTGGCTTTCCCAGTGTTTTATGTTACCGGCGGTGGTGGTTAATCCGGCGGTGAGACCGTTTGAACTACTGCTCGGTCATCTGGGTGAACAGCGGAACCCCTACACCGGAGAGCAATATGTGCTAGAGTCTCGGCACATTTATGATCTCAAGGTCATGCAAGTGGAACCGCTGGAGTCTCCGGATTTATTGTGGTGTCTGCTACAGAGTGGCGATGAGGTGTTAGATTACCGGCAGGCAGTGGCCTATTACACAGCATGTCGTCAGACAGTAGAATCGGGTGGCAACCATGCCTTTATGGGGTTTGAGCATTTTTTTGCACCCATTATCGATTTTCTGGGGCTAACGACTAATTGACCATCATGGCGTAGACTGCGGTGATAGTGTCAGAGTAAAAACGAAAATTTGCCTGTCATCCATGTGTAAGTTACACGCCGTCATTACATTTCAAACAACGACTTAACTCATTCAAATCATGACTCAATCAAGTTATAACGCTGATGCGATTGAAGTACTCAGTGGACTGGAGCCGGTTCGCCGTCGCCCGGGAATGTACACGGATACCACGCGTCCCAACCATATGGGACAAGAGGTTATTGATAATAGCGTCGATGAAGCATTGGCAGGATATGCCCATCGTATCGATGTCATTCTGCACCCCGATCAATCACTGGAGGTGATTGATGACGGTCGCGGTATGCCGGTGGATATCCACCCTGAAGAGGGTGTTCCGGCTATTGAACTTATCATGTGTCGTCTGCATGCCGGCGGCAAATTCTCCAATAAAAACTATCAGTTTTCCGGTGGCCTGCATGGCGTCGGGATTTCAGTCGTCAACGCATTGTCTCTCCGGGTTGAAGTCTCAGTACGCCGGAATGGACAAGTCTATGACATTGCATTTGAAAACGGCGACAAAGTACAGGACCTGACGGTGTCGGGTACTTGCGGTCGTCGCAACACAGGTACTCGGCTGCGTTTCTGGCCGGATGAAAAATTCTTTGATAGCCCGCGCTTTTCAATATCACGCCTGACGCATCTGCTGAAAGCCAAAGCCGTGTTGTGCCCCGGTGTGGAAATGGTCTTCAAAGATCTGATTAACAATACCGAACAACGCTGGTGTTATCAGGATGGCTTGAACGACTACCTGTGCGAAGCGGTTAACGGCCTGCCCACGCTACCGGAAAAACCGTTCACTGGTTCCATTCTCGGTGATACCGAAGCGGTGGAATGGGCGCTGCTCTGGCTGCCGGAAGGTGGCGAGCTGTTGACTGAAAGTTATGTCAACCTGATTCCGACTATGCAAGGTGGTACGCATGTTAACGGTCTGCGTCAAGGGCTGCTGGATGCGATGCGGGAGTTTTGTGAATTCCGCAATATTCTGCCACGCGGGGTAAAACTCAGCGCAGAAGACCTATGGGATCGCTGTGCCTATGTGCTGTCAGTAAAAATGCAGGACCCCCAGTTTGCCGGACAGACCAAAGAACGCCTTTCTTCCCGTCAATGCGCCGCATTTGTATCCGGCGTGGTGAAAGATGCCTTCAGTTTGTGGCTGAACCAGAACGTCCAGGAAGCGGAACAACTGGCTGAATTGGCGATTTCCAGTGCTCAGCGGCGTATGCGTGCCGCCAAGAAAGTGGTGCGTAAGAAACTTACCAGTGGTCCTGCATTACCCGGTAAGTTGGCGGATTGCACCTCACAGGATCTGAATCGCACTGAATTGTTTCTGGTGGAAGGGGATTCTGCTGGCGGCTCCGCTAAACAGGCACGTGAGCGTGAGTTTCAGGCTATCATGCCGTTGAAGGGAAAAATCCTCAATACCTGGGAAGTGTCCTCGGATGAAGTGCTGGCATCACAGGAAGTACATGATATTTCGGTAGCAATAGGTATCGATCCAGACAGTGACGACCTGAGTCAGCTCCGTTATGGCAAGATTTGTATTCTGGCAGATGCGGACTCTGATGGGCTGCACATCGCCACGTTGTTGTGCGCACTGTTTGTCCGCCATTTCCGCGCTTTGGTTCAGGACGGCCATGTCTATGTGGCGATGCCGCCGTTGTATCGTATTGATCTGGGTAAAGAAGTCTATTACGCGCTGGATGAAGAAGAAAAAGCGGGCATTCTGGAACAACTGAAGCGTAAAAAAGGCAAACCAAATGTACAACGGTTCAAAGGGTTGGGGGAAATGAATCCTCTACAATTGCGTGAAACGACTCTCGCTCCTAATACCCGGCGTCTGGTGCAGCTCACGATTAACGCAGGTGATATAGAACAAACCCTGGCGATGATGGATATGTTGCTGGCGAAAAAACGCTCTGAAGATCGCCGTAACTGGTTGCAGGAGAAAGGCGATAAGGTCGACATCGAGGTGTAACCCTATGATGAAAATCACGCTGGAAGAGATGCAGGCTTTTGTCGTGGTGGTGGATAGTGGTTCCATCACGGCGGGGGCTGAACAGTTAGGGCAAACGACGTCCGGCATCAGCCGTGCCTTGAGCCGTCTGGAACACAAACTGGATATCACATTGATCCACCGTACCACCCGGCGGCTTTCTCTGTCTGAAGAGGGGCAATTGTTTTTACAGCAGGCCCGTGATGTTATCCAGGCGGTAGAATATGCCGAAGAACAAATGGCACTGCGTCGTGAACAACCCAGTGGGCGGCTGCGAATTAATGCGGCCTCCTCGTTTATGCAGCATGTCATTGTGCCGTTGATTCCTGAGTTTCGTCGCCGTTACCCCCAAATTGTGCTGGAACTGAATACCGATGATGTGATTATCGATCTGCTGGAACAGCACACCGATATCGCTATTCGCATTGGTACGCTGCGAGACTCCAGCATTCATGCGCGCGCGTTGGGTGCCAGTCGGTTGCGAGTGCTGGCAAGCCCTGAATATCTGCGTCGCTGTGGTGTGCCAATGAGTGTGGATGCGTTGGCTAGCCATACTCTGTTGGGGTTTACACAAATTGAATCGCTCAATCACTGGCCGTTACGTAGCGCTTCTGGTGATGTTTACCCGATCAGACCTGCACTGGCTGCGTCCAGTGGTGAGATGCTGCGCCTGCTGGCGCTGCGTGGTGAAGGTATCGTGCGGCTCTCGGATTTTATGACGCGGGAGGATATCGCTGCGGGACATCTGGTTCAGATCCTTGAGGATGAAACGGTGGATATGCGTTTGCCGGTGAATGCCGTGTATTACCGTAATACCCAGTTGGCGGTGCGGATCGCCTGCTTTCTGGATTTCCTCAGTGAAAAAATCGCGCAACACCCACTATAGACACAGGGCAGGGTTGCGCGCGGAGCGTTAGGCCAGAATCTGTCCGAGGTGTTGACGGTAACGGATGACATCGCCAGCAACATCAGGCTGTTTCATCACATCATTACAGATAAAGGTGGGCAGTGGTGACATGCCGATGAACTGATTGGCTTTATGGAACGGTAAGTAAACGCCGTCAACCCCTACACCGTGAAAGAACTGATCTGGGTCGGTAAACGCTTCCAACGGGGCATTCCAGGTCAGGGAAAGCATGTAGTGTTTCCCCTGTAACAACCCCCCAGAACCGTACTTTTTGCCATCGTCGGAGCGGGTTCGTCCATCGCTGGCGTAGAGCGAACCGTGGCCTGCCGTGAAGACTTCATCAATATATTTTTTCATGATCCAGGGCTCGCCCATCCACCAGGCTGGCATCTGATAAATCACGGTATTAGCCCACAGGTAATTCTGAACTTCCTGTTGAATATCGTAACCGTTATCGACGGTTGTGATCCGAACGTTATGACCTCTGTCGCGCAGGAACGTTGCCGCCGTATCGGTCAGGGTATTATTGAGTGCGCCTTTGGAGTGGGCAAACGCTTTGCCCGCGTTAATCAATAGAATGTTATGCATGACAGATTATCTCGCCGGTAATCAAGGTTGATATTGAAGATGGGCGTAGTCTACTTAACATGATAGGTGAGAAAAATGTGCGATTGCGCACAACACTGTTGACTAAATGACAATAATGTAAAAACGGATAAACGCGCCAGTTATACAAACTGCTGACTAATCAAATAGTAAGCTTTCAGCGTCGATGTATGTCAGTTGGATTATAGTGACAGGGAGTGTTGTCACTCCCTGTCTGTATTGTGACTATCTGTTTGTCGTATCAATATAAACTGGCTTTACCGGTAGAACCGAACAGCGCCATTTTATAGCGAATGACCTCTTTGGCCGCCTTGATGGGTTCCGGATAAATGGCATTGGGATCCCACCAGGTTTCACGGCTGAGGATTTCACGCGCTTTTTTAAAATAGGCATATTTCATATCGCTGGAGATGTTTATCTTACCCACGCCGAGTGTCACGGCTTCAGCGATCTCCTCATCCGGATTGGCGGAGCCGCCATGTAATACCAGCGGGATTGACACGCGTTGCGAAATATCCCGCAGGATGTGCATTTGTAGCTCTGGCTTCAGGTCTTTCGGGTAAATGCCGTGCGCCGTGCCGATCGCCACTGCCAGCGTATCAACACCTGTTCGGTTGACGAAATCCTCCGCCTGTTCAGGTTCGGTATAGATGACTTTACTGACGCCGCCTTCTATTGTGGTGCCGGTATCGCCAATCGTCCCCAACTCTCCCTCAACGGAAACGCCGACGGCATGCGCCAGTTTGACCACTTCGGTGGTCAGCGCCACGTTCTCTTCATAAGGCAGTAGCGAACCGTCGATCATGACGGAGGTAAACCCACACTGAATAGCCCGCTGTACATGCGCAATGGAGGCACCGTGGTCGAGGTGAATCACAAAAGGCACTGGGCTGCGTAAGGTTCTTTCCCGTACATAGGCGAAGAACGCATCGGTAACAAATTCCAGTTCACTGGGATGAATGGAAATAATGGCGGGTGTATTGGTTGATTCGGCTTCTTCCACCACGGCACGGATAAAGCAGCTATCGGCGACGTTGAATGCGCCAATGGCAAAGCGATGTTCGCGGGTGGGTTTCAATATTTCGTGCATAGAAATCAACATGTTTTGTCTCCCTGTGTTGGATGATAGGTAAAGCTTTTCCGCATCAGTGAGGCATCACTGATGTGTCTTACATAAAACGGGTATGGTCAGGCGTTATGCTTTATTCGAAGCGCCGGACCAACTGAGATACTCACAAACCACGTCTCGGCAGGCGGATTCCATCCTGGTCAGCACATCAACCAGTTCGGTTTCAGGATGCTGTTGTAATGTCTGCTGTAGCATCGTTTTCCCTGCTTCAAAGACCGCCGCACCAACATTGATTTTGGCAACGCCATGGCGACTCACCCGGCGGATATCATCCGCCTTGGTGCCGCTGCCGCCGTGCAACGCCAGTGGCACTGTCGATGCCTGATGCAGGGCTTCAAGGCGTTCAAAGTCAATCTGTGGTGTCACGCCGGGGGGATAAATTCCATGGGCGGTGCCTACCGATACGGCGAGCAGATCAATGCCGGTCTGACGGATAAAGGGGATGACATCTTCCACCTGCGTCATCTTCACGGCGGCATCATCCCGGTCATACACTGGTGCGTCGGCGATATGTCCGAGTTCCCCTTCTACGCAGACCCCGGCGGTAATCGCCATTTGCACGACCTGATGCGTCTGACGAATATTTTCCGCCAGCGGATGGCTGGATGCATCGATCATCAGGCCAGTAAACCCGGCTCGAAATGACTGGCCGATCAGATCGAACGCTGTACCGTGATCCAGACTCAGCGCGATCGGAACGGCAGCTTGCTGCGCCAGTGCACGAACCAGCGGCACGGCAAGATGCGGTGGGAAATGCTGGCAGTGTCCTTGGTAGACATTGAGAATCAGCGGAGCCTGTTGCTGTTCGGCGGCAGCAATAGCGGCCCGGGCGGTCTCAAAGTTGAAACAGTTGATGGCGAGCACGGCATACTGCCGTTGATACGCGTCATCAATGATGGCTTTCATTGGGGCATACATGGCGGCTCCTGTTTACTCGAGGGTGAATTTAATGTCTTCATCACGGACGCTGGTATCTTCAACATCGTCGAACTCTTCATCTTCCTGAGTGACGCGTTTCTTGAGCAGGGATAGCATCACGCCGCAAATGACCGTACCGATGCCTAATGCCAGGCAAAACATCAGCGGTTTGGTAAATAGCGGGACGACGAACATACCGCCGTGCGGCACCGGCGCTTCTACGCCCCAGACCATGATCAGCCCACCAGCAACCGCCGAAGCAACCACGCAACTGGCAACGACCCGGAACAAATCGCGGGCAGCAATCGGGATCACGCCTTCAGTGATCATGCAGATACCCATGGGGAACGCGGCTTTTAGCGCCTCTTTCTCTGCTCGGGTGTATTTATAACGGGTCAGCAGGAAGGAGAGCGTGATGCCAAATGGCGGGATAATGGAACCGACAAACTTGACGGCTTCCGGGCCATAAACACCATCCACCAGCATGCCGTCGGCGAACAGTGACATGGTTTTGTTCACCGGCCCACCGAAGTCGAAAGTCGCCATGGCTCCCAGAATAGCCCCCATCAGGAACTTCGAGCCGCCTTGCATAGATTCAAGCAAATGAATCAGCGCTTTCTGTAGCCAGACGATAGGTTGACCGATAAATGTCATCATCAGTAAGCCCGCGATAATGGTACTGAGCAGCGGCAGGATCATGATGGGCATCAGCCCCTGCATAGAGGCTGGAAGTTTGATATAGCGACGCAGTAGCAGCACCACGTAACCGACCAAAAAACCGCCGAGAATACCGCCAATAAAGCCAGTTTGAATCTGACCGCAGATGAAACCCACAATCAGGCCGGGAGCGAAGCCTGGTCGGTCAGCGATCGAATAGGCAATCGCAGCGCTTATCAGCGGAACGATCAAACCCATACCCCAGCCGCCAATCTGGTTTAACATCCAGGCAATGCTGCCTGTTTTCTCTGCGACACTGGGGCCGCCAATCACCTGCCCGAGGGCGATGCAGATTCCGGCGGCGACAATCAGTGGAATCATCCAGGAAATACCAGTAAGGAGATGCCGTTTTATTTCCTGGCCAAGTGTATTATTTTTGCCGTTCATAATATTTTCCCCGAAAAATGGTTATTCAGGCACGTGCTAAAGAGCCGGCGACTTTTTCCAGAAACTTGACTGGAGATTTAATGACAATTTCCGTTTTTACCCGGACGATAGGTTTCCCTTTAAATCTTTCTTCCCCTTTTATTTTGATATCAACAGCCAGAATAACGACATCGGCTGCGGCTATTTCATCCGGCGTTAATTCATTTTCTGTACCAATAGTGCCTTGTGTTTCTACTCTGATAGCGTAATTCAAGGCTTTGGCGCCTTTAATAAGTTTCTCACGCGCGATATAGGTATGCGCGATACCTGCCGTACAAGCGGCAACACAAACAATATTCATTTTGAGCCTCGTCTTATGTAGGGTTTACAAGGTCTGTTTCTGCATACTGACTGAACAGTTGGATAATTTTATGGGGATCGGACTCGTCTAACAGTTGAGCAATCACCTCATCGTCGGCCAGCGCACTGGCAACCTGAGACAGCAGGCGAATGTGTGTCGTGTTCTGATCTTCCAGACGCACGGCGAAGAGGATGATGCAGCGGACGTGGCTGCCATCCAGTGTTTCCCAGGGAATATCCTGAAGTGTACGACCAATGGCTAACGTGGTTTGTTTCACCGCCGCTGATTTTCCATGCGGAATAGCAATATGATTTTCAAAACCAGTGGAACCTTCAGCCTCACGTAACCAGACATCATGAATAAAATCCTGTTTACTGCTTATGGCGCCATCGGCATATAACAGATCAGTTAATTCATTAATAACTTCATCTTTATTCGTTGCGGTCATGGCCAACTTTACACGATTGGCATTGAGTATTTTGTTGATATCCATTAATCACACCTCATAAATAAAATTAAGAAAATGAATGATCGGCCGTGGGAGATTGATGAACGGTCTGATGCAATTTATTGGCGATGACTTTTTTTGTTACACGTTTAATATCATCGTCATTAAAAAAGGCGGATACATAGACAATGGGTATCTGCTGTTCTTCCAGGTGAATGGTGGAAATAATCAGTTCAATATTTTCCTGCTGGCAAAAGGTCACCATATTACTGGCCGAAACAACACCGACAATAATCCAGTCAGGAAATGCTCTTAGAATACGGCTCTTCAGCAGATGCGATGTGCCGACTCCGCTGGAACAGACCACCAGGATACGCTTATGGGCAATTTTCTGTTCTAACGTAGCCTGAAAGTGGATTGTCAGATAACCAATTTCATCTTCGGTAATGGGTGCCAACTGGAATTTATTACAAACTTCATTCATCGCTTGACGAGTAATTTGGTAAATATCCTGAAATTCATTTTTGATATCGTCTAATAAAGGGTTTCGGATATGAATGTGATATTTTAATCGGTTAAGTAACGGCTTAATATGAATAAGCAGCCCTTCATGCAATATATTGTCGTCACGTAAATCAAAGTGGACCAGGTTAGAAAATTCATGAATAAGTGTGCCAGTTATCTGACGTGATTCTTCGTTGGAGAATTGGTAACGAAAAAGCTGATTATCCTCCCGCTCTTCCATAACAATGCCGGAAGAAATGATATATTGATAAATAAACCAGACTTCATCGGAAGGTAAACGGTTATTGACGCGCTGTTCTATCTTGCTCACCATTTCTTTTGCAATAGAAAATATACGATTGTCAACCTGCTGATGAATATTATCTTCATCCATCATTAACGCTTTTCCCTGCGCGATACGGTGCATCATGATCAAGGTATGGGTGAAGATATTGATGTAATAAGGTTCACCAAGCGTATAGGAAAGCTGTTGCTCCATTTCCTGCAATAGTGCTTGCACAAAACCGACATCGTCTTCACCGAAATAGTTTGTCAGTGCTTTATAGCTGCCGGGATCGAGGCGAGAATGGTTAAGGTGGCCGGGTTCTTTGTGCTGCATGACATCGTTGATTAACGAGACCATCGCTTGTCGCACACTGCTTTCACTGCCTTCAATATGCGTGCCGCTCTGACTGCGAACCAGTGTTAATCCTAACGGTTGTAACCAGCTTTCGATGATTTTGAGATCGTTAACGATCGACGCACTGCTGATAAAATAACGTTCTGAGAGTTTATTGATCGACGTCTCATGGGGGGTGTCGCTCAGCAGTTGTGATGCGATTTTTATCCGTCTGGCGTTGTTAATCAACGCGTCGGTATCGCCATCATCTACAACAATCTGCTGTTCCAGCAATGTTAAACCCCGATCATCATCGGAAGTCAGCATTATTCCTGCACCGACCTTTTTGTCTGGATGAATATTCCAGGCAGAAAGGAAGGTTTCAACAAATTGCATATCACGATAGACAGTCTTTTCTGACACATCCAGGTAATGTGCAATATTTTTAACTGTTACATACTCTTGATGCTGTAACAGATATTTCAATAATCGGTTCTGGCGCGAGGTAAGTGGCTGCATCATATTACCCTTATGTTGAGTTTCAGATTTTCTGATGCTTATAGTCGATTAGTTTCTTTAACTTATTTCCTTTACGATTATTTTTAGTCGGTATTATTTCAGGTAATTCTGTAATGATTAATCTAGTTGCGATAGTAAATCACGACAATACTAAATGCTGTCCATAAGATGAGACAAAATTAAAACATTGCTTCCAGCATCCATTAATTGAGAACGTGATCACATTATTCGCCAAAATAAATAATTGTGACCTTATCCACATATTAATTATTACTTACATAATGACGAGTAAATAGGCATGTTGCTGCTATTGAGCGAATGACAGACTTGTTTTCCATCGCCAGTGTCCTGTTCCCTGTGACACAACATCACCAGATAAGGTACTATCCTCTCCAAACATACCGCTGTGTGGCGTGTCGGAAAGTTCAATAATCACGCCGCGATGTGAGGAAAATAAGATAAATGAGTGAGATAACTCATGACGGCGTAGAAAGCCTTGCGCTGCATACGTTTACTGAAAATGCGTATCTGAACTACTCCATGTACGTCATCATGGACCGGGCATTACCCTTTATCGGCGATGGTTTGAAACCTGTACAGCGCCGTATCGTCTACGCTATGTCGGAACTGGGCCTGAATGCCAGTGCCAAATTCAAAAAGTCCGCCCGTACGGTGGGGGATGTATTGGGTAAATACCATCCGCATGGCGACAGCGCCTGTTATGAGGCGATGGTATTAATGGCTCAACCGTTCTCTTACCGTTATCCGTTAGTGGATGGGCAGGGAAACTGGGGTGCGCCGGACGATCCAAAGTCTTTTGCCGCCATGCGTTATACCGAATCCCGGTTGTCCAAATATGCCGAAGTGCTACTGGGCGAGCTGGGACAAGGCACCGTCGATTATTCCCCGAACTTTGACGGCACCCTGCAGGAGCCCAGAATGTTACCGGCTCGTCTGCCGAATATTCTGCTGAATGGCACGACGGGTATTGCGGTGGGTATGGCAACTGATATTCCCCCGCATAACATCCGCGAGATTGCCGCTGCCTCCGTAGCGTTGATTGATAATCCGCACGCCACGCTGGATGTACTGTTGCAGCATGTCCAGGGGCCGGATTTCCCGACTGAGGCGGAAATCATTACGCCACGTGACGAACTGTGCAAAATGTATGAAACCGGGCGTGGTTCGGTACGGATGCGTGCGGTCTGGAAACAAGAGGACAACAGTGTAGTCATTACTGCCTTACCGCATCAGGTGTCCGGGGCCAAGGTGCTAGAGCAGATCGCCAGCCAGATGCGGGCTAAAAAGTTGCCGATGGTCGACGATTTGCGCGATGAATCTGACCATGAAAACCCGACGCGTCTGGTGCTGGTGCCGCGTTCCAACCGTGTCGACCTGGAACAGGTGATGAATCATCTGTTCGCTACCACCGATTTGGAAAAAAGCTACCGTATCAATATGAATATGATTGGTCTGGATAGCCGGCCCAGTGTGAAAGGGCTGCTGGAAATCCTGACCGAGTGGTTGACTTTCCGTCGTGAAACTGTGCGCCGTCGTCTTGATTACCGGCTGGAAAAGGTGCTGAAGCGCCTGCATATTCTGGAAGGTTTGCTGATTGCGTTCTTAAATATTGATGATGTTATTCATATCGTCCGTACTGAAGATGAACCGAAGCCGGTATTGATGCGCCAGTTCAGTCTGAGTGAAATACAGGCTGAAGCGATACTGGAATTGAAATTGCGTCACCTGGCCAAGCTGGAAGAGATGAAAATCCGTGGTGAACAAAGCGATCTGGCCAAGGAACGCGATCATCTACAGGCGCTACTGGCGTCTGAACGGAAATTGAATAACCTGCTGAAAAAAGAGATTCAGTCTGATGCTCTGGCTTATGGCGACGAACGCCGTTCACCACTGTGTAAGCGCGGTGAAGCCAAGGCGATGAGCGAGCATGACCTGACCCCTTCAGAGCCGGTAACGATTGTGCTTTCCGAAATGGGGTGGGTACGCAGCGCCAAAGGACATGATATCGATCCTTCCGGGCTGAGCTACAAGGCTGGAGACAGTTTCCGTGCCGCCGCGCGCGGCAAGAGCAACCAGCCGGTGGTCTTTATTGATTCCACCGGGCGCAGTTATGCTCTCGACCCACTGACGATGCCATCGGCACGTGGACAAGGCGAACCGCTGACTGGCAAGCTGATGTTGCCACCAGGTGCCTCCATCGAACAGGTATTGATGGCGGCTGACGATCAGCGGATGTTATTGGCTTCGGATGCCGGCTATGGTTTTGTTTGTACCTTTAATGATCTGGTCGCGCGTAATCGTGTGGGTAAAGCGGTGTTGGCGCTGCCGGAAAACGCGAAGGTATTGTCACCGTTGGAAACTCATCGTGATGATGATCTGCTGCTGACCATTACTGAAGCAGGACGGATGTTATTGTTCCCGGTATCTGATTTGCCGCAATTGTCGAAAGGAAAGGGCAACAAGATCATTGCTATCCCGGCCGCGCAGGCGGCCAGTGGTGTGGATAAAATCAACTGGTTGTTTATCCTTACACCGCAGTCATCCGTTACAATGTATGTCGGTAAACGTAAGCTCAACCTGCATCCGGAAGATTTGCAGAAATATCACGCCAGCCGGGGTTGCAAGGGAACGCTGTTACCACGTGGATTGCAGCGGGTGGATCGGATAGACGTCGATACGCCTGAAACGCCCAGTGACGGCAACAGTGAAGAGTGATTGTACCGTCAACACGGAGTCAGGTGGGTGAAATAAAGTCGTGTTTTATCACCTCTTCGGTTTCTTCCTTTGGTGTCTTTCTCCTGATTTTCCGGCTGGAAGATAAGGTGTTTTAGGTCGAAGGATCACTGTGTTTTTTATCGTGAAACCGCTGTATTAGCGGTGGCAGTTGGCTAATGAGGTTGTTATGTTATTCATTTTCCGGTTCCTGGTGGTGATGGTTTTTTCCATATTGGTCAGTGTTTTTGGTTCTGTTTACTGCCTGTTCAGCCCTAGAAATCCCCGTCATGTATCAACATTCGGCCGTCTTTTCGGGCGATTGTCTGTGGTTTTAGGCCTGAAAGTGGAACTGAGGGTGCCAGAAGCGGCAGCGCATTATGGTAAATGCATTTACATTGCCAATCATCAGAATAATTACGATATGGTCACGGCGGCGAGTGTGGTGCAGCCACGTACTGTAACCGTTGGTAAGAAAAGTCTACTGTGGATACCTTTTTTTGGGCCGCTTTACTGGCTGTCCGGTAACCTGTTAATTGAACGGGAAAACCGGACTAAAGCCCACGGCACGATCACCCAGGTGGTCAAACATATCAAAGAGCACAATATTTCTATCTGGATGTTCCCGGAAGGTACTCGCAGCCGAGGTCGTGGTTTGCTGCCGTTTAAAACCGGCGCTTTTCATGCGGCAATTGCCGCCGGGGTGCCAGTGGTGCCGATTTGTATTTCCACTACCAGCAATAAGATCAAACTCAATCGCTGGAACAATGGCCATGTGATCGTTGAAATACTGCCACCGGTTGATACTAGCACTTATACTAAAGATCAAGCGCGCAAACTGGCAGTCTATTGCCATGATTTGATGGCAGCGAAACTGGTACAACTGGATGCCGAAGTGGCAGAACGAGAAGCAGCAGAGAAACGTTAAATCTGAATAATATTGTCACTTTTTTAGCCATGACATTTGTTATGTCATGGAGGTAGTGTTGTCACTATTTTCTTCCTTAGGGAAGTGATGCATTTGCATACGGTTAATAGGTTTTCGGAGTCACTATGTCATTGAGCCGGCGTCGATTTTTGCAGGCTTCAGGTATCGCATTTTGCGCTGGGACCGTGTCATTAGCGGCCAGAGCCAATAGTACACAAAACGCATTACCTATTCCGCCATTGATTGAATCCCGGCGAGGACAACCAGTATTTTTGACGCTGCAGCAGGCGCACTGGTCATTTAGCGGCGGCAGGAAAGCCTTGGTATGGGGAATCAATGGCAGATATCTGGGGCCAACAGTCCGGGTATTCAGTAATGACGATGTGAAGCTGATATACACTAACCATCTGCCAGAACCGGTAGCCATGACCGTCAGTGGTTTACAGGTACCCGGTTCACTGATGGGCGGAGCAGCGCGTATCATTCCGCCTGGTATGAATTGGTACCCGGTGATGCCCATTCGTCAGGCAGCGTCAAGCTGCTGGTATCACGCCGACACACCGAATCGGATGGCTCCGCATGTTTACAACGGTCTGGCGGGACTCTGGCTGGTGGAAGACCGCTACAGCAAGGCGTTGCCGATTCCCAATCATTACGGCCTGGATGATTTCCCGCTGATTATTCAGGATAAGCGGCTGGATAACTTTGGTGCGCCGATTTATGACTCACCCCGTCATGGCGGATTTCTCGGTGATATTTTGCTCGTCAATGGGGTTCAGAATCCGTTTATCGAGGTTTCCCGTGGTTGGGTGCGTTTGCGACTGCTGAATGCGTCGAATGCTCGTCGCTATGTGATGCGTATGAGCGATGGTCGTCCAATGCACCTTGTCGCTAATGATCAGGGGTTTTTACCCATACCTGTCACGTTAAACCAGATCTCATTGGCTCCTGGCGAACGGCGGGAAATCCTGATTGATCTGTCTCAAGGTGAGGAAGTGACACTGATTACCGGAGAATCCGCCGGGATTATGGATCGCTTGCATGGATTGTTTGAACCATCCAATATTTTGATTTCCAATCAGATTTTAACATTGAAACCGACGGGGCTACTGTCGTTGGTGGCAGATAACCTGCCATTGCATCTGATAGCTGATAATTTGGTTGAAGGGAATATCAGTCGTACCCGTGAGTTCAGTTTAGGTGACACCCTACCGGGCATCAATGGTGCCATGTGGGATATGACTCGTGTGGATGTTCAGACTCAAGTAGGGCTATGTGAACGCTGGCTGGTCCATGCCGACAAACCGCAGCCGTTTCATATTCAAGGTGTTATGTTTCAGGTCCGCAGTGTTAATGGCGGCAGAGTTCCGCCGGAAGACAATGGCTGGAAGGATACAGTGTGGGTGGATACGGATGTCGAACTGCTGGTCTATTTCAACCAGGATTCATCAGCGCAATTCCCGTTTCTCTATTACAGCCAGATACTTGAAATGGCTGATCGTGGTTCCACCGGACAACTGGTGGTACGGGATAACTGACATACCCGGCCGGCCTCGTTTGGGAAATGAGGCCGGTTTTTAAATCAACAGCCTAATCGCCAGGATTCCGGTCTGTTCGTGGATATGGTGGTTCTGGCTCCAACATGGTTTCCTCATCGTATCGTCATGAGCACCGGGGACATTAGGCTGAAGTTAACTGTCTTAATTACGGTCATCACCAGCGGTGGCGAGCAGGTGTGTCAGAAATCGTTGCAGCACGCCGGAAGGCGTTTCGCGTTTGCGCCAGAACACTCCGACGCTGCCTTTCTGCTCAATGCGTGGCAGAGGTAAAATCGCCAGTTGCCCTTGTGCCTCGTAACGTCGTGCCAGCCGCCAGGAGAGGATCGATACCATTTCACTGGCCTGTACCATGTTGAGGGTGACGCTCATGGATGAACACTCCAGGTAATCATCCGGCAACATGGCGCCATGCTCCACCAACGCATTGTCGATACTCACCCGGATAGGCGTACCCGTCGGCCAGACAATCCATCGATAGTTAAGTAATTCGTGCCAACTGATGCTGCTTCGCTGCACCAACGGATGATTCCGCCCACTGACGAAGCAGATGGGTTCGGTATACAGCACCCGATAATTCAGCGGCAACTCCAGTGCCCGGCCGCCAACACGTCCCACTGCAACATCGATCTTGCCGGAAAGCAGACTTTGCAGCAGCGGTGTCATCACGTTCTCCACTACATGTAGCCGTAACGTCGGGTAGTCAGCCGTTAGTGGCAAAAGCGCCATGGCGACGCAATCTGTCGCCACTGGGGAGCAACCGACGATCAGGCTGCCCTGCGACCCCTGTTTAAACTGCTCAATATCGACACGAGAGCGTTCCAGATCATTGAGGATACGCCGCGCGTGTTCCAGCATCAGCCGCCCGCCTGAGGAGGGGCGCAGCCCTTTACTGTGGCGTTCGAACAATGTCAGGCCGATCTCCTCCTCTAATGCGCTGAGCCATTTTGATAAGGCCGGCTGAGTGATATTCATCATCGTGGCGACCTGCGAGAGGTTGCCTTGATCGCCGATGCACACCAGCAGCCGCAGATGGTGCACTTTCAACTTTTGGGTCCAGTCACTCACAGATATAACCTCCAGGTTATAGGTCGGGCTGAAATACCATTATCTTTTCACATCACCACGCAGCATACTATTCACAATTTCGCAACATAACTCACAAAAACAACAATAAACACATCCTCAACCCTACAATCGCGAGGCTAAAAGATGAATAAACCGCGTAGCATGACAATTCAGGAAGTCATTGATGCGGCACCTGTGTCCGCCTTTCAGTGGCGGGTACTGGTCTGTTGCTTTCTGGTTGTCACTCTGGACGGATTCGACACCGCAGCCATCGGTTTTATCGCACCAGCCATTCGGCAGGAATGGCAGCTTGATGCGGCGCGCCTGGCGCCACTCTTCGGTGCAGGGCTATTCGGCCTGATGTTGGGCGCACTACTGTTCGGGCCATTGGCGGACCGCTTTGGCCGCAAGAACGTCATGTGGCTGAGTGTGGCGTTTTTTGGCCTGATGGGTGTGCTTTCCGCCTTTGCGCCAGACATGACCACACTAACGTTGCTGCGCTTTCTCACCGGGCTTGGACTGGGGGGCGCCATGCCCAACGCCATTACGTTGACCTCGGAATTTGTGCCTGCCCGCCGTCGTGCCGGGTTGGTTACGCTCATGTTCTGCGGTTTTACGCTTGGTTCGGCACTCGGCGGCGTGGTTAGCGCCCAGTGGATCCCGGTGCTTGGCTGGCAGGGTATTTTGATTCTCGGCGGCGCCTTACCGCTGGCGCTGAGCCTGGTGTTGCTGTGGCTCCTTCCGGAGTCGCCGCGTTATCGCGTGTTACGCGGCAAACAGCCGGAGAAAGTGGCTGAGGTGCTACATAACATCACGGGAAAAGACTACCACGACGTGACATTTCGGCTGGACGAAAACAAGGCCGTAACACACAGCGGAAAAAACGCCGTCACCGCGCTGTTCGCGCTGGGCATTCTCCCAGTCACGCTCTTGCTGTGGTGTGTGTTTTTTATGAGCATGCTGATCATTTACTCCCTGTCGAGCTGGCTACCGACCATGCTGAATAGCGGCGGTATTGATCTCCAGCATGCAGCCTGGGTGACCACTGCATTTCAGATTGGCGGCACCGCAGGCGCTTTGTTGATCGGCCAGCTAATGGATCGCTTCAATCCTTACTGGACACTGGCGATCAGTTACGCCCTGGGAGCGGGATTCATTGTCCTGATCAGCACCAGTGAAGGATCGCTGTGGGCAATGTCTCTGGCGGTACTGGGCACCGGTATCGGCATCAGTGGATCGCAGGTTGGGCTGAACGCGTTATCCGCGTCGCTGTACCCCACTCACTGCCGCGCTACTGGTGTGAGTTGGTCGAACGCTATGGGACGTTGTGGTGCCATCATTGGATCGCTCAGCGGTGGAATGTTGCTGGCCTGGCAGATTTCTTTCCACGTGATGCTCTTGGTGATGGCCCTACCAGCCCTAACGGCCGCTATCGCCCTGATCATGTTGTGGATGTACGGACGACGCACAGCGTTCGCTGTTAACACCGCGCAAGTCTCCGCGCTCAGTAAATCATAAGGAGTCTGACATGTACGAAATTAATACTACAGCCACTGATCGTCGGGAACATTTTTATCAGGGAATCTCCGGGCTGAACCTGTCACCGCTCTGGGAATCGCTGCATCGACTGGTACCGCAAACGCCACATACATCCTCGGTGCCTGCTTTGTGGAACTATCAGCAGGTACGTCCTTTCCTGATGAAAAGCGGCGAGCTCATTGGCGCGAAAGAAGCGGTTCGCCGAGTGCTGGTTCTGGAAAACCCGGCGCTGCGAGGCAAGTCATCGATCACCTCATCCTTGTACGCCGGGTTGCAGTTGATTATGCCGGGCGAAGTCGCGCCGAGTCACCGCCATACCCAGTCTGCACTGCGTTTTATCGTGGAAGGCCAAGGGGCTTTTACCGCCGTGGACGGTGAGCGCACCATGATGCATCCAGGTGATTTTATCCTGACCCCGCAGTGGTGTTGGCACGACCATGGTAATCCCGGCAACGAACCGGTGGTGTGGCTCGATGGTCTCGATTTGCCGCTGGTCAATTTCCTGGGTTGCGGTTTCGCCGAAAATTATCCAGAAGACCAGCAGCCGGTAATCCGCCCGATGGGGGACTACCTACCGCGCTATGCCGCCAACATGTTGCCGGTACGCTATCAGTCAGGAAATTCATCACCCATTTTCAACTATCGCTATGACCGCAGCCGCGATGTGCTGGAGCAACTCAGCCGCAATGGAGACCCGGACGAATGCGAAGGTTTTAAGCTACGTTATATCAACCCCGCCAACGGCGGCCATCCGATGCCGACTATGGCGACCTTTATGCAACTGTTGCCGCACGGGCTGACGACACAGCCTATCCGCGCCACCGATAGCACCATTTATCACGTGGTGGAGGGGGAAGGCCGGGTCACCATCGGCCAGGAGCAATTCATTTTCGCGCCGAAAGATATCTTCGTGGTGCCTTCCTGGATACCCCTCAGTATTGAAAGTCTGGCGGATACCGTGCTGTTCAGTTTTTCCGATCGCCCGGTACAGGAAGCCCTGGGGCTATTTCGTGAAAAACGTGGCTGATGCGCTATTTACGTGCATTTATTTGAATAATTGATATTTTTTTAAGGAGTTCGTTATGAGTCAGTATGTTTTTCCGCCTGCTCCACAGGTTGCTATCCCCGTTGTCGGCAGCAATACCCTGTTTCCAGTGCACAGGGTCTACTGCGTCGGGCGTAACTACGCCGCACATGCCCGGGAGATGGGGTTCGATCCTGATCGTGAACCGCCATTCTTTTTCTGCAAACCGTCCGATGCGGTCGTCCCGGTCTTGGAGGGCGAAACGCTGATGCTGGATTACCCGGCGCAGACCGACAATTACCACTACGAAATCGAGCTGGTGGTAGCCATTGGTAAAGGTGGAAAAGACATCCCGATAACAGAAGCGCTGAGCCATGTTTACGGCTACGCCACTGGGCTGGACATGACCCGTCGCGATCGTCAGATGGATATGCGCAAGATGGGCCGCCCTTGGGAAATTGGCAAAGCATTTGACCGTTCCGCTCCCATCGGGCCGGTGCATCCGGTGGCGGGTTGCCCAAACATCGAGCAGGCGGCGATCTGGTTGCAAGTCAATGGCGAAGATCGGCAACGCAGCGGTGTGAACTTCCTGATCTGGTCGGTAGCGGAAACCATCAGCTATCTGTCTGCTTTTTTTGAACTGCAACCAGGTGACTTGATTTACACCGGCACGCCGGAAGGTGTAGGGCCGGTGGTCAAAGGCGACACAATCACTTGTGGCGTTGAAGGGTTGACCGAACTGACTGTGGCTATTCGCTAAAGGCACATAAAAGGATGAAATCATGAAGTTATTCACCTTTTTCAACAGCTCGGCATCTTACCGCGTCCGCATTGCGCTGGCGTTAAAAGGCATTCGCTACGATGCTGTGGGTGTTAACATCCGTAATGGCGAACAGTATCATGATGATTATCTGGCGCTAAATCCAATGGGCGTTGTGCCAGTCTTGATTACCGATAGCGGGCAGCAGATAGGCCAGTCACTGGCTATCATTGACTACCTCGATCGCCGTTATCCGGAGCCGCGTTTGATACCGGATGATGAACAGCAACGGGCGCAGGTGTTGGAGATTGCCTTCGCCATTGCTTGCGATATCCATCCGGTCAACAACATGCGCATCCTGCACTACCTGGGCGACGAGCTGGATGTGTCTGAAACGGAGAAAAAACGTTGGTATGCCCACTGGGTCAAACAAGGGCTCGGAGCGGTGGAACGCTTACTGGAGCGGGGAGATGCTGGCGACTACTGCGTTGGTGGGCGCGTTACACTGGCTGACTGTTGCCTGATTCCACAGTGGGCCAATGCCAAACGCATGGGATGCGACCTGTCTGCTTATTCGTACTGCCAGCGGATTTATCAGCACTGCACCGTGCTACCGGCGTTTATTGCCGCTGTACCCGAGAGGCAGGCTGACGTCATCCCTGCATAAGTGGGGGATGACTCTCCTCGTTTTCGCGGGGAGAGTCATCGCGATCCGTTGTTATCTGCCAGGGTTAGTGTGAACGTCAGGGAAACGCTGCTGTAATTCTTTCCAATCTGGCGCTCCTGCGGCCCCCTGGCTGGCAACCACACAGGCCGCGACACGATTTGCCAAATCAACCGCATCATGTAATGACCAGTCGGCTGCCAGGCCAGCGAGCAAGCCACCACAGTGGGCATCGCCTGCACCAATGGTATCGACTACATCAACTTTATAGGCTGGCACTTCCTGCGCGGCAGCGTCGGGAGGACAAATCCAGGCTCCGGCCTTATCCAACCGGCAAATCAGCCATAGTCCGTTTTGTTTCGCATAATGGGATGCCTGTGCGACAGTATCACCCCCGCCACACAGGTAGCGAGTTTCATCCCGGTTTAACGTCAACATCGTATTTGTGCCGGGTAATGCCTGAAAGAATGTGGCCGGAATATCCGCAATCCGTGGGCCAGGATCGAGCAGTTTGCGTTGCGGTTGGTTCAACAGCCATTCACGCAGGGCAGCACCAGTTTCTCCGGCAAGTTCATAGCCGCTGGCATAGATCAGCGCATTTTCTGGCGGTGAGAGCCGTTGCAATAATTCTGGTGTCCAGATGGACTCGCAACCGGTAATGGACACAAACGTGCGGTCATTACCATCCCGCTCCGCCAGTGCCAGGCACCAGCCGTTGTCTCTTTCCTGATTGCGTAATAAAACGGGAAGGCCGAGTTTAGTCATGGCCTGCTCGACCATCTGTCCCCAGTGGCCGTTGCCGACAGGCATACCGTTAATCACGGGAACCTGTAACTGACAGAGAGCTCTGGCAACGTTAAACGCACAGCCACCGACTTGTCGTCCACCATCTTCGGCTTCAATATCCTCGCCACTGAACGGCAGACGTTCCACCGATAACACCATGTCGCATACGGCACCACCGATAGCCACCACGGGCACTTTGGCATGAAAAATACTCATAGCTGTTTTTCCTGTGGCTTAATCATCAGAAATAACGCGTAAGTCACCAGGCTGATACCAAAAGAGATAAAAATGCCGAGACTGGAGCTGGCAAAAATGCCTTTTGCCAGTGGGCCATCAATGAATCCGGTTTTGGTGACCATTAATCCGCTCAGGGCGCCTAACGCCCAGCAGAACAGCGGTACCCAGCGGACGCCCTGATTTTTACCGTCCAAACCGAACAGTGCCGCAGTGTTATAGCCGTGGTGCTGACGCAACCAGAGGTAATCCAGAATGAACATCGCCGCCCAGGCTGCCAGAAAGACGCCGCAAAAAATCAGAAACGAGATGAATGGTGTCAGAAAGTCGCCGGAAACAAACAGGACGTAAATAGACACACCCAACATCAGGATGGCGTCTATTGCTACGGCGATGGACTGAGGTACTTTGATACCAATCGTCAGCAGGTTGAGACTGGCGGAGTAAAGGCTCAGTACCGCAATGGTCACAATCCCGGCTGTGGCAGCCAGCAGATAGGGAACGGACATCCAGGGTGGCAGCACGGTACCAATCAACGCGATGGGATTCGCAGAACTGGCCAGATCCGGCAACTGTGAGGACAACAGGATACCGGCCAGCATCAGAACTACCAGTGGCAGACAGGCCCCACCTACCACGGCATAAAAGAGGTGATTGCGTGAGGTAGTGGGACTTTGATAGCGGCTGTAGTCGGCACCAGCGATGGTCCAACCTATACCTGTGCCAGCGGCAATCACCGAAACTGCTGGTAAAAAACCGGTCAGCCAATTGCCGGAAGGCATACTCAACACCTGAGCCCAGGGGGTATCGAATAAAATATAAACCGCCACAATCAAGGTCATGGTGCCAAAGATCTTGCTGAACCAGCTTTGCATCATGAACAGCGTATTCTGGCCTAGCAGGCTGACGATAATCGTCAGACCGGCAAACAGCAGCAGGCATACGGCAGTCAGCGTCGTACTGGCGCTAAATCCTAACGCTTCAAAGAGTGCCGCCAGTGTCATGGTACCGGTAATGACATTCACCGCTTCCCAACCGATAAGGTTAAACCAGCTAAAGGCGGTGGGAGCGATGTTGCCTTGCAGACCAAAAATGGTTCGTGAGAGCGTCAGGGTAGAAGTACGACCGGTTTGGCCGGCAAAAGAGGTGTAACCCACCAGGGAAAAACTGGCAACGCCGACCACTGCCGCCAGTACTGATTGAATAAAGGACAAGCCAAACGAGACGATAATAGCACCATAAACAATACCGAGGATGCCGATGTTAGCCGCGCACCAGATCCAGAAAAGTTGCATTGGGTTGCCGGTGCGTTCTGCTTCCGGCACCAGGTCAATACCGGTATTTTCTACTTTCCATGTTTTGTTTTGCTGGTATGTATCTTGTTGCTGGATTTCACCCATGTCGGCGTACTCCTTTTCAGCCTGAGCTCAGAGAGAATAGCGGCAAGGGGGATGAAATCAACCGAGTTGGCCTGATTGATTGTAGAGATCCATGCCGCAGGAAAAGCACTGATACCGTGCAACGCGCCACAAATAGCGGTTGCCATGGCACCTATCGTATCCGTATCACCACCAAGATTGGCGGCTAATATGGCACAGCGCTGGGGGATGGTTGCGGCGAGTTCGACAATGGCCAGTGCCATTGGCACTGATTCCAGAGTATCCATACCTGCACCCAGCGTATCATAAAGCTCTGATAGTGCCAGGGGATCGGGTAAGTCTCGAAGGTTCTCTACAAACGTGAGTGCCTGCATAATTCGGCGGCCCAATTGCGGGCAAAAAGTGGTGATATGTTGCTGCTGAACTTCTTCCGTGAGTACAGGTAATTCAGCCTTTATCTCTTCCCAACTGGCACCTTCAATAGCGCGGCTGATTGCCCAGGCAATGGCAAAAGCACCTGCAACAGCGATATCTGATTTATGGGTAGGGCTGGATGCCTGCCGTACCGCGTCAATAAATGCCATTTTATCGGTGGTTGCCATCAGGCAGCCTACTGGCGCGATACGCATGGCCGCACCATTGGTTACACCATTGGCAACGATGTCATGAACGGAAATACCCGTTCGGATAGCGTTTAATGCGGCCTTGGAGCTGGGACCCAGCACATTTTTTTCAAACGCATTGATGTGGTCGGCCCAAGACAAAATATGTTTGGCAATACGCTCGGGCTCAACTTCACCATTGGCTTCAATAACAGCATTTAATAACGCAATGGCTTGCTGTGTATCGTCTGTATATTCGCCGGCAATAAATCCCTTCGCGGCGATGTTTTCATCAGGACCGGGCAAGAAATCGCTAATCCAGCCAAAATAGTGGCGGACCTTTTCCTGCGGCCATAGTTCTGATGGCATCCCCATCGCGTCACCCACAGCTTGCCCATACAAGCAGCCGAGGATGGCGTCGTGAGGATTTCTCTTTGCGGTCATGAAATGACACCTGGTGTTGGCTCTGATACCTGATTCCTATTTTTAAATGTACAAAAAGCACTCGACAATAGCAAGTCCAATTTAATGCCTTTATAATGCCAATATAAAGCCTAAGGGCTTTGTTATTGTCTACTGGCACATTCGATGGGTTGTGATTCACAATAAATAATGATGTCGGATTTACTACGATAACTATAAGGCAACTATGCAAGCGCTTTTGACCAAAGTACGGGGAATATTGGAGCAGCCATCGTCGGCTCCCCGTTATATGCAGTTGGCTGCTGCTCTGGAGCTATGCATTGGCCAATACAATAATCTTTCCGGGCAGTTTTTGCCGCCGGAGCGACAGATTGTCCAGTCACTGGGGCTTTCACGTGTAACGGTTTCCCGTTCGCTGGCACTACTGGAAGAAAAAGGGCTGATTGTGCGGCAGCAGGGAGTGGGCACTCGTATTACTCAGCAATTAGATTATGCACTGAATAAAGAGGACGTGGGATTTACTGCGCAGATACAGCAACGCGGTGGTATCGCCGGTAATATCTGGCTGGAGCGTACCCAATTGCCCATCCCTTCAGCGTTGATAGCAGAAATGAAACTGTCGGCTGGTGCGATGGTAACCAAGCTACGCCGGGTGCGTCTGCTCAATGACGAACCCATATCGTTAGAGACGGTATGGATCCCGCAAGAGTGGTTACCGCACCCCGAGGAAGTGGAACTTTCACTGTATCAATATTGGGCGGATCGCAATATTTTCCCACAAAACAAACGCTATCGGCTGCGAGCAGTGAGCTGCATGCCCGAGATTGCCGAACACCTGGGCGTTTTGGCAGGCACGCCACTGCTGTTAAGCCGTCAGCATACTTATAACGCTCATGGTGATCTGTTGGAATACTGTGAAATTTATTGCCGTAGTGATATCTACGAGTTTCAGGTGTCAGAATAAACTCCATCCACCAGCGACATGGCCGGTGGATGTCTGGTTTTGATAGCAGATGTTATTGACGTGGTGCATCAGGATCAGGGCCTAATCGTTTACCGCAGTCCAGCTTGGCAATTTCACTCAGCTCCTCTTTATCCAGACGGAAATCGAATACATCGAAATTTTCCTGGATACGGGTAGGTGTGACTGATTTTGGAATAACGACAAAGCCATTATCCAGGTGCCAGCGGATGACAATCTGCGCTGGTGTTTTGCCATATTTTATGGCCAGCGCACGAATAATCGGCTGATCAAAAACCCCTTCACCACCCTGAGCCAGCGGACTCCAGGATTCGGTCTGGATATGATGAGTGGCATTCCAGGTATTGAGGGGGCGTTGTTGCATCAGCGGGTGCAATTCTATCTGGTTGATAACCGGAAAAATGCCTGTTTCATCTTTCAGTCGTTGCAAGTGGTGGGGATGGAAGTTACTGACGCCAATGCTTTTGGTCAGTCCCTGTTCTTGTAGTTTGATGAGCCCTCGCCAGGCGTCAGCGTAGCTATCCTGCTGAGGTAACGGCCAGTGAATCAGATAAAGATCGACGTAATCCAGCTGTAGTTTGCGCAGACTCTCTTCCAACGCTTTCTGTGTATGTTTCTGATCAGCATTCCACAGTTTGGTGGTAATAAACACCTGTTCCCGGGGGAGATTTGCCGCCTTTAAGGCCTGACCGACACCCTCTTCATTCTTGTAGATGGCGGCGGTATCAATCGCCCGATAACCGGTTTTCAGGGCTTCAGTAACCGCAGTGATGGCCTCTTCATTACTGGCCCGCCAGACACCTAGCCCCAATTGCGGCATAAGGTTTCCGTCGGCCAGCTTGATCATCGGGTGCATCGTCATGTCACTCTCCTTTTCCGATGGTTTAATCGCAGTCATCTGCGCTTAAACGACGTTATTGATACTGAACCGGCAAAATGTCCGTCATTATGGTGTTATGCCGTTCAGTCAAGAAAATCGAGTATCAGAGGCGATGATGGAAGAGGTACTTATCCGGCCGGCGTAATAAGCCCCGCATCGCGGGGCTTATAGCATTTACAGCGCAGCAATGATCGCCTGTTGTTCCTGTAGTTTAGCCTTGTCTGCGGCATAACTATCCAGTTTTTCACGTTCTTTAGCGACGACAGCCGCCGGCGCACGAGCCACAAAGCCTTCATTGGACAGCTTGCTTTCGATACGGCCGATTTCAGCGTCGATTCTGGCAACTTCTTTCACCAGACGATCCAGTTCTGCGGCTTTATCGATCAAACCCGCCATTGGTATCAGCAGTTCCGTACCGTCCACCAGTTTGGTGACAGACACCGGACCTTTATCTCCGGCTGGCAGAATAGTGATGCTCTCCAGACGAGCCAGCGTTTGCAGGAAGCTACGGTTCTGTTCCACACGACGCCGGGCTTCAGCACTGGTATCACGCAATAGCACATCCAATGGCTTGCCGGGTGCGATGTTCATTTCAGCGCGAATGTTACGTATCGCGATGATGGCCTGCTTGATCCATTCCAGATCGTTCAGTGCCTGAGTATCTTCCTGTGCGGCATCAAATGTCGGGAACGGCTGTAGCATAATTGTGTCGGCCGTAATTCCCTTCAACACTTTCACTCTCTGCCAGATGGTTTCTGTGATGAACGGAATAATCGGATGCGCCAGACGCAACAATGCTTCCAGTACCTGTACCAATGTATGACGGGTGCCGCGCAGTTCAGCATCACTGCCACCATTCATCACCGGTTTGGTCAGTTCCAGATACCAGTCACAGAACTGGTTCCAGGTAAATTCGTACAACACATTGGCAGCCAGATCAAAGCGATAGCTATCCAGTGCTTCACGGTAGGCTTTCACCGTGCGGTTGAATTCCGCCAGAATCCAGCGATCTGCCAGCGACAACACTTTATCGCCGCCCTGCGCACCACAATCCTGACCTTCTGTGTTCATCAGTACAAAACGGCTGGCGTTCCACAGTTTGTTACAGAAGTTTCGATATCCTTCCAGACGCTTCATGTCCCAGTTGATATCGCGGCCGGTGGACGCCAACGCCGCCAGCGTGAACCGCAAGGCATCAGTACCGTGGGGTTCAATACCATTCGGGAACTGTTTCTCGGTACGTTTCCGGATTTTCTCTGCCAACTGTGGCTGCATCATGTTACCGGTACGTTTTTCCAGCAATGCTGCCAGTGAAATACCGTCCACCATATCCAACGGGTCAATGACGTTACCTTTGGATTTGGACATTTTCTGGCCTTCTTCATCACGAATCAGACCGGTCATATAAACAGTATGGAACGGAACCTGTGGTTTGCCATTCTCATCTTTGATGAAGTGCATGGTCAGCATGATCATGCGGGCAATCCAGAAGAAAATAATATCAAAGCCGCTCACCATCACACTGCTGGGGTGGAAGGCTTTCAGTTCTGGCGTCTGTTCCGGCCAACCGAGGGTGGAGAATGTCCACAATCCGGAGGAGAACCAGGTGTCCAGTACGTCTTCATCCTGCCTCAGTACCGTGTCATCGGTGATGTGGTTTTCACGGCGCACTTCCGCTTCATCACGGCCTACATAAATTTTGCCTTCGGCATCGTACCAGGCGGGAATACGGTGACCCCACCACAGTTGGCGGGAAATACACCAGTCCTGGATATCGCGCATCCAACCGAAGTACATATTTTCGTATTGCTTCGGTACAAACTGAATCTGGCCGTCTTCAACTGCTTCTACGGCGACTTTTGCCAGTGGTGCTGTGCGCACGTACCATTGGTCAGTCAGCATGGGTTCAATCACCACACCACCGCGATCGCCATAAGGAACGGTGTAGTCGTGTATTTTGATCTCTTCCAACAATCCGAGTTCATCAAAGGCCGCAACGACGGCTTTGCGGGCGGCAAAACGCTCTAACCCTCGCAACTGCGCCGGAATTTCATCACTGTAAACCGTGCTGCTTTCACCGTTGGTATCAAAAATTTCAGCTTCCTGACGGATATCGCCATCAAATGTCAGGACGTTGATCATTGGCAGTGCATGACGTTTGCCGACTTCATAGTCGTTGAAATCATGCGCCGGGGTGATTTTCACACAGCCGGTTCCTTTTTCCATGTCGGCGTGTTCATCGCCAAGAATTGGAATACGGCGGCCAATCAGCGGTAAGATTACTTCTTTGCCAATCAGATCGTTATAGCGAGGATCCTCTGGATTAACCGCCACGCCGGTATCGCCGAGCACGGTTTCCGGTCGGGTTGTGGCTACGACCAGGTAATCTTTGCCATCAGCGGTTTTCACACCGTCGGCCAGCGGATAGCGCAAATGCCACATGGAACCTTTCACATCGCGGTTTTCCACTTCCAGATCAGAAATGGCGGTACGCAGTTTCGGGTCCCAGTTCACCAGGCGTTTGCCCCGGTAAATCAGGTCTTCTTTATATAAACGGACGAACACCTCTTTCACCGCATTGGAAAGGCCGTCATCCATTGTGAAACGTTCACGCTCCCAATCCACAGAGTTACCCAGACGACGCATCTGGCGAGTGATGGTACCGCCGGATTCGGATTTCCACTGCCAGATTTTGTCGATAAAAGCTTCACGACCATAATCATGACGGGTTTTGCCCTCTTCTGCGGCGATTTTACGCTCGACCACCATCTGAGTTGCGATACCAGCATGATCTGTTCCTGCCTGCCACAAGGTGTTTTTACCTTGCATCCGCTGATAGCGGATCATGGTGTCCATGATGGTTTGCTGGAAAGCATGACCCATATGCAGGCTGCCGGTGACATTGGGCGGCGGAATCATAATGCTGAAGCTTTCTGTGCCGGTATCGCCGTTAGGCTTGAAGTACCCTTGTTTTTCCCAGTGTTCGTAGAGTGGCTGCTCGATATCTTGCGGGTTGTATTTCGTTTCCATTATGCTCAAAATTCAGTGGGTTGGCGGTGTTGCCGTGGTCAATTGGAAGCCGACGCTGCGATAGGCTTTGTAGCGATCGCGCGCCAACTGTTTCAGAGATTCTTCATAAGGGACGAAGTCTATCACTTCATGGAAAGCGGTGGCAAAATCTGCGAATTGCCCTTGCAAATTAATCAGCAGATCACGTGGTGCATTACCACGGCGCTGAGGCCAGGAAAGTTCTACTGGTGCGCCTTGTCGTGGGCCTTCTCCCGCCAGGTTATGCGGTACAAAGGCGTGAGGATCTCGTTGCCACAATGCTTCGTCCAGTCGTATGGCCTGCTGTTCATCTTCACAGGCAATCAGTATGCGCTTTCCCGCACGCCAACGTTCCGCTGCCAGTTCACAAGCCAGTGCCTCGCAGGCGCTCAGTTCGCCGCTTTTACTGTCGTGTTCAAGAAGATAGAACGTTGTGTTTTTCATAGTTTCCTGTGTGTTTCCATCGAAGACTGTCGCGCGCTTCTATTTTCTCCGGGCGGTGACGATGTCTTACGCAGGAATCAATCCATTTAAAATAAATACATTAATAGTAATGATGAATCCCCGCTTGCGCGGGGATTGCCGTAAATGGGCAGACATTCATAGGGACACATAACCATTGTAACGTACTGCCTTAGCTGATACCGCCCGTCAGTTTATTCTGCGTCGTTGAAACCTGCGCGACTAAGCAGAAACTGCGACAATAGCGCCACCGGCCGACCAGTCGCTCCTTTGGCTTTGCCGGAGCGCCAGGCTGTCCCGGCAACATCCAGATGCGCCCAGCTGTATTTGCGGGTAAAGCGCGACAGAAAGCAGCCTGCGGTAATAGCACCGCCTGGACGTCCACCGATATTGGCCATATCGGCAAAGTTGGATTCCAGTTGTTCCTGATACTCATCTGCTAATGGTAACCGCCAGGCGCGATCGCCTGCCTGTTCCGATGCACCCAGCAATTCATGTGCCAGCGGATTGTGGTTCGACATCAGTCCGGTGATATGGTGGCCAAGTGCTATCACGCACGCGCCGGTCAGCGTGGCGACATCAATGACGACGTCAGGATCGAAGCGCTCTACATAGGTAAGAGCATCACATAATACCAAACGGCCTTCGGCGTCGGTGTTGAGCACTTCCACCGTTTGCCCAGACATCGTGGTTAGTACGTCGCCAGGACGGTAAGCACGACCGTCCACCATGTTTTCACAGCCGGCCAGCACGCCAATGATATTCAGTGGCAAAGACAGTTCAGCGGCCATGCGCATTACGCCATAGACCGCAGCAGCGCCGCACATATCGTATTTCATTTCGTCCATGCTATCGGCGGGTTTGATGGAAATGCCACCGGAGTCGAATGTCAATCCTTTGCCCACTAGCACGATAGGCTTAGTATCAACTGACGGATCGCCCTTATATTCGATGACGGACATCAGTGATTCGTGCTGTGAGCCCTGGCCAACAGCCAGATAGGCGTTCATTCCCAGTTCTTTCATCTGCTGTTCGCCAATCACGCGGGTGGTGATATGGTCGTAGGTATCAGCCAACTGACGTGCCTGAGACGCCAGATAAGCGGCATTACAGATATTAGGCGGCATGTTGCCTAGATCTTTTGCGGCTTTGATACCAGCAGCAATTGCCAAACCGTGCTGAATGGCGCGTTCGCCGGAAGTCAGTTCACGGCGAGTGGGAACGTTAAACACCATTTTACGCAGTGGGCGGCGAGGTTCGACTTTGTTGGTTTTTAACTGATCGAAGGTATAAAGCGTTTCTTTGGCGGTTTCGATGGCCTGACGTACTTTCCAGTAAGTGTTGCGGCTTTTTACATGTAACTCGGTCAGAAAACATACGGCTTCCATTGAGCCGGTATCGTTGAGTGCATTGATGGTTTTCTGAATTACCTGTTTGTATTGGCGTTCGTCAAGCTCGCGTTCTTTTCCGCAACCGATCAGCAAGATGCGTTCGGAAAGAATATTCGGTACATGGTGCAGGAGCAATGATTGTCCTACCTTGCCCTCAAGCTCGCCGCGGCGAAGTAACGCGCTGATGTAGCCGTCACTGATTTTATCGAGTTGTTCAGCGATAGGGGACAGACGACGCGGTTCAAACACGCCGACGACAATGCAAGCACTGCGTTGTTTTTCCGGGCTACCGCTTTTTACGCTGAACTCCATGTACTCTCCTGAATCTTAAAGACAAAAACGGGAACTACGGCTAGAATGTGATACTCCGTAATACTTCCCGTCGTTGCGTTAACATAACCTGTGTTAATCTAAACGACATAGCGAATCTGTTTTGGCGATTATGAGCAGGTTCTGATAGAACACCCCGAATGCAGGATGTCGTAATACTATTGTAGCTATGAAGGTTGCCACAAATGAGTATAAATGGCGAGTTAGCGAAAAAACTATCGACTTTCCTGCAAAAAGACAAGTTTTCACAGGCGTAATTGAACGTGATCATCATTCGATATCTGGTACGGGAAACTTTCAAGAGCCAAGTAGCCATTCTTTTTATTCTGCTGCTGATTTTTTTCTGTCAAAAATTAGTACGAATATTAGGCGCTGCGGTTGATGGCGATATTCCGACAAATTTGGTTTTATCCTTGCTGGGGCTGGGTATCCCGGAGATGGCGCAACTTATTCTGCCGTTGAGCCTGTTCCTCGGATTATTGATGGCCTATGGCCGTTTATACTCTGAAAGTGAAATCACAGTCATGCATGCCTGCGGGATGGGGAAGAATGTCCTGCTGAAGGCGGCGTTATTGTTGTCTATATTCACTGTTGTACTGGCGACGGTGAATGTCTTATGGCTGAGCCCCTGGTCCTCGCGTCATCAGGATGAAGTGTTGGCGGAGGCGAAAGCCAACCCCGGAATGGCAACGTTGGCGGAAGGGCAGTTTCAATCGACTCAGGATGGTAACTCTGTGCTGTTTGTCAGCAATGTCAACGGCCAGGAGTTCGAACATGTATTTTTGGCACAGTTGCGCCCCCGCGATAATAGCCGTCCATCTGTGGTGGTGGCAGACCGTGGTCATGTTTCACAGAACAGTGATGGTTCCCAGATTGTCACGCTGAATAAGGGTACCCGCTATGAAGGTACGGCTATGCTGCGCGATTTTCGCATCACGGATTTTAAAGACTATAAGGCTATCGTGGGTCATCAGGCAGTGACCGTTGATCCCAGTAATGTAGAACAGATGAGCATGAAAACGCTGTGGCACTCCAAAGATATTAATGCCAGAGCTGAGTTTCATTGGCGTTTGACGTTGATCGTTTCTGTTTTGGTGATGGCCATAATGGTGGTGCCACTCAGTGTGGTTAACCCGCGTCAGGGGCGTGTGTTGAGTATGCTCCCGGCAATGTTGCTCTACCTGATTTTCTTTTTGTTACAGAGCTCGTTACGTTCCAATGCTGGCAAAGGTAAGCTCGACCCGATGATATGGATGTGGTTTACCAACCTGGTCTATTTCGCTATTGGAGTGGGACTCAACCTGTGGGATAGCGTTCCTGCGCGTAAAATACGGGCCCGTCTGAATCTGAGAGGGGCGGCCTGATGTTTGGTGTATTAGATCGTTATATCGGTAAAACCATTTTTAATACCATCATGATGACTTTGTTCATGTTGGTTTCGTTGTCTGGCATCATCAAGTTTGTTGATCAGTTACGTAAGGTAGGGCAGGGCAGTTATTCGGTGATGGGTGCTGGTATATACACACTGCTCAGTGTGCCGAAAGACATTGAAATATTTTTCCCGATGGCGGCTTTACTGGGGGCGTTGTTAGGGCTGGGAACACTGGCTACCCGTAGTGAATTAGTGGTGATGCAGGCCTCTGGTTTTACCCGTCTACAAATTGCTGGTTCGGTAATGAAAACCGCCATTCCGCTGGTACTGCTGACGATGATGATCGGTGAGTGGGGCGCGCCACAAGGCGAGCAGTTGGCGCGTGATTATCGTTCCCAGATGATGTACGGTGGTTCCATGCTTTCCTCCCAGAATGGATTGTGGGCCAAAGATGGCACCGATTTTGTGTATATTCAGCGGGTCGTGAGTGACACTGAGCTTGCCGGAGTGAACATTTACCATTTCGACAAAAATGATAAATTGCTTTTTGTCCGTTATGCCGCTTCCGCCAATTTCGATGATGGTGTCTGGAAGCTGTCTCAGGTTGAAGAGTCTGATCTCCAAAACAGCAAACAGATTGGTGGTAGCCAAATGCTCAGTGGCGTGTGGAAAACCAATCTGACACCAGACAAATTGAGTGCGGTAGCCCTTGACCCCAGTGCGCTCTCTATTCATGGTTTGTACAATTATATTAAATATCTTAAACAGAGCGGGCAGGAATCTAATCGCTATCAGCTCAACATGTGGAGCAAGCTGTTTTCACCCTTTTCTGTAGCGGTGATGATGCTAATGGCACTATCCTTTATTTTCGGCCCACTGCGCAGTGTATCGGCAGGTATGAGGATAGTGATTGGTATTAGCTTCGGTTTCCTGTTTTATGTGCTGGATCAGATCTTCGGACCGTTGAGTCTGGTGTATCACATTCCGCCGATCCTGGGGGCATTACTGCCAAGTATGCTATTCCTGGTTATCAGCATTTTGTTATTGCTCAAGCGTCGATAAAGCCGCTGATGCATCAGCAACCACCTGATGCGACACATCATAATTGCGAGATAATGTACAAAGAGACGATTTTTTCAGCATTCAAGTCAGATATTTATGGATTAGGGTTGCGCAAGCGTAATGCCACGGTATAATCCACGACGTTTTCCGCATACTACTTCAGTGCCGAAGTGGCGAAATCGGTAGACGCAGTTGATTCAAAATCAACCGCCGCAAGGTGTGCCGGTTCGAGTCCGGCCTTCGGCACCAAATAGTACAAAATCGACGTCTATTGACGTCTTTTTTTGTCTCTAAAATCCAGCAGTTACGCTGTTTCCCCTCTGTTCTATGTCTCTTGACGTCCACTCACATCTATCCACATATACCAACAAATGATGGTATAACTGGTGGTATCTTCGGTTCGATTGATTTTGATACCAACAATGGAGGTATCAACTGATGGCGCTCACTGATATCAAAGTTCGAACAACCAAACCCTCAGATAAACCCTTCAAACTCACGGATGGGCAGGGTATGCACCTGCTAATCAATCCAAACGGCGCTAAGTATTGGCGATTGCAATACCGTTTTGATGGCAAACAAAAGGTTCTGGCATTAGGTGTCTATGTGAGTATCCCTGCAAAACGGCCCATTCATTTTTAGAGATCTTCCGGCATACTGTTTATGTCCTTTAAAGAGATCGCCATGCGCAAAGCCCGATTCACCGAACACCAGATTATCGCCGTGCTGAAGTCCGTCGAAGCTGGACGTACCGTCAAAGATGTCTGTCGCGAAGCGGGGATATCCGAGGCCTCGTACTACATCTATGGACTACCTCCGTTTTGCAAGTACAGAATCTGGTTTTGGGTTGTTGCTTACATCTATCCGGCATCAGGAAAACTAACCTGTGCCCAAATGGGTAATCCGCACACAATCGCCTCAACAACTGGACGGCCTCTGAGGCCAATATAATAGTCAGGTTCCGATTGTGCAGGTGCAACCTGTCACCATTTTTCAGTACACTGCAACTCGTCTGGCTGGGTACTAACTTCCAACTGCCTGATACTCGGTATCGTTTCTCAGCATCGACCAGATTATTCTCGCGTTCTTGTTAGCGACCGCCACGGTCGTTTTATTAAACCCGCGCCGTTCCTTTAACTGGTTAACCCACTGATGCAGGCTACCATCATTGTTATTCGTGGCAACTCTGACGACAGCGCGGGCACCATGAATAAACAGGGTCCGCAGATGCTTGTCGCCTTTTTTTGTCATATTCATCAGTACCTGTCTGTCGCCGCTTGAGTGCTGTCGAGGGACTAAACCAAGCCATGCAGCAAAATGACGGCCATTCTTAAATTCTGTTCCTTTACCTATCGCAGCAACTACAGCAGTGGCAGTTTTTGGCCCTATGCCCTTAACTTTGGCAATTCGCTGACAAGCTTCGGATGGCCTGAATACTACGTCTATTTCTTTATCAAAAAAGCTAATACGCCGTCCGAGATCGTTAAAAAGATCATAGAGCTCTGCAATCGTTCTGCGCATTCGGGTACTGAGACCATTTTCTGCATCTTCAAGGATAAGCGGAACGGCACGACGAACTCTTGAGACTGCCGCACCGATTGTTATTCCCCGATCAAGCAGTAGCCCTCGGATTTGACAGACTGTAGCAGTACGATGATTGACAATACGCTGTCTTGCACGGTGTAGAGCCTGAATATCCTGCTGTTCAGAGCTTTTCGGTGGAACAAACTGCATCGTAGGTTGCATCAGAGCCACAGCTATCGCCTGCGCATCGTTACCGTCATTTTTTTGCCCACGGACAAAAGGTTTTACATGCTGTGGGCTGATGACTTTTACGTTATGACCCAATTTCTCAAACTCACGCTGCCAGTAAAATGCGCCTGTGGATGCTTCGACACCAATCAGACAGGCAGGAATATTTGCCACCGTCTGGAGTAATTCTTTTCGACCGGTACGTTTTGTATAAACCGGTTTGCCAGCCTGGTTTAATCCACAAAGCTGGAAAACATTTTTAGCCAGATCAATACCCAGAAATACGATATTCATGGTGACTCTCCTGCTGAGCATATTTCGTACAGTTAACCGCAGAGGGGGGAGGTAGTCCATCCCATTAACTGGAAAGCGAAGTTTGGCGGTATGGAAGCTTCGGATATCAAAAAGATGAAAGATCTGGAGGACGAAAATCGTCGTCTCAAACAGATGTTTGCCGATCTGAGTCTTGAGTGTCGTGCTCTCCCCCTCTGGCAGGATAGTTGACACCCCAAACTGAAAATCTCTATGGGGCAACGGAGCCTGTTATGAAACGTTATTCACCAGAGCGTAAGGCCGCTGTATTAGCTAAATTACTTCCTCCTTACAACATGACCGTCACCGCACTTGCACAACAGGAAGGGATATCGGAAGCTACCCTTTATAATTGGCGGGTCCAAGCCAAACTGGAGGGAAAACCAGTGCCCGGTGCCAACAAAACCACAGACCTTTGGTCGACAGAAGCCCGTTTTGCCGTCATCGTTGAAACCGCCACACTCAGTGAAGCCGAACTGAGCGAATACTGCCGTCGCAAAGGGCTTTATCCTGAACAAATAGCGCAGTGGAAACAGGATTTTCTCCAGACGCCACAAGTCGATACCCGGCAGTCGCAAAAACAGGCCCAAAAGAAAATCAAAGGGCTGGAGCGTGAATTGGCGCGCAAAGAAAAGGCCCTGGCGGAGGCGGCAGCCCTGCTGGTCCTGAGAAAAAAGCTGAATCAGTATTACGGCGAGGCGGACGAGGACGACTGACCCCCGCTCACGAATGCGTGCGACTGATCCGATGGATACGTGAAGCCATGAGCGCCGGTGCACGTCTGATCCCCGCTTGTCGGGAAGCAGGGTTAAGCCTGAGCACCTGGCGGCGCTGGAATCACCAGGCTGAAGACCGTCGTCCCACGGCAGAGCGTCCGGTACCAGCCAATAAACTGACCGCCGAAGAAGAGCATCAGATAGTCACGGTATGTAATGAGCCGGAATATGCCAGCCTGCCGCCGGCGCAGATCGTGCCACGGCTGGCGGACAAGGGCCTCTATCTGGCCAGTGAATCGACGTTTTACCGGGTACTGCGGCGGCAGGGTCAAGTACATCACCGTGGCCGTAGCCGCGCACCGCTGAAGGTGAATAAACCGACCCGCTATCAGGCTGTTGGGCCATGCCAAGTGTGGACGTGGGACGTCACCTGGCTGGCCTCCAGGGTTCGCGGCCGCTATTTTTATCTGTATCTGATAGAAGATATTTTTAGCCGTAAAATCGTCGGTTACGAGGTTCACGAAGAGGAAAGCGGCGAGCGAGCGGCCGCGCTGCTGCACCGCACCGTGTTACGTGAACGGTGTTACCGCCATCCGTTAGTGTTACATGCCGACAATGGTGCGCCGATGAAATCCCAGACGCTGAAAGCGAAACTGGAAGAACTGAACATCACGGGTTCGCACAGCCGACCACGAGTCAGCAACGATAATCCGTATGTGGAGTCGCTGTTCAGAACGCTAAAATATGCTCCGTCGTGGCCGTCATCAGGCTTCCTGGATCTGGCTGAAGCCCGGCGTTGGGTGGAGGGCTTTAGCCGGTGGTATAACAAGGAGCATCGGCATGGCGCGATCAGTTATGTCACACCAGAACAACGGCATCAGGGAGAAGATATAAGCCTGCTGGCAAAACGAAAAGCCTTGTATGACATGGCTAAAAAAGCCCGACCGGAACGGTGGTCAGCCTCATGCCGTCAGTGGCAGCGGGTAGATGTAGTAATGTTGAATCCAGACAAGCCAGAAACCGGGCTAAAATCTGCAGCGTAAAAACGAATAAGGGTGTCAACTTCGTTGACAGCTACCGAGTTTCATCTGCAGGGTCTGTGATTTCATTGCGGCCCCGTTATCCGCATGCAGCACCAGGGGCTGACGCCAGCATCCCTCACGCATCACACTGCGCTGCATTAAGGCCGCGGCCTGTTCGCCACTTTCCGTTTCATGCACTTCGTAACCCGTGATTTTCCGGCTGTACAGGTCGATTATCATATACAGGTAAAACCAGCGACCGCGCACCACTGAGGGTAACCAGGTGATGTCCCATGACCACACCTGGCAGGGCTCACTGGCGGTGAAGGTTGTCGGCACCGGCACCCGCTGTGGCCGTAACTGACGTCCCCGCCGATGAACTTCTCCATAACGGCGCAGCACCCGATAAAAGGTTGATTCGCTCGCCAGATAAATACCTTTATCTGCCAGTCGTGGCACAATTTGGGTCGGAGGCAGGCTCGCATACTCCGGCCGGTGGCAGATATCCCGTATCTGTTGCTCTTCCTCTGTGCTGAGGCGATTTCCCGGGGTGGGCCTTACGGCCCCCGGACGACCATCCTCCCGACACTTTTGCCACCGCCGCCAGGTACGCAGACTCAGACTGACTTCCCGGCAGGCGATAACACGTCGGGCTCCGGATGCCACGGCTTCATTAATCCACAGGATGAACTGCCGGCGCTCATCTTCAGGCGTCAGTCTTCCCCGTCCGTTTCCCCGTAATAATCCCTGAGCTTTTTTCGTAGTACCAGTATCGCAGCCGCCTCCGCCAGTGCCTTCTCCTTACGGGCCAGCTCTCTCTTCAGCTGTTTATTCTCTTTCTGGCTCTGTTTCAGCGCGGCTTTATCATCCGGCGCAGAGGTCTGTAAAAAGGCCTGCTTCCACTGCGTCAGTTGTTCCGGATAAAGGCCTTTTTTACGGCAGTACTCTGCGACTTCAGCCTCAGAAAGCGTGGCGGTTTCCACGATGGTGGCAAAGCGCGCTTCTGCTGACCACTGTTCACCGTTTTTGTCTGCACCGGGCACCGGTTTCCCCTCTGCTTTAGCCTGATTTCGCCAGTTATACAGAGTAGCTTCAGATATTCCATCCATCTGTGCAACAGCGGCCACGGTCATGTTGTAAGGGGGCAGCAGTTTTGCCAGCACTGACGCTTTACGCTCAGGGGAAATTCGTTTCATTTGTCACTCCGTTATCCTCAGAATTATTTTTCAGAGGGGGTGACAACTATCCTTGTATGTAATAACAATGTGGTGGTTAGCTACCAGCACATGAGGCGGAGTGAGTCAGTAACTATCCTTAAGGCTACGACCTTCGGTGTCAGCTAAAACCCTCCGCTTCACCTTTCACGCCAGCATTAACATTGAACGGTTGCCAAGAGCGATGACTCTGCATGTACAAGGGTAATAGGCGTGATGGTTCTGTGAAAGGAGAAACGGCTATGTTTCAGTTAGGTGTTGACGTCAGCAAGAAAACCCTGGATTTGTGTCTGCTGTGTGATGGCGTAAAAGGCAAGGTGAAAACGCGCAAGCTTAAAAACGATTTTAATGCGGTCATTGCTGTAATTAGTTGGCTCTGCAAACAGAACGTCGGGTTGAAAAATGTTCATATCATTATGGAAGCCACGGGCGTTTATCACGAATCATTAGCATATGGCCTTCACAAGGCCGGTGCGATGATATCGCTTGCCAATCCATACCGCAGTAGAGAATTTGCCCGTGGTATGGGGATCCTGACGAAAAATGACAGGGTTGATGCTTATATGCTTGCCTGTTACGGCGCGCTTAAAGCACCTGAAGCGTGGAGCCCGCCGCCGGACAACATCCTCCATCTCAGTGCGCTTTTGCATCGTCGCGATGCTCTTGTCGCAGACAGTATCCGCGAAAAAAACAGGCTGGAAAATGCAAGGGCAACTGATACCCCCGCTGTTATTACTGTATCTATAGAAAACATGCTCCGAAGTTTAGGTGCAGAACTGAAGCACCTGGACGCTCTCATACAAAGTCATCTCGATCAGGATCCTGAATTAAAAAAGAATTTTGACCTGCTGACATCAATAAAATCCGTAGGTTTTCTGTTGGGTCTGAATATGCTGGTTATCCTGGGTAGCCATCACTTCGAAACAGCGCAACAGGTCGCTGCCTTTCTCGGTGTAGTGCCTGTTGAAAAGAACTCAGGTACTTCAGTCAGAGGACGGGGACGGTTGTCAAAAATCGGGCCGCCGGAGATCCGTGCAAAACTCTATCTGGCTTCGTTGTGCGGCATGAGATTTAACCCGGCGATGAAGGCAATGTATGAGCGATTATGCCAGCGTGGTAAGGCAAAAATGTGTGCCATTGGTGCCCTGATGCGAAAACTTGTTCACTGGTGCTATGGTGTACTGAAAACACAAAAACCGTTCGATGCAGAATACCGCTTTTCTGATGAGCACGATGCATGCAAAGTGACATGATGCGATGGTTCCATGTGGCACTGGATTCATTAACGTAAATCAGTGGTAGCCGATTAGATAGGTGCCTACGATAAATCAAAAGATAGCGCAGGCAGTTTGCTGACGGTCCCTCAGTGCACAGGGTGCGATTCACCAAAAGTTGAATCTATTTTTTCTTGACTTAACACGGTAGCTGACACTGGGTGAACTGTATGAACTGAATATCACGCCGTCCCACAGCAGGCCACGGGTGAGTAACGATAACGCGTATGCAGAGTCGCTGTTCCGTACGCTGAAATATGTGCCACAGTGGCCGTCGTCGGGGTTCAGAACGCTGGGTGAGGCCCGTCAGTGGGTGGAGAAATTTACCCGCTGGTACAACGAAGAGCACCGTCACAGCGGGATACGGTATGTGACGCCGGGGCAGCGTCACCGTGGCGAAGATAATGCCCTGCTGAAGCAGCGTGATGACCTGTACCGGATGGCACAGAAAGCCCATCCTGAGCGCTGGTCAGGCAGAACGAGAAACTGGCAGCCGGAAGGTCCGGTAACACTGAATCCGGAGCGGGAAAAACAGGTAGCTTAAATTAACCAGGGGTGACAACTACCTTGACATTTACCGTATACCGGAAACAGTTAGAAAACTCTAATCAGGAGTGCCTCAGATAACGGGGAGTGGACAATATCAAGATATGTTTCTTTATCACCAGTGAGTTCGAAACAAATATGTGAGAGTAAACCATTCCAATCATAGGAATTAGAGAGATATCGCAAGCTAAACCCAGTTCCGATGAAGAGCACTGGATGATTTCGATACTTTGCTATGAATTCATTAATCTCCATATCTCACCATAAATTGTTGATTTTATGTGCTTTAATGTGTTACTGTTGACGTATTACAGTATATCTAACATACATTATTATTCTTCTTTATGTCAGTTGCCTAGCATATAGTCATAACTCTTTAAGCCAGAAAGTTGTCTGATCGCGCTTTGTCCGTAGTACATGTGCATACTAACATGTATTAGATTTTTTATTATCCGTTTGGTGTAATTAATGTTAAAAATTAACAAATGTCCACTTTGCCGTAAAAATAAAGAACTTGTCCAGAGCCATTTGATTTCTAAGTTTGTTTATAAAATTATTCGCGAATGTCAGCCATATGAGAAAATAAACGATTGTTCTCCAATGATTGTTGATAGCCGTTTAGGTCTTCTACAGAAATCAACACGTCAAGAAAAACAAATTCTCCTTTGTTCTGCATGTGAAGAGTTATTTTCTGAAAAAGAAACTGCGATGGCGAGAATTATTCGTGAACTGCAAAGAACAGATGTGAGGCAGAAAAAGGTATTAGCATACCAAAAGGAATTTTGTAGCAAATTAAATGGTCAAGACATTCTTTATTTTACAGATGAAAGAGTCTCTGTAATTAAATATTTTGCTATGTTAAATTTATTTAGGAATATAGTGTGCGAGAGAGTGCCTCGCATAGTAAGAAAAGAGTTAATTAAGATTAGAAAATATCTTCTACGCGAATCTGATTATTCTGTGCCATTAATCATTCATGTCAACGACAGTGATTTTTTTCCCATTGCAACAACTCCATTCAAAATTGATTCTGATAATTGTTACCATTATATATTTTTAATTCCAGAGTTTTTATTTCATTTCTTCTTTTGTATGCCACAACTAAATTTGCAATTTAATGACATAATGATTATGCCAGAACATCTTTCTTCAAAAGAAGAGGTGGAAATTCATCTTAGGAACTCAACGAAAGACATTCGCATTGCTAATAATGCAAAGAAGTATATCAAATGATCAGCTTTTGGTGGACTACGACTGATCTGACCAAAAATGTACATATTGGTTATTTTTTGAGGCATTTAATCGCATAATGAAAAGAAATATCCTCTAAGCCTGCTTTTGTTCTCAAATAAAAACATCTGGTGCCATGTAGTGATCTACCTGCTGTGATTCCTATACATTCATTCTTACTTTTTTCTTCCCACTCATCGTGATTTTTAAATAATTCGATCAGAAAATTATAATCACTGATGCTCACTTCTTGATTGTCTTTGGTTTTGTTTAGAATGCTTTGTGCCTGACTGATTATATCTTTCTTAGTAGTATAAATAGTGTTATTGATAGTGTATGACATATTTTTTTCCTATTGTTAGATAATATCTATTCTCTTGCCTAATTAGGTATAAGACAATTAAATTGTAATATATTTAATTGATAGTGCTTTCTGGACTCAGCTTTTCGAAAGTTGAAAATGTTCTTCAGTTCTATTACTGTAAATAATGAAAGCATATCCTTAATGGAACAGTATGTATTTCTAAGAAATCCTAGAATCATAAATTAATTCACTGAATTTTTGCTGCTAAAATTACTTCAGTGAATTAATTATGATTGAAAATTTGCTTTGCAGTTAGTTCTGTTTTTGCTTTTGGTAGTCTCTTTGATGTTGAAGAATCAATTCGAATTCTCTAACTTCTGCAACTACATGAGTTACATGATGTGTAGTATCTATTGATACCCAATTCGTAGTATTACCAACAAATTCTTCATTGGCACATTCATAAATCTTTTTATCACCCCAGCTAAATTTCTCACCTTTATAATGTGGAGATGAAACCAGTACCTTACACAAATCTTGCATTTGTGCTCCCTTTTTACCGGTAGCACGAGAATAGCCTCTTACAACGAAAAGGCTATCGTCTATAGTGTATCTAATCTTACCGTTAGCATCAGGTGCAATGATGTCATCTCCGATAGAGGGATTAACGATACCATAATCTCCAAATACTAAATTTAAATCAGGTTGGAATTTTTTAAATGCTTTCCATACCTTAGCCTCTTTACGGATAACTATACCTTCTGAATTGTGGGTAGGAACCATTCCATTAATATCACTTGTTATTGAACTTCCCGCAATTGAAATAAATTTAAAATTATACTTGTATAATGAATCCAGTGCTCTCTGTACTGTTTCATTTAGATCAACTATTGATGTTTTAGTTATATCTTCTAAATCTATCATTACCGAGCAATTTTCTGGCATTGCACCCAGCGAGGTTAAAATGCCTTCTATTGTTTCAATAAAAGGTTCCTCTTCGATCATATCTTCAAAAGCAAAGGAGTTTAACCGAATTACAAAGTTAGTATAGCTTGTACCTAATTGTTGCAAAGTAGTTGCATACTCATCATCTTCCCATCGGTCGTAACCGACGACAGGAATGATATTGCACCCAGCATTTCTTAAGGCACTGGTGAGATGACTCAAAATATGCTCTCCTGTTTCAAGAGAAGAGTTTGGAGGCCATCTGCTTATATCAATCCCCATAGGGAACTTTTGCATCCTATCGGATAATGTTTTAATTGTATTGTTTAGAAAAAACTCAACTGGATTACCTATATTAGAATATTTTTTATTTGTCCTCTGTTTTTTCGACAGATATGGGATTTCAAAAATCGGAAGCATGTCCCTCATAACGTGGGGATAAGGAAGCATAGACTTAATGGCATCTAACTCACCTTTCTTTGCTTTTAAAATCGGCATATATTTAGGGTACATATAGACACCTCGTCTACCAAATATGATTAGGGAAATGCTTTCTTACTTCACCTTGACCAACTAAATCAGAAAATTGATTGTATTTTCCAGTTTCTCTTCTAATTCTTCCTGCTATTATTGCAGGATGAATTCTTAATTCTCTTGAAAGCTCATCTATCGTGATTGTGCTGGGATTTAAGTAAGCTGAACTCCGTTTCCAAATGACGCGAGGAATGAGAGTATCTCTGGCTATCCGATTAGCCTCTGCTTCCATTTTGTCTGTACTATTCTTGAGTGTTTCAATGTCATCGATAAATGTGTTAGTAGAATCTGCATGTTTCCAGATATGGACTAACTCATGTAAAAGTGTAAACCAGAAATTATCCAAACGATCTTGTCTTAAAGTGAGTGCAATAATTGGTCTACCGTCAATATCCCTCAGAGCAGCCCCATCAACAGCAGTACCAGTCAGACAAGGTTCAATGATCACACAAATCCCATTTTTTTCTAAGAACTCCACCGCTAATAGAGGCCCATATTCGGACCAACTTAAATGTGCGATCTCTTTTAAAAAATCTTTAGTTATGCAATTATGCTTAAATTTAGTCGCGAGGTTTTTTTCCCTGGCTTTCTGGACAACTCTTGCAATCCATGCATGTAATTTATAAACAGTTGTAGGTGAGTAAGACTCTCCGTTAAGTGTTCGCTTGAAGGCTGCTGTAGAAAAATTCGCTCCCAAACCCTCAATGAAATTTTTGACTTTTTCTTCTGTTGTCGTCTTTGTTTGCGAGACAACATTTTCTATCCAACCTTTGGAAAGCATTTCCTTTATAGGAAATTTTGACCAATTAACCTCCTCAACTGGAGAACGATTTGCATATCCAGTTTCTGTTTCTAAGCCCAATAACGTTTGAGAAGACATACCTAAACCTATTGATAAGGCTTTGATCATAGCAACGGTTAAAGGACGTTTTCCCGATAACACCTCTGATACACGACTTTTTGTTCCAAAATATGGGGTCAGATCCGCTTGGCGTAAGCCCTGTTCGTCCATTCGGAATTTGATTGCCTCGATTGGATCTACCGGTGTTACTGGATAGTTAGCATTTTCATAATTTTCAATAACAACTGTAAGTAAATCAAGACGTTCTGATTCTTCAGATCCTGCAGGAAGATCCAATCTGAGTAATCTCTCAACTTCTGAAAGGGCCGCATGATATTGTTCTTCAGTTCGAATAACCCGAACTTCAGTAAGTTTACTCATTTAGATACCACCTGGTTAATCACCGCAATGCTCCTTTCAAACTGAAATGTTACTTTTATGCCCTGCGATTTAATGCCTCGAACAAAGAACACATAGCACAAATTATCAATCTGTTGTGCTCTGGGGAAAGCATCTAAAACTCCCTTAGCATCTTTCCAGTAAGCGTTAGTGAGCTCTGCAACCCAAGCGGAAAGCCAAACATCCGTTTCAGGGTTAGTACCACTTAGCACTTGAAGCCTTTGCTTGCCGATTAGTCGCATTGATGTTCTCCATTTGGGAACCAGAATAAGTGTGGTGATTCTGAATGTCAATACAATGTTCCCATAAGTGGAACTTGTCGCCTCCAGTTCTTATCTCTTTATGGCTACATAACTCCAAGAATCAATGGAAAGCTCTTTAATACGAATAAAAATATGATTTAGATCAAATATATGTAGGTGTGCCATAGAATCAAGACAGAGCATAAAATTATTTATTATCAGTTGATTATGTTATTAGACTTTTGACGATTATCAGTTGGTAAGAGAGGTGGTTTTTGCCCATAATAGGTTTGTTAGTACGTCGTGAGAGCTAACACAACAAGTTGGGTTTAGGATTAGATTGAAATCTGCTACATCTTTCATATAAGGATAAGCCCTTAATTAGCAATGTTCGATTATCACCAATCGGGACTGATGGTATCAGTGATGGTATCATTGATATTATGTTTTACATTACACATTTTAAATCATAAGGATAGTTGCGATGTTCGAGTCCGGCCTTCGCACCATCGTATGAAAATTAAGTCACCTTAGGGGGCTTTTTTCATGTCCGCTATCGTCCACTGACTTCCATACATCATTGTTAAATAACGATTTAATCTGATTTTATTGTCTGGGCGGATTGTGTGTTTTTTCCACAGCAGTCTTTTTGCATCCGTTGTAATCCAGATTATTTGGGGGTCAAGATAAGGGTCAATTCGCTTCGATTATGAGTTGACCCCCAATTATGGCCCTGACTGACGTCGTTGCCCGTACCGCCAGGCCACGCGAGAAAGCCTATAAACTAGCGGACGTGCATGGCCTGTATCTTTTGGTGAGTCCTAACGGCTCTAAGCGCTGGTATCTCAAATATCGCTTTGAAGGTAAGGAAAGCCGGATTGCGTTCGGTGCCTATCCGCTGGTCTCGCTGGCGAAGGCTAGGGAGAAACGCGACGAGGTGCGATTACTGCTGTCAGAAGGCATCCACCCAACGGAAAAGCGGGAAGAAGAGAAAGAACAGGCACAGGATGCGCTGAACACCTTTGAAAAGGTGGCAAAGGATTGGCACCGGAACATTAGCCAAAACCGCTGGTCAGAAACGCACGCCGGACGGGTATGGCGTGATATGGAGCGTAATATTCTGCCTGCCATAGGCCAGCGCCACATTGCTGACCTGAAAACTAAAGACCTGCTTGAACCGCTGAAAATCGTCGAACAGAACGGTCATCTTGATTTGGCGTCACGGCTGCGCCAGCGCGTCACCGATATCATGCGTTACGCGGTGCAGAACGACCTGATAGAGCGCAACCCCGCGCAAGACCTCTTCGGCGCGATAGCCGCGCCAAAGGCGACATATCGGCCAGCCTTGAAGCTTGATAAACTGCCTGACTTTCTAGCACGGATTGAACGCTACAAAGGGCGAGCGTTAATCAGACTGGCCTTAAAACTTACGCTGTGCGTTTTTATCCGCTCCAGCGAACTGCGTTTTGCTCGTTGGTCGGAGATCGATTTTGAAACTTCAATGTGGACCATTCCCCCTGAGCGTGAACCCATCGAAGGTGTGAAACATTCCCATCGCGGTTCTAAAATGCGTACTCCGCACTTGGTGCCACTTTCCCGGCAGGCGTTGGTTATCCTCAAGCAAATACAGCAAGTTAGCGGTGACCATGAACTGATCTTTATTGGCGATCACAATCCGCGTAAGCCCATGAGCGGAAACACGGTGAATAACGCGCTGCGGGTAATGGGGTATGATACTAAGGTTGAAGTCTGCGGCCACGGTTTTCGTACTATGGCTTGTAGCTCTTTGATTGAATCAGGATTGTGGTCTAGGGATGCGGTAGAGCGGCAGATGAGCCATATGGAACGTAACTCGGTACGTGCGGCTTACATCCACAAGGCGGAACATCTGGATGAGCGTAGGCTAATGCTGCAATGGTGGGCGGACTATCTGGATGCCAATCGGGATGAGTATGTGGTGCCGTATGAGTTTAAAAATATCTGATTCATTAGGGGGTTAGCTATGAAAAAAACGGAAAAACCAACAGTAGCGCTCACTTCTCTGATTAAAGAAGAACAGCGTCATCAGAGGGTCTTACAGGGACTTGCCGATGTTGATGCTGGGCGTGTTGTTAATCACTTTGATATGCAGGTGTTTATCGCCAGACTGAAGCAAGCATAATCGATAGAAATACGGGGGCGTATCCTGTATCTAAAGCCTATGCATTAAGCGCCGCGCCAGCCCCTTTTTTGGGAGGGGCTGGCGCTCATCTTTCTTATGTGGATGATTTTCCAGCTACTCATCATACCCAAGTATCATTTTTACCAGATCGTTTTCCAATGTATAGAAGAAGTAGCAAGTCGGAACGTGTAGCACCGATGCTAACCGGCAGGCCTGCTCAAAATCCGGCGTGTGGATACCGCGCTAATCTTAACCCAGTGACAGCTTAAGTTGCATCCCGCAAGCAGCGGCATATCGTTGTAAGGTTGAGATACTGGCACTGGAAACATTTCTCTCAAGGCGGCTCACCGCCGGTTGGCTTACACCCATGCGAGCTGCGATCTCTGTACTTGTTAGACCTGATTTGGACTTCATTTCGATCAGAACAGCGCGAAGCGCTTCTTCTTGAGTTTCGTCCTCATACGCTTTTTTAACTTCATGATTAGAAAGCGCTTTCGCTTTAACTTCAGAGAAGTTGATACCTTTAACTGCCATCTTTCAGTTCCTCCCATCTTGACTTTGCTAGCGCTATTTCAGCTTTCGGGGTCTTAGGGGTTTTCTTTACGAATGTCCTTAAAATATAGATCTTACGTCCTTTTGCGTAAGCAAAAAACGTTCTGCTTATGTCTTTTCTACCAACCCGTAGCTCAAATAATCCAGCTTCAATGATATCCGTGTCTGGATATCTTAGCTCGGGCCCTTTAGCTTCAAGTTTTTCAAGCCCTTTAAGCGCTTTTGCCTGCATAACAGGTTCGAGGCCATAAATTTCGTTTGCAGCTTCGGGGTGAAAAATCAATTCATACATGTCAGTCCCCTTCTTAATGGGGAATATAACTCATAGGTTATAATAACTCAAATGTTATATTTAGAGTGTGTCGGCAGAGTAAAACATTAGCAAACCATCTCCCACCTTTCCCCCACTTACTCAGGGATCACGGCTTCCCCCACCTGATTTTTATGACTCTGTTAAAAATGTTTATTTATTATTGAGTTAAGTTATTCCCCCACTTCGCGTCTATATATGCGTGGGAAGTGGGGGAAAATGCCAGATAGAGGGACACGTTATCCGTTCGCCCCCACTTTCCCCCGTTTAATCCCCCATCTTATTCCGTTGCGATAACGGCGTGATCCGTTCCCCCTCAAAGGCGATCAGGCCATCTTTTTCCAGTTTGTCCAGCCAGCGGGTGAACTTCTTGTTCACATCAAAGCCCATTGCCCGCATGTCGTCACGCACCAATGAACGAGTACAGCCTTCGCCGTTGGCCGTGCGTGAGCGAATAGCCTGCCAGAGGGCAAAATGGTTTTCCGTCAGCCGAGGGATACCGGCTAAATCGGGATCGCTGGCAGCCTCATCCTCTCTGACTTCACGGCCTTCATCGTTCAGCGCCAGCGAAGTGATTTGGTCGTCATCATCGTCCACGTACAGATCGGCAGCATTCAGGTCATAGGCGCGACGCGGCAGTTATTCCACTTCCTTCATCTTGGTGCGACTGAGGATCAACGCGCCGCCATCACCTTCACGTCTGACGTTAAATTCCACGTCCAGCGAGGCACGGAAGACGCTGGAGCCCCGGGTCCCTTTGTCCTGACCTTTGCCAGAATGATGAATAATCAGCCGGTGGCCTGTGTTGCTGCTTTAATCGCGTCATACCCCTGAATGAGATGAGAATACGCCCATGTTCTTAGCTGCGTTCATACGTGAATACTACTGTGGAGGATAATCTGGCGGTACCGCTGAGGCGTTATTGTCATACCCACTACTGTTATAGTCTGGTGGCACGTCTGATGTGTTGGAAGGTTGATCCCAGGAATACGCTTGCGGAATTTTTTCTCCCTTCGCGTACATACATTGCATATAGATAGCATCAAACTGGTCTTGCAAGGTGCTTTGGGTACGCTCACCGTTACCACTGGCGATCGCTGATCCTATCAGCAAGCCACTGGCTGCGCCTACTGCCACACCATTGGCTGTACCTCTCGGTGCTCCGCTTGCTGCTCCCAATAGCGTTCCTGCTGCAGTACCAATAGCTGCGCCAGCGGCGGCAGTGCCTATACTTTGATTGTTGGCGGTGTTTGCCTCACCATTGAGCGAACGATAGGCCGTATTCTTACAGACGGCGTCGTCGGCCTGGAATTGCTCATAACTTTTACCATTACCGGGCAGGGATATCACTGTTGGTGCTGTAGGTGTGGATACGCACCCCGTTAGTTCGGCGCTCGCAAGTAGCACGATGCCGACTACTGCACAATTCTTTTTCATTCGCTAGTCCTTCCCCCTTCCTGATGAGACTTCATTGGTATTACGGTTTATCAGACACCACTTTCATCCACCCACTGGGGCAACGAGCGATTTTTGGGTAATACCCGGTTGGGTGGCGACAGTAATAATGGTACGTCGGTGTTTTTTCAACCCATACCTGAGGTTGCGGCGGCGGAGCATAAATCACTCTCGGCCTTGGGTCCGGCCTGACGACGACGACAGGTCCCGGATACCACATCGGTCCCCACCAACCAGGCCCTAGCCACGGACCAGGGCCTGGGCCAGGTGGCCCGGCGAAAGCTGATGCACTGAATCCTGCTGCAAACAGCGCTCCGGCAGCGAAAATAGCAAGTCCGGTATTTTTCCTCATATTCCCCTCCACAACACGTTACTTAAACAAGCAATAGGCCCTTAATCCACCACATTTCAGACATATCGCCGAGGCTGATGTAGTGTGTATGATCAGGTCAAAAAACTGTGTTGGCACATAAGCGCTATATGTGTGAATACAACATCAGCAATTCCTGGGGCTGTTCCCGCAAAAAAAAGATCAAGGCGGTAACGCTTATTCCATTCTACTCAGCGGCCAGTAATTGTTATTCAGCGGGGCATAAAGAAAGCGATAAGAGTATTTCAATGAGTTTTAAGTAGAAAATAGAATATAGGCAGTTTTAACGGGGCGACGCATAACCGGAGCTAAGATTCCGAAGAACGCTAAACCTCGGTCATTATGCCGGAAGGTCTCGCGCCGGGCTAGCCAGTAGGATGTTGTGCGGATTGATCACTGATGAAGTCACAGTACGACACTGGTGGATGGTTAACTGGCACCAACCGTATGATTAGCCCTGCGTGCTTATTGATTATCCCCCACATGCGGATGATTGCGCTTCCCAGTTAAACACAGTAGGGTAACAAAGATAAAAACGCACGGCGAATAACCGGGCTCGTACTTCACTCCTTTCGTATTCGGATCTTATCTTGAAATCTGTTTTTTCCAGTCAGGTGACGGTGTCCGTCGGCGACGGATTACCGATGCCAATGCGGATTGGCGCCATTCTCACTATTGCTTTCGGTATCACCATGGCGGTGCTGGACGGGGCGATCGTCAACGTAGCGTTGCCCACCATCGCCGCTGATTTTAATGCCAGCCCAGCGTCTTCGATCTGGGTGATTAATGCCTATCAACTGGCAATCACCATGACGTTGCTGCCGTTTTCATCGCTCGGCGATATCATTGGTTATCGCCGTATCTATATGGTAGGGCTGGTGTTGTTTACCCTGATGTCGCTGGTGTGTTCACTGTCGGATTCACTGACGACGCTGACGCTGGCGCGAATCCTGCAAGGTCTGGCGGCGGCGGCACTGATGAGTGTCAATATCGCGCTGGTCCGGCTGATTTACCCCAAGGACCGCTTAGGGCGAGGCATCGCGATCAATTCTCTGGTGGTGGCGGTGGCCAGTGCTGCTGGGCCGACCATTGCGGCAGGTATTTTGGGCATGGCGTCGTGGCAGTGGCTGTTTGCTATTAACGTGCCGTTCGGCATCGTAGCTCTGATATTAGGGTGGCGTTTTCTGCCGTGCAATGAAGGGCGGCGATCGTCGCGTTTCGACACACCGAGCGCACTGCTTAACGCGTTGACTTTTGGCCTATTCTTTATCGCGTTGGGGGGCTTTGCTCATAATCAGAATCTGTGGTTGGTGCTGGGAGAACTGATGCTGACACTGTTGGTCGGGCTTTATTTCTTCCGACGTCAGTTGAGCCAGACGTACCCGCTGTTGCCGGTGGACCTGCTACGGATCCCGGTGTTTGCGCTGTCGATGGGTACCTCAATCAGCTCTTTTTGTGCGCAGATGCTGGCGATGGTGTCGATTCCATTCTATTTTCAGAATACGCTGGGACTGAGTGAAATTGAAACCGGTTTATTGCTGACGCCCTGGCCACTGGCGATTATGGTGACGGCGCCGTTGGCGGGCAGGTTGCTGGAGCGTGTCAATGCTGGAATATTGTGTACCATCGGCCTGACGTTGTTCTCGCTGGGGCTCTTTTCGCTGGCTTGGTTGCCTGCCGCACCAGGTTATCTGGATATCTGTTTGCGTATGATATTGTGCGGCGTTGGCTTCGGATTGTTTCAGTCGCCGAATAACCACACTATTATCAGTGCCGCTCCCCGCCATCGTAGCGGCGGTGCCAGCGGCATGTTGGGCACCGCACGGCTGGTCGGACAAACGATGGGGGCGGCTCTGGTGGCGTTAATGTTCAACCAGTTTGGCGGGCAAGGCACTCACATTTCGCTGATTGCCGCAGGTACCTTTGCTGCGCTGGCGGCCGTAGTTAGTGGCCCGCGCATTTCCCGCATGAGCCGTTCGCTACTGAATCCTTAATTTATGTGCCGCCAGTCAATCATCATATCGGCGGCAATGTTTGAAATGTCGGTAATTTGCAAAAGCGTTGTGTTACCTGAAACGCTTGCTCAGTGTTGACCATGTTGGTGAACGCCTATCAACAGCCCACTTTTCGCGTCTTCACGTTAACGCCAACATGTTAATCACTGACAAACGTTGTGACGCTTTTGGGGTTCAACCATAATGTGGCTTTACCGCTACTTAACTGGGTATTACCGCCATAGCCGACATTGAGTGTTGCTGAAGTGCTATATTTTTTGAGCGCACTTACATTTGAGTTTGTAATATTCAGCGTTAGGCTTTGGTTTGAGTCGTTGGTGTTGACAGCAACGATAACCAATTTATCGTTAGATGCTCCCTTATAAGCTGTCAAATGAATATTGGATTGTGGATTTTCGGTCGCCTGAATACGCTGAAATCCAGGACGAACAAACTTGGCATATTGTGACATGACATAACCACGTTTACTTATATTGCCATCTTCAGTCATCAGACCATAAGAACGGCGAATGTACCACCAAACATAAGCATTAAAGTTGGCAACCATACTGTTATGCAGTTCGTTTGCGACATTTAGTGCAGATGTCCAGTCATTGCCAGATTGCTTTTCGTCAATCAAATGCTCAGTCATCCACACTTGTTTACCGGCGTTACGAGCTAAGGGATAGGCTGTTGGCGTCGTACCATAGAGATGTCCCCCTATAATCGACACATACTGAGACGCCGTACTATCGTTTAATACTGGATCGGTTAGTGAATGATTAAAATTTAGCGATTCCGCAATAATGACTTTGAGAGAGCCAAATCTTGAACCTTGTGATTTGATATAATTTTTAAAATCACCACCGCTCCATTCACAGGATTCATAAGCTGGTTGCCAGTCAGGCTCATTCTGTATTGAAATGGCATATAGTGGCGCACCATTGGTTTTCATATAACTTGCAAAATTGAGTAGATGAGTGGTGTAACCATAATAATAGGAAGGAAGTAACGTTCCTCCATTGATCAGACTGTTATTACTTTTCATATAGGCTGGCGGGCTCCAGGGCGTTGCCATCAGCGTTGCACCAAGAGCGTAAGCTTTACTTGCACTAGCAACCTGTAAGTTCCAGTGGCTGGAGTCTGGATCAATTCGCATCCGCATAATGGATAATCCCATTTGGCCGGAATTATTACCGAATGCAGTGTTAACTTGTGCTGTTGTTAGGTCATTAATCCAACCCGATCCATTCATACCGCCAAAGCCTCGAACAACTTGATATCCGACATCGGTATTAATATTTACGGTACTTGCATGAGCAGCCCCAGCCATGGCTAGAAATAAGGTCGCGGTATAACACAAGCGGCGATTCCATCGCCCTATATTTCTTTTCATAGTGTTTATTCCTTAATTTAATGGATTGTTTTCGACATAGATAGATTATCTGTCTCTCTATACACTCTGTCGTATAAGCGCTGAAATAAATTCACGTGGTCTATTTGTTACTTCTTTAATGGCAAGTTTATTTATAGTTTATGTTTGTTTTGGATTCTAGGTTTGTTTATATAAAAATGTCTATTTTTTTAACCTGAACCTGTTTTTTTGATATTATGGAATATTGTTCTGTTTTTTAATTTAATACCGTTAAATAAACCATCAGTCTTGGTTAGGTTAATGAGTTATGTTGGCATATGAGATCCTGTTCAGTCTGTATAATCACAGTCAGAGTAAATACTATAAATAATCATAATATTATCAAGATAATGGCTTAAGTAATGGCAGATCCTTTCAGGGTGACATAATATTAAATATAATAATTTCAGATAATTACTATGAATATAGTAAGCAATATAATAATTAAAAACTCCTATATCTTATTATGAATATAATGAGAAACGTAACTATTCAATAGCGTTTGACACGTGAAAATGGATGGTCCGGATACTTTGTCAGACGTACTATTTTTTATTACTGAGGTGTGGCGCTTTATGCACGATATTGGCCATTGGTTATCCGGCCGGATGTCATTGGGCGGATTATTTTGAATCTATTTTACCGTGATTAAATTTATTTACTAAAGCTGTGATTGTCTTGGTTTTAGGGGGTGTAATTGGCAACTGAGCGGAGCAGAAAGCTTGTCTTAATGTTTTCTGTCGACATGAAAAGCCAGTTTATTTTCTGGCTTTTCATGCGACGTCTTTAGCGCGTTGAAAGCGAACTTAATCAATGCAACAGGTATCTAGTGATTATTCCTCCACGGGCTACAGCAGAATATTGCCGAGAATAAACCCAAAGATGACAGAGAGCGTAATTGTCAGCACGCCCGGAATAATGAACGAGTGATTAAACACATATTTCCCGATGCGGGTTGATCCTGTGTCATCCATTTCTACGGCGGCCAGCAAGGTCGGGTAGGTTGGTAAGACGAACAGAGCAGATACCGCAGCGAATGACGCGACCGCTGTTACAGGAGAGACGCCGAGCAACAATGCGGCAGGCATCAATGCTTTGGCTGTTGCAGCCTGTGAATAGAGCAGCATGGAGGCAAAGAACAATACAATAGCCAGCATCCACGGGTAGCTTTGCAAGAGCGTTCCCGCTGTTTCCTGAATGTCGGTGATATGCGCTTTGACGAAGGTATCACCCAACCAGGCTACACCCATCACGCAGACACACGCACTCATCCCTGATTTGAATGTACTGGCTGACAGCACTCTGCTGGTATCAATTTTACAGGTGATGCAGATAAGCGTGGCGATCGTCAGCATGAACACTACGATTGCTTCATTCCGTGGTAATACAGGATGAGCAATCAGCTTGACGGTATCGCTGATCGCCGTGGCATAAAACACAACGGCGACAATGCCGAGCAAGAATAACAGTACAGACAGTTTTGCCCCAGGTTGTATCTCCTGCGTGCTTGTGCTGCGTAGCGTCACTTCGTGCTTTTTCAACCGTTCCAGATAAACCTCATCATCTTTCAGCTCTTTACCCAAAAAGTTGGTGACGATGGCGGTCAGCAAGACGGCGGCCAGCGTGGTGGGAATACAAATGCCCAACAGCATCAGGTAACTGACACCGTGCGGCTCCAGGATCCCGGCGACAAACACGACAGCCGCTGAAATAGGTGAGGCGGTAATCGCCACCTGAGAAGCGACAACGGCAATCGACAGTGGACGCGACGGCCTTATTCCTTGTTCTTTCGCCACTTCTGCAATTACTGGCAGCGTAGAGAACGCGGTATGCCCTGTACCGGCCAGCAGTGTCATGAAATAGGTTACCAGTGGAGCCAGAAAGGTAACGTACTTAGGCTGACGACGCAGCAGCTTTTCAGCCAAACTGACGAGATAATCCATACCGCCTGCCACTTGCATAGCGGCGATAGCGGCGATAACGGACATGATAATTTCGATGACATCAAAAGGGATCGCGCCCGGTTTTATGTGAAAGCCAAGAGTAAGAACCAATACTCCCAGTCCTCCGGCAAAACCGATGCCAATACCACCAAGGCGTGCGCCCAGGTAGATGGCAAGCAGCACGACAATGAGTTCCAAGACCAGCATACAATGCTCCTTAAAACAATTTAATATACCCGTGATCTTTCAAGTTGCAGGTGCGTTGGTATCACTCAATTACTCGGCCTATCCCTGGGTTTTGCCTCTTTGAGGCCGCTGGAAGCAGCGTTCAACTCTGTTCTTGGCAGATTTGTCACTCGAATTACTTACCTTGGTAAACGCATCGGGATTCCTTCACTTGCCACCTTCCTGCAACTCGAAATCTATTGGGTATATAGATATTATTTTGATTTTTATGGTTTTTTATTTTTTTAGTAAAGGCACAGGAATTGGATATCCCTGTGCCAGCCGTGGTGATTAAGAAAAGGTAGTTAAACGGATTCTTTTTCGTCAGTGCAGCGTTTCGCCTTATAGGCCGGATGCATCAGGTTTTGGATAGAGAAGATATCATCCAGTTCGCTTTCGGTTAGCAAGCCGCGCTCCAGTACCACTTCGCGTACGCTCTTACCGGTTTCGGCACAGATTTTCCCGACGATATCGCCGTTATGGTGGCCGATGAACGGGTTCAGGTACGTCACGATACCGATGGAGTTGAAGACATATGCTTCGCACACGCTCTTATTGGCAGTAATGCCGTTGACGCATTTTTCCAGCAAGTTACAGCATGCATTCGACAGAATCTTGATGGATTCAAACATGGCTTGGCCGATAACTGGCTCCATGACGTTTAACTGTAGCTGACCCGCTTCTGCCGCCATCGTCACGCAAGTGTCATTACCAATAACTTTGAAGCAGACTTGATTCACTACTTCCGGCACTACCGGGTTAACCTTGGCAGGCATAATGGAAGAACCGGCCTGCAACTCTGGCAGATTGATTTCGTTCAGACCGGCGCGCGGACCGGAAGAGAGTAGACGCAAGTCATTACAGATCTTCGACAGTTTTACGGCGAGACGTTTGAGTGCGCTGTGAACCATCACATAGGCACCGCAGTCGGACGTTGCTTCGATCAGATCTTCGGCAGGGACACAGGGTAATCCGCTGACTTTTGCCAGATGTTGTACCGCCAGGTGCTGGTACTCATCAGGGGTGTTCAGTCGTGTACCGATGGCTGTCGCGCCCAGATTTACTTCCAGCAGCAGTTCTGCGGTACGCAGCAGGTTTTTGTTTTCTTCTTTCAGCAGGATATTGAAGGCATGGAATTCCTGGCCCAGTGTCATCGGAACCGCATCCTGTAACTGGGTACGGCCCATTTTCAGGATAGTTTCAAATTCTTTGGCTTTACGTTCAAACCCTTGACCCAGTTGAGTGATCGCTTCCACCAGTTTCAGGATGGAGCTGTACACCGCGATGCGAAAGCCGGTCGGGTAGGCATCGTTGGTGGACTGGCATTTGTTCAGATGGTCGTTCGGATTGAGGTACTGATATTCGCCTTTTTTATGCCCCATTAACTCCAGACCAATGTTCGCCAGCACTTCATTGGTGTTCATATTTACTGATGTTCCCGCACCGCCTTGATAGACATCGACAGGAAACTGATCCAGACATTTGCCATTATTCAGTACTTCATCACAGGCTTGAATAATTGTGTCGGCAATTTTTCGTGGAATGGTTTTCAATTCCTGGTTTGCCAATGCTGCCGCTTTTTTCACCATTACCATAGCGCGCACAAATTCTGGAATATCGCTGATTGTGTTGTCGCTAATATAAAAGTTTTCAATAGCCCGAAGGGTATGGATCCCATAATACGCATTAGCAGGAACTTCACGAGTACCTAGTAGATCTTCTTCTATACGAATATTATTTGACATAACCATTATTCCTTTAACTTACTTGATTACATTGGATAGTATTAAAATCGCGAGTCGTTAATCAGTCACATTTGGAAATACGGCTCGTTGATTCATAGGGTGATACTCAGCCATCACGATTTCTCAGCAAATCATGATTGGGTAATTATTTTCATCAGGATGACTAGCCCCGACAAACGCGGGCGATTAATCTGCATCCTTATATCTTTCAATTCGTAGGTGTGCTGGTTGTAATGCTCCTAATTATTGAAGATGTAGTAAATATTCTATTCCGTGTTCTCTGAATTCATGGAAACCAGTTTTTCTATTCCCCGATTAAGGTTCTCCAGCTTTGGAATAAATACAGTTTTGATTATTTCATGTGTCACATCACAAGCTTCGTCAAAGAAAGCGCTGTACTCATCACGATGTCCGACAATATACAGCGACCGTTTTATATTCAGTTGTTCTGGCATATGCGTTAAAACCTGCCGGGAATAGGTTTCTGATTGCAGAAAACTGATTGGGCTGGTCACAGCCCAGCCGATACCTGCTGCCACCATCGACGTTAAAGTATCTGCGTTATCAAATTCGAGCATATTGGGGACACGAATATCGATTCTGCGTAGATAGCGTTCAATCTGCATGCCGATCTGTGAGTTTCGGTTAAACCTTACCAGCGGTAACGCGGCAGATAGTTCACGAATATCTTCTATTGTCTTGATACGTTTGCGGTAATCTGGGGGGGTAATAATGAAGTAACCTTCAGAGAACAGGCGATAACGCACCACACTGTCGGTATCTATCAATGGATCGCTGGTGACGATAAGATCCAGTTCACGCCGCATCAGTGCTTCACCCTGCTGTGGGCTTAATCCGGTACGAATCAGCAACTGGGATGAACTCTTCATCAGGCGTTTTGTGAACACCGAGCCACAAGTGATGGCAAAGGAGTCGACCAGACCGATGCGCAAGTCGGGTTTGATCCCTTTCCCAGCTTCCAGCACCTGTGCTTTCAGATTGGCGATCTCTTCAGTCAGTATTTCTCCCCGGTTTTTCAACGCAATGCCGTATGGCGTTAACACCACCGGGCGTCTTGCCCGATTGACCAACATGACGCCAAAATCCTCTTCCAATAGTCTGATCGTTTGTGAGACGGCAGACGGCGTCAGGCCTAATCGAGTCGCTGCCGCAGTCATGCTGCCTGCTTCCGCCATCGTCACAAAGACGTGGACGGCATACATATCGATCGATTTATTGGCTGACATTGTTCGTTTAACCATTTTTGTATTGTCTGCGGTGCAAGGTTCATGCTGGTTGAAGCACTGAGGTAAACCGGTAGTTTACCTCATAACGTCTTGCCCGCAGATGTGGTAACTGACGCCAGCTTAATAGGCTCATTTCAAAAAAAACACAGAACATATCACTGATTAATTTTTTCTTATAACTAGGTGTAGTTAATCTGAAGTTAGGGTGAGATGTGGCGTTCGGCCTGTTCACGGATTTCCAGCAGAGCCTGGATGAGGTGTGCGGTGGCGTTGAGGCAGGCGCTGAGTTGGGCGAGGCTTTCCGGTGGAATGGTGATGTTGTTTTCCAGCGTGTCGCCGAGGTAGTGGAGGCCGCGGCATAGGCCTTCGACGGATTCGGCGGCAATGGCACCGAGGTCGCAGAGTTGGACGTGATCGAGCTGTGAAAGGGGAGCGAGGCGATCAGGTCGCGGAAAAGGGTGATGGAGTTGTTGGAGGTTGTGGCGTGTGTGTCCGTTATGATTGTGTCTTCCATTGCTAGATATTTATGTCATCACGCCTTCAGGTTCCAAACTAAAGGTATGACCCAGACAGGTTTGGAACTCCGGATCTAGCGACCGGCCAACCTTGCGGTTGCCCTGCCTGAGCCACGAATAAAAGTGTGCACGTAGCCCCTGAAAAAACAAAGCGTTTTCAGTTCTAGATGTTCGGGGGTTCCAAGCCCGACCGAGGGTGTTGCCGCAGTACGTTTACTTTATTCTGGCGGCGTGAATGGTGAAAGTGGTTGGATGGATTTACAGCAGTGCTGTAGCCGGATTTGTAATGCGGTTCGCAAAAGCGAAGTAAAAGCCCGTAGCTGCCAGTCCGAGATATACGGGCCGACCACAGGGGTGAGGCGTCCCGCCGGGAGCCTCCCCCTGTGTTTCCCCTAATATGCAGCAGTGGTGTGTCTTTAGGCTTGTTGGCTACGGCGCGTTCGGCTTTGATCTGCGCCAGCAGTGCTTACTTAGCGAATTATGGAGAAAGCGGGTGAACGGATGGTGTGGGCTAACAATGCATGTTAAGGCTACAGCGATGCCTAATGAGCGGTCTTAGTCTTCACTTTCGGTAAGAAAATGTCGTGGTCTGCTCATCAGATTAAACCTATTTTATTGTATATACACAATGATATTTTATTTATTAATTGTATATATAATATTAATTACTGCATAATACATTTCATATTTAATATAAAAGGTATGGCGTATGTGGGATAAAAATCTACAAATCAAGCAGGTAGATAAAATTATTACTGAACTGAACTCCCGCAAAAAGATCCGCTTCCCTAAAAAGGGATGGATTAACTTGATTCGTACCTCGTTGGGTATGAGTACCCGCGCCCTTGGAGAACGAATTGGATTAAGTCAGTCTCGAATTTCGCTTATTGAGAAGGGCGAAGTTGAGGGCTCACTCACGTTAAACACCCTTGAGAAGGTCGCTGAGGGGCTGAATTGTGATGTGGTTTATTATTTTGTACCAAAAGAGGGCGATACGCTTGAAGGGTTAAGAGAGAAACAGGCTTTCAAAAAAGCCGATTTTCTTAACAGCTACACTGAAATTCATATGTCCCTGGAAAAGCAGTCGACTTCGCCAACTTTCCAGAGCACCAATAGAGACAAGATTAAAGAAGAACTTCTCAAAAAATGGCCACGTGATTTCTGGGATATAAAATGAGCGAAGGAATCAACGATAATCTGCCTGATGGTGCGACTGAACTCAGCCCAGATGATCTGGTAGGCCTTATTCCTTCTTATATCGAAACGCGAGAGGATCTGAATGAGTTCGAAAAATCTAACATACAACAAGCATTAACTTGGTTTCGCAGGCAAAAATTGACCTATACGGATGTTTTAACAGTAGATTTTTGCTTGCAGTTGCACTTTCAGATGTTTAATAAAACGTGGGAATGGGCAGGCCACTTACGGCAGAAAGAGGTGAACATCGGCAACACTCCACCACATATGATTTCTACGCAAGTACGGAATATTCTGGATAACGTCAAATTCTGGGTTGAAAATGAAACATTTCCGGTCGATGAGATTTGCCTGCGATTGCACCGGGATATTGTTTGGGTCCATCCTTTTCCCAATGGGAATGGGCGCCATTCACGCATATTTTGTGATGCCTTACGCGTTGTTTTGGGCTCAGGATTTTTTACATGGGGTAATGCTGGAAATGACCTGGTTTCACCGGATCAGCACCGGAAAGCGTACATTGACGCATTAAGAGAAGCTGACCGTGGGCAGTATGCTCGGCTAATCATCTTTGCCACGTTATCCTGAATTCAGAATTTACGTCTGATGCGATTAAGGTAAATTGTCGCATGGCATGTTCTCCGCGCATCCGGTATGACAACACCAAAAAGCATGTTACGGCATAAGTGAAAGGGGGATAGGTGGGCATCAGCCCCGGCACTGATTGCCGGGGGGAATATTTTTAATCCTTCTTCAGTTTCGCCTGTTTCAGTGCGGAAAGCAGTCGCTCTTTGTCGTGGTTACTGAGGTTTTTCTGGGAAATGACATGCATAAAGTGGCTGTGAGTCAGGCTATTCATATTGCCGTCTTTATGCAGTGTTTGGGCAATCTGTTGCAGAATGCTGCCATTGAGTTTGCCAAGCTGGACTCGAATATCGGCTAGTGGCCGGGGGTGCCAGCCATGCTCCGGCACGGACAGCCAGTCGGCGCGGTAGCGATACTGAATGGCTTTGGCCGCATCCATTTGTGTCTGGATGAAAGGCGTTATCGAATTGGCATCCAGCCCATATTGCGTGGCTTGTTGACGGCCAGCTTCGAGGACTTTGGCTTCTTGTTGTAAATCTTCTATCGCCAGATGGTGTTCGGCTTTATATCCTGCGACGTCTTTCATATAGCTCAGACGTTGGTCAATGAGCGACGACAAATCGGGTGCCGCACTGGCCAAAACACTGGTACTGATGAGGCAGGTTAAAAGGCACATTTTCCGTAACATATTGGCTCCTGGGTGGTGAGAGAAAGAAAACAGGTGGATGATAATAACGTTGTATTATTACATTCCAAATTAATTGAACCGGCCAATAAGTAACAAAAAGTATGATTGCTTTTCTGAGTTCGCCATGTGCTAAAAACCGCCTGTTTTTACTTTGTCTGTGGCGAAAGTATGGGGGGCGGTTGTATCTATTTTTCTCAAGGCAAAGAGCATTCCCAGACCGGCCAGCAGGGAAATAGTAATGGCGATATGCAGAAATAACGTTATGGGCAATGAATAATGTTCTGACAAAAACAGAAACAACCACATAAACGGTAGAATGGATTGGTTCAGTAGCACCATGATTGAAGAAACACTGGCCAGTTTTTCATGGGGGATGATGGCAATACGCATAACACGCATAATGTTACCGGTGAATACTTTGCCCGCGATACTCAGTGAGTAGAAAATGAGAAACGCGATCAAATTATTCAGCGTTCGGGATAGCAGTAGGGAAGAAACAATAATGGTACAAAGTCCAATAAATAACAGACTCTCTTTGTTTAATCGATTTATTAGTGTGCTATAAAAAAAAGTTGCCAGGAAACCAATCGCACCAACACACATGTCAATCAGGCCAAAATATTTTACCGGCAATACCATGCTGGTTTCTATTACTGCTGATCCCGCGGATTCAATTAACCCATCAAACATATTATTACCCATAACAAGTAACACCATTAAAAGAAGAAATGGTTTTCTCAATAGAGTAAGTAAGGAAATGAAAGATGGCCGGGCAATGAAATCGCTGTCATTTGATGCGGGAGTCATTTTGAAAGTAAGAAAATAGTAAGCGTTACATAAATAGAGTGTTGCTGCGATGAACAGCAGTGTCATAAAACCGTATTCATAAAGCAGCATACCCAATAACGGGCCTACGACCATGCCGAGTAAGTCCAACCGTGTCAGCCGGTTTGAATCCCGTTCGATATGATGGCTGAGTGTGGCGATCAATTTTTCAAACGAGACGATGGTCTGAGCATTACCAATGGATATAGCTGCGCCGAGCAGGCCGGCGGTCACGGCGATGGTTAATGGTTGGTCCGCGAAGTTCAACACCAGGCAGAGCAATAAACAACCCAGTGATTTGATAGCATCGGTAGCAATCGATATTGGTCTGACGCCCCAACGATCAATAAATGATCCCAATGTCGGAATCAGAATAATTCTGGGAAGCCACCATAAAGCGTAAGCGAGGCCGGAATAGGTTAAACTTTGTGTCTCGGTATAAACCAATACCGGGATAAGAAAAACCATTAAACCATCGGCAATAAAAACCAGAGATAAAAAAGAGAGTAAAACACGATTCATGATTTAATTACCAATGATATTTCTCATCAGGCTAATTTTTTTAATTAAAAAAATAACTTAATCCAGAATTGCGCAAAAGTGAAACGCACGATAAGCGGGAAATAAGTCGGCTTTGCAGATTATACCTAATATAGTGACTTGTGGTGTGAAAAGTAAATATCAATTTATTAAGTTGGTCATATTTATCTGTTGCGGATTAAAACCATTTACTTGCTTATTATATAATTAGTCTATAGCCATAGGAAATTCGTCTGGAATTAATATATGCCCTTTACATACTTTAAGTTGCAGGTGTGTTAATCGCCCTTGGTTACCTGGTCCATCCTTGAGCCTCGCCCCTTTGGGAACGCTGCACGTAGCGTTCCAATCTGCTCTTGGCCGAGGTGCCACCTCAGTCACTAACTTATATAAGTGCCTGGGGGTTCACTCAGTTATCGTGCTCCTGTTACACAAGTTATCTGAGGTATAACAATAGGTGCTATAAAAGATGATCTCTTCCCTTCGCGTAGTGTCACAGAACTGTGTCAGGCTAAATGTTTTGAGGTCATACTTTATTTACAGTAATAGGAGAAAAGTGTGGATTTTCTGAGCTTCGAACAGGATTTAAGCCGTTATATAGTGCAGCGGTTGGCGAACTCAAAAGATGGTGCACACGACTATAGCCATCTGGTGCGGGTAGTGAACAACGCCCGACGTATTCAGCAAACGGAAGGCGGCGATTTGCGGGTGATTATCACGGCCAGTTATTTGCACGATATTATTTCACTGCCGAAGAATCATCCTGAACGCAAAAATGGATCACGAATGGCGGCGGAAGAAACCTTGCGGATTTTGCGTACCGAATTTCCCCATTTTCCGGTCACGCTGTACAGTGCGGTGTCTCATGCGGTGGCGGCGCACAGCTATAGTGCTGGCATAACACCGGAAACGCTGGAAGCGAAAATTGTACAGGATGCTGATAGGTTGGATTCGCTTGGGGCATTGGGCCTGGCTCGGGTGTTCTATGTGGCAGGGTTGATGGAAAGACCGTTGTTTGAACCGCAAGATCCCTTTGCGTTTGATCGTCCGCTGGATGATCAATCTTATACGCTCGATCATTTCCGGGTGAAGCTGCTGGGGTTGCCGCAAACCATGCATACCGTGGAAGGGAAACGCATTGCCCGGGGTAATGCCGCCTATCTGGTGGATTTTCTGGCCAAACTGGCCGGTGAGCTTGGCGCTGATCCGCTTGAACCGGACGCTGAAGTCCGTGAACGCCTATTTTTATTGCATCCCTGACGGTGATGTTGCGATCGATTCCGATCACGTCCGTTCCCCCTGATTTGTTCCAGGGGAACGGGTTTAGTATCAATTCTATTTTTGTCCGTAATAGGCGTTAGCGCCATGTTTTCGCAGGTAATGCTTATCCAACAGGCTGGATTGCATCGGGCCGATTGCGGGTGTCAGTTGACGGGAAAAAATGCCCATATAAGCACACTCTTCCAGCACGACGGCATTGTGTACTGCATTAGCGGCATTGCTTCCCCAGGCAAAAGGGCCGTGGGCGTTGACCAGCACCGCGGGAATCTGTAACGGGTCGATACCGCGATTGACGAACGTTTCGATAATGACATCGCCGGTGGCTCGCTCGTAGTCGCCATGGATTTCGTCATCGGTCATCAGCCGGGTACAAGGGATAGCACCGTAAAAGTAATCGGCGTGAGTGGTTCCCCAGGCGGGTAAATCCAGCCCAGCCTGTGCCCAGATGGTGGCATGACGGGAGTGGGTGTGCACAATACCACCGATGCCGGGAAACCGTTGATAGAGTGCCAGATGGGTGGCGGTATCGGATGACGGTTTTTTGTCGCCTTCCACTACTTTCCCGCTGTCCAGATCCACCACCACCATGTCTTCGGCGTTCATCTGCTCATATTCCACACCGGAAGGCTTGATTATCATCCGCCCGACATGCCGATCGACGGCACTGACATTACCCCAGGTAAAGGTGACCAGATGGTGCCGGGGTAACATCAGGTTGGCTTCCCATACCTGCTGTTTCAGTTGCTCTAACATGTGAAACCTCCTTCCTGCATGCGAGTTTCAATCCACCGGCGGGCGTTGATGATTTCCAGTAGTGGCTCACTGGATTTCTCCGTCCACATCTCAATCAGGAATGCACCGCGGTAATTGAGCTTTTTCAGGTTGCGAAACAAACCGACAAAATCGACACAGCCTTGCCCGAAAGGTACATCGCGGAATTGCCCTTGCGAGGTGGCAGTAACCGGGTAAGTATCTTTCAGATGGATGGCAGCAATACGGTCGATACCGAGAGTCAGCTCATGGGGGATGTCGTTGCCCCAGGCAGTGAGATTGCCGATATCCGGGTAAACACTGAACCACGGGGAAGATAAGCGCCGATCCCATTCTTTCCATTTGGTAATCGAGTTTATGAATTCGGTATCCATGATTTCCACCGCCAACATCACTTGTGCGGCGGCCGCTTTTTCCACCGCCCAGGCCAGTCCTTCAGCGAACCGTTGTTGGGTGCTGTCATCCTGCTGTTCGTAATAAACATCATAGCCGGCCAGTTGAATAGTGCGAATGCCGATATCCCGCGCCAGTTGAATCGCTTGCAGCATGATCTCTCGCGCTCGTTCACGCACGGCTTCATCTCGGCTGCCGAACGGATAACGACGGTGTGCCGACAAGCACATGGACGGAATGGTGACGCCGCTTTCCAGAATGGATCTGACCAGTGTAGCTCGCTGTTCTCGCGTCCAGTTCAGGCGGGACAATCGCTCGTCGGTTTCATCCACCGACATTTCCACGAAGTCAAAACCGCAGCTTTTTGCCAGTGCCAATCGCTCCGGCCAGGTCAGGTTTTTTGGTAAAGCCTTTTCATAGATGCCTAATGGATGCTGTCTCATGGCGGTTAACCCCAGATAGAACAAATGCGCCGATGAAAATCGGCTGCCACGGCGGGCGGATCGACGGCATCGGAGAGTGCCCGGCCAGCGATGAATGCCCGCACCGGAATATCCCTGAACAGCGCCAGATCCGCCGGTGTAATACCGCCGGTAATAGAAAGCTCGATACCCAGCTCAGCAAGTAACGTCATGGCGTTCAGATCGTCTTTGCTCCAGGTTTGCCCGCTGGCCTGAGCATCACGCCCGCAATGGTAGATCGCCTGTTTCACGCCGATATCCCGCCAGGTTTCGGCGTCGTCAAGTGTCCAGCGCCCGAACAGTTCGATCTGGATTTCCCCCTGATACTGTTGGGCGATATCATGCGCACGTTCCACGGTCGCCAGCGGCGCAGCGCAGATCACGGTCATCCAGTTGGCCCCAGCGTCAAATGCCTGTTTGGCTAGCGTTTCTCCGGCATCCGCCACTTTCAGGTCCGCCACAATAATATGGTCAGGACAACGTTCGCGCAGATGGCGAACCACCCGAATGCCCTGAGAAATACAGAGAATGGTGCCCGCTTCGATAATGTCGACATGCGGCTTCAATGTTTCGGTGGTCTGTAACGCGGCGTCAAGACTGGTATGGTCCAGAGCCAGTTGCAGCAATGGTCGACTCATGATGGTGTACTCCTTGGGGTAGTCAGTACGGCGCATCGAGTGTGGTAATCCTGTAGCGCCTCAATAAGAAACTGGTAGTGCGCCAGCTTGTGCCGATAAGCGCTCTGGGCGTGATGATCAGGTTCGATCACACTGACCGGATGGCGCAGGTGTGCTTGCGCACTGGCAAAATCCGGATAGGCACCGCTACCGACCAGCGCGGCCAGTGCTGCACCCAGACAACCGGTTTCTTCCACTTGTGGCCGTTCTACTGGCAGACCACTGACATCGGCGAAGATTTGCATCCACACGTCGGAATGTGCCGGTCCGCCGGTCACCCGTAGTGTGGTGGCGTGGTTAAAACGTTCGCGCATTCGTTGCAGGTGCGTCATGTGGCTAAAAATCACCCCTTCATAGACTGCCTGTAACAGATGTTCTCGCTGGTGGATTGATTGCAGGCCGTAAAACCCGGCAGTCATTTCCAGCCCGGCATTGCTGCCATAGAGAAAGGGAATAAACAGTACGTCACTACCTGCTTTGGGCAGGCTGGCAATAGCTCGATTGATTTCATCGAAACCGTTGATACCCCATTGGTGCGTCAGCCACTCCAGATTGGCGGATGAGGTGGGGCTGGCTTCATGCACGATGTATTGCCCCGGCGTGACATAGCGGCCATAAACATAGGGATGGGGTTCATTACTGAGAATGCTGTCGGTCAGGCCACTGGTCACCGCCCAGGTACCCATCACGGCGTTCAACGCCGATTCATCTTTCAGACCCGCGCACAATGCGGTGGAAACCACGTCAAACAGACCGCCGACCACCGGTGTGCCGGCGACGAGTCCGGTTCGGGTGGCCACGTCGCGGGTGATTTCACCACAGACTTCCGCCGAGCCGACCACTGGCGGCAGGACATCGCTGATTTCCTCAATACCCAGCCAACGGGCAAGAGTGGGGTGATAACGGCCTTCCTCCATATGGTAGAGATTGGACTCGGAGATATTGGTTTCTTCACAACCTTGTTGACCGGTGAGGCAAAACCGCAAATAGTCATGGGCCATCATGACGGCGCCAATCTGGTGGTAACGTTCCGGCTGATGCAGCTTGACCCAGCGCAGCAGTGAAACCGGATGGCCGGTCCACAGTGTCTGGCGGGTCAGCGGATAAAGTTTTCGGGGGATATCATCACGCTGCCAGTTCTGCACAATGGTGATAGCCCGACGATCGGACGATAGGATGGCATTTCCCAGTGGTCGCTGTTGTTTATCCAGCAAAAATAATCCCTTGCCTTGCGCTGAGATCCCAATCGCGCGGATCTGATCTCCCGCTACCTGATGGTGTTGCAGTACGTCGGCGATGGTTTCTGCGCAGATGGACCATAGTTGGTTCATATCACGTTCCGCCCAGCCGGGATGGTTACTGATGACCGGCAAGGGGCGGCGGCTAATGCCGCGCTCTTGTCCTTGTTTGTCATACAGTCCGGCTTTCAGGTAAGTGCCGCCGCAGTCGATGCCTAACCAGTAGTCCATGATCGTTACCTTGTTTCAGCGCCCTGCGGGTGTGGTTCGCCAATATGTTCAGGAGCAGTGCGTGAAGATGAAGTGGTGGTATGCGGCTGATCGCAGCGAGCCGGCAGCAGCAGTGCCAGTAGCGCGGCAACTGCCAATGACAGAGCCAGGCAGTAGACACCCGCATCTTTGCTGTAGTAGGTAATCAGCAGGCCAACAGCATAGGGGCCGCAGAAGCCACCCAGATTTCCCAGCGCATTGATGACACCGCGTGCTCCCCCGGCCAATTCAGCATTGAATAACCGGGCCGGGATAGTCCAGAACACCCCGGCAGCGGCTTGCAGGAATACGCCACAGCCCACCAGTGCAGCGTAGGACCACCAGATGTGCTGTTTCAGAACCACGGAAAGGAGCATGCACAGAGCAAAACCCAGTAAAGGTAGAGAGATGAAAACTTTGCGTTTGCCGGAGCGATCCGAGAGCAACGAGATGGCGTACATTCCCAGCATGGCGCCGACGAATGGTAGAATCGCCAACATTCCCACTTTCTCCATGCCGGAGTGTGTCAATCCTTTGAGGATGGTGGGCAGCCACAGGGTGTAGCCGTAAATTCCAGTCTGGTAGAAGAAGTTCAGCACAATCAATTGCCAGATGATGGGTTCAGACAGCACTGTTCCCAGAGAGGCATTTTTGATGTTGTTGCTGGTGATGGTGTGCTGCTCTTCTTCCAGTACGCGGATAAGCCAGTTTTTCTCGGCAGGCGTTATCCAACGGGCTTCTTGCGGACGATCGCTGACCGTGAGCATCCACAGTGTCAGTATCACGATGGAGAGCAGGCCTTCAATAATGAATAGCCAGCGCCAGTCCAGTGTGGCGATAATCCAGCCTGAAAGCGGGGAAGTCACTATACCGGCAATCGGCACGAACATGATGACAATGGCGTTGGCCCGGCCCCGCTCTTTATCGGGGAACCAGTTGCTAATCATGGTCAGTACCACGGGTAACATACCGCCTTCCGCCACGCCGAGTGCGAAGCGCAGTGTCAGAAGTTGCCAGGCATGGGTAGCCAGTCCGGTGAGTATGGAAATGATTGCCCAGGCCACCAGCGACCAACCGATAAAATTTTTGCCACTACCATGTACTGCGATTTTGCCGCCGGGCACCTGTAAAAACAGATAGCCAATAAAAAAGATACCGCCTGCCAGCCCGGCCATTGACGCGGTAATGCCTAATTCCTGGTCCATGCCGCCCGGCATAGCGAAGGCGATATTCACGCGGTCCATATAGGAAATAATACAGGTAATCAGAATCGGTGGAATAATCCTCAGCCAGCGATGATGAGGAATAGTATTTTGCAGTGTTGTTGCGTTCATATTCATATTACTCCATGCCATGTTATTTTCTTTTATCAATACGGAGATGCGTTATATTCCCATCTGATGGAAATGAACTGCTATGAAGCTGCCCGGAAATAAAGCAGGGCAAATGAACCTGTGAGCTATGCCCGTTATATTGAAATTTATTCTGTATATATTCGTCATCTTTCCAATTGCAGATGTGTTAGCAACGTTTAATTATTCAGACCATCCCTGGGACTCGCCCCATTAGGACCTCTGTCAGTAGCGCTAAAATATGCTCCCGGCAACTTTTCAGCCGAATAACTTACTCCGGTAAGTTATTAAGGGCTTTTTCTCGCCATACCCTGCATCTTGAAATCTATTGCACATATTTATAAAGCACGGTGAGGTATTGTGCTGGAATATCATCCAGGGCTTCCTTGACCATAAATGCCAGTGAATAATATTGGTTTATCCACTGGCATTTATTTCTGTCAGGGCTATTTTTACCACTACTTTTCTTATTTCTTGTTCCTGACGATAAATACAGGCCGGGCGATGCACATCCTGCGGGAAAAAAATGGCGTAATTTCCCGGTCGCATCACCAATAATGATTCGTTTTCCATCGGTCTGTAAAAAATAATATCTCTTTCCTCCAGAAGAGATTCCGCAATGGTGTTTTCTCCACTGTCGGGGGCGTAACCAATTGTTTCTTCACCGCTGACCAGAAAATGAATATCAAGGTAACGACGATGAACCTCAGGAAAATTCTGTTCTTTAGGTTGTGTTGTCAGGTCAATAATCTGGGTATACAGTTTGTCGCCATCAATATCGACGCGGCCGGTGGGCAATATCTGAAAGTTCGTGGTGCGTAGAAATGTTAAACCTCGCACCAGCGCGGTTGGCAATGGAAACGGTGGTGATTGACTAATGTGACCGAATAGCATTTTCCATTCCTCTGTTACCGTTACAGTGCCTGAATTTTGGCCCACACACTGTCATTTACTTCGATACCGTTGCGACGGTTTTCCGCCTGTAATCGGGTAAACTCATGGCCTGGCAGGCGGATAGCGATATCCGAATCGGCTCGTTCAGCGGTTTTTACATACTCGATAATGCGTTTAAGTTTGGCGTCGCGACTTTCACCTGAAATCAGTCGGTCAACTTCGATGGCAATAAAAATCTGAGAAACGCCATATTCATCACTGTTTTCCTGGGTTACTTCCGCCACTGAGGCACCATCCGATAGCAGGGTGGCAATCATATCCAGCACGATAGAGAGTCCCGAGCCTTTCCAGTATCCCATGGGCAGAATGCGACGGTTTTTCTCAATCACGCCGGGTTCCCGGGTCAGCTGCCCATCATCGTCGAATCCGCCATCGACTGGCAATCGGCGCCCGGACAGCCGGTTTACTTCCAACATGCCGTAGGAGAACATTGACATCGACATGTCTACCATCGTGATGGGATCGCCAGGAATGGCGATGATCAATGGGTTGGTGCCGATACGGCACTCTTTGGCTCCCCATGGCGGCATCACGGCAATGGAGTTGGTCCAGCACAGGCCGATGTAGCCTTTTTCCGCAGCCTGCCAGCCATAGCTGCCACCACGCATCCAGTGATTGGCATTGCGCAGCGCCACCAGTCCGATACCGTGTTGATCGGCTAATGTGGTCGCCCGTTCCATCATGTGGCGGGCGGTAATATTACCGATAGACCGGTGAGCGTCCCACTGTTCAATGGCACCCAGCGTCAGTCTTCGCTCCGGTATGGCGTCAGCAATAATGTCGCCATTATCCAGTTGCTGAATAAAGCGCGGGAAGCGATTAACCCCGTGGGAGTAAACGCCGGATTCGGTGGTCTGAGCGAACATGGTGGCACACTCATTGGCAGTGTCAGCTGCGACACCTCTTGCTAACAGTACGCGTTCAAATTCCAGTTTTAACTGCTCAAACGTCAGTTTCATTGGGCTCTCCTGTTACCCCCGCTGATGGAATAGTCCGTTTTTTATTCTATAAATTCCACTATGTGATATTTAATTTCAAAAATAATACAAGCCTGCATTTCGCAAGTCAAAGCGATACGGATTTTTAAAATCAAGTAAAATCAATGCAATAGCAATTTAATATCAGTAATGTGATAGCGGCCACAAATTCGGCTCACAGCGACAAGACCGAAGAACGGCATGTTTGATGTCATGGTTTGACGGATGAAAAGCGGAGATCATGCGTCGCGCGTCGCGTCGCGGAACACTTTGCGCTAACCTATTTGCGTGTCGGAATATGTGAGAAGGGAGCGGTTGATGAAAGGTGTCAATTCCAGCAAAGAAAAGCCAACGGGGAGTCAAAGCCTGTTTCGTGGATTCCAGTTGATCGAGATTTTGAGCAATTATCCTAACGGGTGCCCACTGGCACATCTGGCCGAATTGGCTCAACTGAACAAGAGTACGGTACATCGGTTATTGCAGGGATTACAGGCCAGTGGTTATGTAACAACGGCACCTGCCGCGGGAAGCTATCGCCTGACGACCAAGTTTATTACTGTCGGGCAGAAATCACTTATTTCGCCAGAGGTTATCCGCCTTGCCTCCCCCCATCTTGATGCACTGAATGTCATGATCGGTGAAACGGTCAATTTCTCTACCCGAGAGAATGATCATGGCATTCTGATTTATAAGCTGGAACCGACGACCGGAATGCTGCGTACTCGAGCTTATATCGGTCAGCATCTGGTGCTGTTCTGCTCGGCGATGGGGAAAATTTATCTGGCGTATGGTCCGCCGGACGATGTCCCCGCCTACTGGCTGCGGCATGAAAACGACATCAAGCCATTAACGTGTAATACCATTACTGATCTGGGGCATATGTACCGCGAATTGGCAGCAATTCGGGCAACTGGCATGGCAATGGATCGGGAAGAGAATGAACTGGGTGTTTCCTGTCTGGCGGTGCCGGTTTTCGATATTCATCAGCGAGTCAACTATGCGATATCCATCTCGTTGCCTACGGTCAAATTGCAGCAGTTGGGTGAACAGGCGTTGTTAGTGGCGTTAAAACATACCGCCGAAGCGATTTCCCATGATTTGGGGCAACTTATTGATGTCTGAAAGTCTATCCCCTCCTCGTTGTGCTGATACACCGCCAGAGATTTTACTGCGGGTCAATGACTTGCAGCTTGAGCTGGCGGAGAGTGGACAACGCCTGCTGCATCAGGTCAGCTTTTCCCTGTCTCGACATGGTTGTGTCGGTATTGTGGGAGAGAGCGGTAGCGGCAAAAGCCTTGTCTGTCAGGCATTGATGGGCGTGCTGGGGCCGGAATTTATCCGTCGTGGCGACATTTGGCTGGATGGTACTGAACTGCTATCGCTGAATGACGTCGCGATGCGCCGTCTGTGCGGTCGCATGATCAGCCTGATTCCGCAGCAGCCGATGACGGCTTTTGATCCACTGCAATCGGTCGGCGGGCAGATGGTCGAGACGTTGCGGGCGCATCTGCCGCTGGATAGGCGCGCCGCCCGCGAACTGGCGCTGGACGCATTGGCACAGGTTCAATTGCGGCAACCACAGCAGATTTACCACCGTTACCCTGCCCAGCTTAGCGGCGGCATGTTGCAGCGGATTACTATTGCCATCGCACTGGCGCTGAAACCGACTCTACTGATTGCGGATGAGCCCACCACGGCACTGGACAGTGTGACACAGCAGGACATTATGCGGCAGTTTATGGCTATCCGTGAGCAGTGGGGCACCAGCCTGATTTTTGTTTCGCACGATTTGGGGCTGGTTAGCCGTATCGCCGATAACGTGATGGTGATGCAGTACGGACGAACCGTCGAGCAGGGTTCGGCGGCATCTGTTTTACATCAGCCTTGCCATCCACATACCCGACAGCTGGTGGCGTCCCGACAGATGCTGCAACAGCGCTATTCCGCGCTGACAGCGTCTGCACAGGAGAAACACGAATGCTGATGGAAGTCATGGGACTGCATCATCACTATGGGAAGACGCTGATCCTTGATGATGTCTCTTTTCAGGTGAAGGCGGGTGAATGTGTGGGGATAGTGGGTGAGAGCGGCAGTGGAAAAAGCACCCTGAGCCGTATTTTACTGGGGCTGGAAGCGCCACAGCGTGGCGAGGTAAAACTGGCCGGACAGGTGTTGTACACCGGACGGCGCAGCTGGCGTCCGGTATCGCTGCCACTGTCCGTGAGTGCGGTGTTTCAGGACTACGCCTCATCCGTCAATCCGGTGATGACCATTGAGCGCATCATCGCCGAACCGTTGCGATTACAGCGGTTGTGTCCTGATAGAGCGGTGGTGCACTCACAGGTGAATAGGTTGCTGGAGCAAGTCGGCTTATCGGCGTCACTGTGTCAGCGGTTTCCCCATCAGCTAAGTGGCGGGCAAATGCAGCGTGTATGTATCGCCAGAGCGCTTGCCAGTACGCCACAGTTAATTGTACTGGATGAAGCCGTCAGCGCGCTGGACATGACGGTACAGGTACAAATTCTGGATTTGCTGGCAGAATTACAGCAGCGGCACGGCTTGACCTATCTGTTCATCAGCCATGATGTGGCCGCCATTACCTACTTGTGCCAGCGGGTACTTTTTCTTGCGCAGGGGCGCATTGTCGAGCAGGTAGACGATATTCACGCGTTACATCAGGTTCGTCACCCTATGGCCTGTCGGTTGCTGGATGCGGTGGTGGGATTGTCTGTATAAAAGAACCCGTCTGTATGGACAGACGGGCTGGGCCATGTTAGCCGATGCGTAACAGGTCATCTTGTTCCAACTGGAAGAAACGCACGGAGTCCCGCAACTGTTCACCTTGTTCGGTCATTGATTGGGCCGCGGTCGCTGCCTGTTCCACCAGAGCGGCGTTCTGTTGGGTTACCTGGTCCATTTGATCAATCGCCACACTGATCTCTTTGATGCCGACATGTTGTTCATTGGACGCCATCGAAATTTCAGCCACGATGTCAGTCACTTTATTGACGGATTCCACGATATCCGCCATAGCATGACTGGCGTTGTCGGCATGTCGTGAGCCATCGGTGATTTTGTCCACGGTGCCTTCAATCAGCGCTTTGATCTCTTTGGCTGCGTCGGCGCTTTTCTGCGCCAGTGTTCGCACTTCACCGGCAACTACCGCAAAACCTTTACCTTCGCTTCCGGCGCGGGCCGCTTCTACGGCCGCATTCAGTGCCAGGATATTGGTCTGAAAAGCAATACCTTCAATCACGGAGATGATGTCGACAATCTTCTGTGAACTGTCGGAAATTTCATGCATCCGTTTCAGCATGTCATCTACGATAGAGCCGCCATTGGTCGCGGTTGTTGACGTTCTACGCGCCAATTCGCTGGCCTGACTGGCGTTGTCAGCATTGCGTTTCACGGTTTCGGTGATTTGTTGCATGTTGGATGAGGTTTGAACCAACGACGCCGCCTGTTCTTCGGTACGCTGGGATAAATCACTGTTCCCCTGGGCCATTTCATTGGCCGCCAGCGAAATGGACTCACTGCCGCGTACAATGCCATGAATGATGTGCTTCAACTGCTGGTTCATGTATTTCATGGTCGCCAGCAGACTGCTTTCGTCACCTGGACGCAGTTTTATCTCGGTGTTCAGATTACCGGCGGCGATCTGTGCCATGATATCCATTGCGTAATACGGTTCTCCCCCCAATTGACGCGATAGACTGCGGGCTATAATGGTCGCGATGATGCCGGTGGCGAGCAGTGCCAGCAGTAGCAGGCCCAACATGGAATATTTGGCGGTGTCATAGGTCTTGTTAGCCTCGACTACGGCCTGTTTGGCGGTACCAACCTCCGCTTCTACCAATTTAGCCAAGTCCTTCATCATCTGGCTGCGATACTTGGAAGAGACGGCACCGCTTATTTGTGCTGCTTGCGCTACATCGCCACGGTTGACGGCCTCTATCACCTTGACGTTAACATCGCTGAAATTTTTAAAGTTATCCGCGATATGTTGGAAAAGGGCTTGTTTTTCCGGGCTTTTGTCCAGTTTTCCATAACTCGCCTGGGAGGCGAGGAACAGATCCTGATTTTGTAACAGTTCTCGGCGATGCCCTTCACGCTCTTCAGGGGTTTTTGAATCAATATACTGTATCTGCTGTAAACGTAGTTCTGAGAGCACTCCTCGCATCTCCAGGCTATAACGCACCCCTGGTAGGCTGCTGTCGCTATATGCCTTAATACGGTCATTATTCGTGTTGAGCAGGTACAAAGACCCCACACCCAGCAGCAGCATCATGGCGACCAACACAGAAAAACCAGACAAGAGTTTGGCGAGCACAGTGAGTTGAGATAATTTTTTCATAAGCACTTCTTTAGTCAAAGAGGGTATTAATATTAACGGCGAAGGGTGTGGTAACTTTATTTTTTATCTCAGTATGGAAATAACGATATCAATAAAAATGCAGGGAATTTTTATTTCCTATTTTGTGATGAGAGTTCGGGAAATATTTTATTTAAGGACTTTTTATTCTTACACTTATTAGTAATTAGCCATTTCCCTTGATAATTAATTGAACGAATAATATCACCGCGGAATGATTTACTGTGGGTAATAAAATAATATGCCGGTTTTTATTATAACCAGGCAATCATGCCGGTTATTTCAGTGCAGCCGAAGGGCTGCACCAGGGTTATTCCAGATAAAAAACTGGCTGTAGTTCGGTGCTGACCGGGCTGTTGTCGGGATTAGCAGGCATCATGTCTTTCATGTATTTCCACCAACGCTGGCAAGCTTCGGTTTGTGCCACGGCATTCCAGCGTGCTTCTGATTCAATTTCCACATACCCGAATAGCAGGTGGCGTTCTTTATCCAGAAAGATGCTGTAATGATGGGCTCCGTGTGCTTTCAGCTCTGCTTCCAGCTCAGGCCAGATCGGGTTGTGACGGTGTTGATACTCTTCATGGCATTCCGGGAAAACAGACATGACAAACGCTTTTCGTAACATAATAGCGGCTCCTGTTGTTCTGTGGTCACTGCATCGTCGCGGGGCATGGACAATAGCTCTGGGCGTAATCGGTTTCCGGCAGTTATTTAATGCGGACGCGCGTGTCACCCCCTGTGTTTGTGGGGATGATGCGCGCGCCCAGGCCTGGTATTTACTTTGATACGCGCAGGGCTGCTTCCATCGGCGTGACGCCAAAACGTTGTCCCAACGCAATCAGCTCTTCGGTGGAAATGGTCTGCTTTTTACCCCCCATTGAACGCACTTTAACCATGACTTCTGCGGATTTCTCGGCAGTGTCAATCAGACCGAAAGCATCATCCAATGTCGGCCCCGTGCCAAAGATACCGTGGAATGGCCACAGTACCAGAGGATGTCGCTGCATCTGCTCCGCCGTGGCGGTGCCAATACCATCCGTACCCGGCACCATCCAGGGTACAATCCCCAGACCGTCCGGGAACACCACCAGACATTCGGTACTGCCTTCCCACAGTTCGCGGGTAAACGTGGCATTGTTTAGCTCCAATACGTAGCTCAGTGCAATCAAATTGGTGGCATGGCAATGCATGATTACGCGGTCGTGTCCTCGGCTGACGCCCATACGCACGATGTGAGACTGAAAATGTGCAGCGAGTTCGGAGGTCGGTAGTCCACCGCTCGTCAGTCCCCAGAAGATCTGATAGCCCTTGCCGTCATGATCCACTTGTAGCAGCACCAGATTTTCTGCGGGATCCAATTGCACATTGCGGAAAAATTTGCCGGATCCGGTGACGATGAACCAGCAGTTCGCCAGGTCCGGCATCGGTTGTGATAACGATTCATGGCGGGGCAGTGGGCAAAAATCGCTTTCATAGGGTGTTATATCTTCTGCCGTCAGGCGCAGGCTGATGTTGCCGCCGTTGCGTTCATCCCAGCCTTTGAGCCACATATCGCTGGTGGCTTTGATCATTCCCTGCACGAACCAGGAAGACTGTATCGATTGCATAATCATGTGACCCTTAACGTTGACTGAGGATGGTTTCTTCATATTGGCGCACGTCTTGCAGCCATTCGCTGCCCGGCGCGACATCATGCCGCTGACAGTAGTGTTCCCAGACCGCCTGCCAGGGCAGGGATTTCTGTTCTTCCAACAGCGCCAGTCGAGTGGTGTAATCGCCTTTCAGTTCCAGTTCACGCAGGGCGTCGGTTGGTTCCAGCAGTGCGCGCAGTAGGGCTTTTTTCATATTACGAGTACCGATAACCCAGGCGGCGATGCGGTTGATTGAGGCATCAAAGAAATCCAGGCCGAGGTGTACACGATCGAAGAGTTTATGGCGCACGATTTCGTGGGCGATAGCCTGGGTTTCGTCATCCAGCAGCACGACATGGTCGCTGTCCCAACGCACCGGGCGGCTGACATGTAGCAACAATCGCGGGACATACAATATGGCGCTGGAGATTTTGTCGGATATGACTTCCGTCGGATGGAAGTGGCCAGCGTCCAGACACAATGCGGTGCCGCGGCTGCTGGCGTAACCCAGGTAGAATTCATTGGAGCCGACGGTGAAACTTTCGGCACCCAGTCCGAACAATTTGCTTTCGACGGCATCGATATGATGTGCGGCGTCCAGCGGTTCGGCGATCACTTCATCTAGCGCGTTCATCAAGCGCTGACGAAATGCCAGACGGTCAATAGTCAGATCTTTCATACCATCCGGCACCCAGATATTCATGACTGAGGGGGTCCCCAGTTCGCGACCGAAATAGGCTGAAATACGGCGGCTGGCCTGACAGTGCTCGATCCAGAAACGGCGTACTTTTTCATCCGGGTGAGACAGCGTAAAGCCGTCACTGCTGAGCGGATGAGAGAAGCAGGTCGGGTTGAAATCCAGTCCCAACTGATGTTGTTTGGCCCACGCCACCCAGTTGCTGAAATGTTTGGGTTCGATGTCATTGCGCGCTACCGGTGTGTCAGACTCGAGATAGATGGCGTGCAGGTTGAGTCGTTTGGGGCCGGGAATCAGGGTAAACGCCCGTTCCAGATCGGCCCGCAGTTCATCGGCAGTGCGGGCTTTTCCCGGATAGTTACCGGTGGCTTGAATACCGCCGGTCAGTGTACCGCCCGTGTTTTCAAAACCAGTGACATCATCGCCTTGCCAGCAATGCATGGAGATCGGTATCAGATCCAATTGTTGTAGCGCGGCATCCACATCCACATCCAGTTTGGCGTAGCGTTCTTTCGCCAGACGCCAGGCGGTTTCAATAGCAGTGTTCATACGGTGAGTTCCTCTTTGGAGTGGCACAACGCCTGAAAACGGCGCCAGTGACCAGCAAAATCAATAGTCTGACCAGGGTTGTAACGGTGCAGGGGAAAGTTGTGGGTTAACAGGCAACGGAATTCGTCAAGATCGGTTACGGCTTTCAGCGCTATGAGCTGACAGCCAATATTGCCAAGAGTAGAGGCTTCCACCGGCCCGGACAGTACTGGTAGCTGGCAGACATCGGCGCAAAGCTGATTGAGAAATTCATTTTGACTACCACCACCTACCACATGTAGGCGACTGATCGGTGTCTGACGCAGTTTACCCAGCATCAGCAGACTCTGACGGTAAGACATCGCCAGGCTGTCGAAAATACAGCGTGCCAGCTCGGCGTGACTCTGCGGTTCTGGTTGCTGATGTTCACGGCAGAAGGCGTGGATTTCCTCACTCATCGAAGACGGATTGATGAAGCGATCATCATTCGGGTTAATCAAGCTGATAAAGGCCGGTAATGCCGCAGCCTGGCGGATTAACGCGGGCAGATCGTTGATGTTCTGCTCCTGACAGACGCGTTGTAATAACCAAAGCCCCATGATGTTTTTCAACACGCGGAATGTACCGTTGATACCCCCTTCATTGGTGATATTGGCAGACAGTGCGGCAGCATGGTTATAGGGCACCGGGCTTTCAATACCGATCAGCGACCAGGTACCGGAACTCAAATAGGCGCTGTCTTTGCTCTCAAGAGGGGTGGCGACCACGGCACTGGCGGTATCATGTGTGGCGACGGCTACCACCGGGATTTGCCGACCGCTGGGTGCCGTCCAGTAGCCGATGCGGTGTCCTGGTTGTACTGGCTGGCTTAGCCAGCGCGCCGGAATACCCAGATAATCCAGCAACCCTTTATCCCAGTCGCCATTGCTAAGGTTCAGCAATTGGGTGGTGCTGGCATCGGTATATTCACAATTGATTTTGCCCGTCAACCGGTAGTGAAAGTAGTCCGGCATCATCAACAGATGTTCTACGCGTTCACAGTCACTGGTGTTTTGTTCACGCAGTGCCTTGAGTTGATAAAGCGTATTGAACGGCAGGAACTGAATACCGGTGCACTGGTAAATATGTTGCTGTCCGAGTGCGGCCGTTACCTGTGCCATGATGCCGTCGGTGCGGTGATCACGATAGGAATAGGATTGTCCCACCCGGCTACCGTTTTTATCCAGCAAGACGTAGTCCACGCCCCAGGTGTCGATACCAATGCTGTCGGGACGAATCCCCATCATGTCCACCTGATTCAGGCCCATGAGGATATGGCGTTCCAGTGCATCCAGATCCCACACATGATGGCCGTTCTGATAAATCAGTTGATTGGTGAAACGGTGGATTTCTTTGAGTGTCAGATGTCGGGTGGTCGTTTGTAAGACGGCCAGCATCACTCGTCCACTGGAGGCGCCGAGATCGATCGCCACAATATTTTTCACCGTCATTGCCATTCCCCTTTCTGAACCTATGTCGGCAGTGTAGGTACATGCAGGGGAAACAACCTTCCGGTGAGTGCCATCAGAATGAGAGAGATTGGCAAAATGGCAAAGTTGACTGTGAACCGGCTCACATTACTGATTATTCCGGCGATGAAGTTTGAATGGTTGTGGCGGCCCATAGCCTGTGATCCTAACCACACTTCAGCGATTTAAACGCCAGATCTTGAAAAAATGACATCAAGATAGCTTCTGTGTGGCGCTATTTTAAGGCGTAGGTGCCCAGCTTCTGACTACTATCGGTGTCACGCAGTAAAAAGAAGGAGGCTGGAAATGACATTACTTTGTGGCGATGAATTTTTTGCTTCACAGGCAGCGACCGTCGCTGTTGAACCCAGGATGCCGCAGTGCGCTTTCCCTGAACATCATCATGATTTCTGGGAGATTGTGCTGGTAGACCAGGGGGTTGGTGTGCACGTGTTTAATGACCAACCTTACGCGTTGTGCAGTGGTGCAGTGTTTTTTGTGCGAGACAACGATCGTCACCTGTTTGAACAGGTGGAGGAGCTACATTTGACTAATGTGCTGTATCGTTCACCGCGTGGTTTTTGTTTCCTTTCTGATATTGCACCCTTTCTGCCCTATGGTGCCAATGGGGAATGGCTGGGACAGTGGCAGGTGAATACGCCAGTGATGCAACAGCTCAAACAGTTGATTGCCCGGCTGGCCACTCTGGCCGATAGCGCTCTGCCTGAGGATATCGCGGCCAGTGAAAGTCTGTTCTTGCAGACCCTGATACTGCTGAAGCAGAAATGTTTTCAGATGCAGGGTGATGGCAGCCAGCAACAAGGCGTTCAGGCGTTGCTGGGATGGTTGCAGAACAATTTCAGTGAAGACGTGAACTGGGATGTGCTGGCTGATCGGTTTTCTCTGTCGCTGCGCACGCTGCATAGGCAGTTAAAGCAGCATACTGGTATGACGCCGCAACGTTATCTGAACCGGTTGCGATTGCTGGAGGCCCGTCGTCGTTTGCAGCAAAGCGATGACTCTATCACGACCATCGCTCACGCTTGTGGGTTCGGCGACAGTAACCATTTCTCGACACAGTTTCGCAAAGCGTTTTCTCTGGCACCTAAATCGCTGCGCCATCAGGCGCTTAATGAGGATTGATTCAGTTACAGGCGATAGGTGAGTCAGGTGAATTCACGCGACTTAATGTTACGTACGGAAGATTATTTTCTAACCGATAAAATGCGGGTCACGGTAGCGGAACGTAGTCCACAACCGGCGTTTCCGATGCATCATCATGATTTTGAAGAGTTGGTGATTGTCTGGCGCGGTAACGGATTGCATATCTGGAATGATGTACCGTATCGCATTACTTGTGGCGATTTGTTCTACGTGACGTCCAGTGATCGTCACAGTTATGAGTCTGTCCACGAGCTGGAGCTGGACAATATCCTGTATATCCGCGATCGTCTGACGCTGCTCGCCGACTGGCAAAACCTGCTTCCGGGCGTCGATATTCCACAACATCAGCGCTACTGGCGCCTTGGATTGCAAAGCATGGATATCATGCGGGGCAATGTGGATATATTAGCGCAGGAATGTATGAAGTCAGATGCGCTGTCACTCCAACTCAGCGAAGCGCTGTTATTGCAGATAGCCCTGCTGGCGCTGCGTTATCGTCATGATCCGGATAGCCCACAATTGGCGGATGCCCATCAGTTGGATTTACTGATGAACGCACTGCGTGCCAGTATCGCGTTGCCTTTCCGTTTTGACGTATTTTGCCAGTTGCACGGGTTTAGCATGCGCAGCTTAGGTGCGCGTTTCAAACAACAGACTGGCATGAGTGTGTCGAACTATCTGCGTCAACTGCGTCTATGTCGGGCCATGGAGTTATTACGCTATAACCAGCGGACAATTGGTGAAGTGGCGGCACAGTGTGGTTTTGAAGACAGCAATTATTTCTCGGTAGTATTTCACCAGGCGTTTGGTGTTTCTCCCAGTATCTACCGACAGCGCTTTCAGACAGTGAGTTGATAGCGCGGTATCCCAGCTAATGGCGGGATACCGCGTACTGATATTGCCAAACTTATTTCAGCCGTGTCCGTGAATAATCTTCAGAATCCTATCCATCAGGATGCCATGCCGATACCCACTACATTGGCAGCCAAAATAATCACCAGACAACCAATAATCAGCACTCTACGGGGATGTTTTCCTGCACCGTTCCATTCTTTCAGCAGCAGTCCGACAATTCCACCACACAACACATAGAAGCTCATGTGCAACATCCAACTGATATAGGCGAAGTTGGCGGGAATGTTGGCTTGCCCCCAGGCGTAGAAGAAAAATTGCAGGTACCACATTGTGCCGCCGAGGATGGAAAAGATGATGTTGGCAATCAGCAGCGGCCTGGCCTGAGAGAGATCCGCTTTCAGGGACAAGTTCTTACAGGTTGCCAGCCGGATAAAGCAGTAACCAAGGTTAATGATCGCACCACCACCCATAATTACCACATAGCTGGGTAAGGCGACATAAAGTGGATTGATACCTAACGTCAGTGCCTGGTCGTGCATGGGTTTGGCGGCGGCTATAGCGAATGACATACCGGCAGAAAAAAAACCGCACAGGATAGCCAGGATTAATCCTTTCCTGAGATTGAACTCTTCTACCTGAATTTTCAGGGCGCGTTCACGCAATAAGCCTGCATAGCTGACGACGCCTACGCCGATCACGGCGATCAGTACGCCCAGCAGTGTCATTTTTCCACCGACTGAACCGAACAGCAGACTAAATTTGCCCTGTAGTAACGGTGTCATCAGCGTACCGACGATGAGGGTAATACCAATGGCGATGCCGATACCCATCGACATCCCCAGGTAGCGCATTGTCAGGCCGTAATTGATATTGCCCACTCCCCACATGGCGCCGAAAAGAAACACGGGCAGTAGGGTGGACAGACTGAATGACCGGTAATAAGCCCAGAAATCAGGCAGCAGCAGTGCGCTGATGACCCAGGGCAGAATAACCCAGGAGAAAAATCCTCCCAGCGACCACATGGTTTCCCAGGACCAGTTTCTTACCTTTTTAAAGGGGGCATAAAAGCAGGCGGCACTGGCCGCACCGATAAAATGCCAGAAAATACCAAGAAGAATAGATGAACTCATTGTCTGTAACCCCTTGTTTTATATTCAATAAACTCAGGTGCGCAATGTATGAATAGAGCCAGTGACATCAGGCAGTCACAGTATAGGGAGCGGGGAATGTAGCTGACCTTCCGATGCGTGCCACTTCTTTCGTCAAGCAGGCAGTGGGTGAAAGGAATGCCGGGGAAATGTCACAGATTTACAACACAATGACGAATCGAGTGAAAAAGCGAAGCGAGTATCAGGATAACTTGTGGGGGCGTGTCCATAGTGGGGATCGCGCCCCACTATGGCAACCGATTACTGTTTTTCTTCCAACCAGGCCGGCAGGTCGTTTAACCCCATGGCCTGACGCACCAGCGTGGGTTTTATCCCTGGTAGGGTATCCGCCAGTTTCAGACCGATATCACGCAGTAATTTCTTGGCGGGATGGTTGCCTGCGAACAGATCGCGGAAACTTTGCATGCTGGCCAGCATCAGCGCGGCGCTGTGCTTGCGCTTGCGTTCATAGCGACGTAAGTAGAGATATTCCCCAATGTCCTTACCTTGTGATTGCAGTCGTTTCAGTTCGGCAATCAATTCGGCGACGTCCATAAAACCCAGATTCACACCCTGACCGGCCAGCGGGTGAATGGTATGGGCGGCGTCTCCCATCAGCACCAGCCGATGAGCAGCAAAACTGCGGGCATAACGTGCGGTCAGCGGGAAGGACTGACGCTGACTCTCTATCTGGCACAGCCCAAGACGCATATCGAATTCCATTGCCAGTTGTTTGTTGAATTCGTCCGCAGGCAGAGCCATCAGCATCTGGGCTCGCGTGGGAGGTAATGACCAGACAATGGAGCTCAGGTAAGGATCGCTTAACGGTAGAAACGCCAACATCCCATCACCATGAAAAACTTGTCTGGCGACAGACTGATGCGGGTTGACAGTACGGATATTCGCCACCAGCGCGTGATGACCGTAATCCCGGAATGTCAGCGGAATATCAGCGTGCTGGCGTAGCCAGGAATGCGCGCCATCGGCACCCACCACCAGCCGCGCGGTTAACATCCCGCCATCTTCCAGGGTGATAAACGCCTCGTTATCGCCCCATACCACCTGTTTCAGCGTGACTGGCGCCATCAGCGTGATGTCGCTGGCATGGGATGCCCGTTGCCATAACGCGCGTTGAATCACATTATTTTCAATGATGTGGCCCAAATGGGAAAACCCAAATTCTTTACCGCTGAAACTGATATGACCAAAACTGTCCTGGTCCCAGACGAACATGTCGTTATAAGGGCTGACATGTTGTTCCGTAATGGATTGCCAGACGCCCAGTTGTCGCAGCAGATACTCACTGGCGGTATTGATGGCCGAGACGCGCAAGGCGTGGTCTGGCCCTGACGGTTGTTCGTCCATCGGCTGCTTTTCCAGCACGGCAACGCGCAGTCCACTGCCTTGTAGACCACAGGCCAGCGCCAGACCGACCATGCCACCGCCCGCGATTACCACGTCAAATGATTGCATAAAGAGTGAATTCCTGTGTGTCCGCGTCTGTGGCGGTTTATCGTTCCACCCAACCCAGAGTACGGCGCGCAAGCGCATCCTGTAGCACTGGCAGGCTATTCATGGCCATTAAGCCCAGATTACGACCGACTTCCAGCGTAAAATAGCGGTTGGCGAACATGCGCACCAGACCGTCGGTAATGGCGACAGTTGTGTCCTGATCAGATTGGCGTCGTTGCTGATAACGGTGCAACACTGCATAACAGCCGGGATCTTCACCACGCTGAACCGCGTCCACCAGCGTTTCTGCCAGCGTCATCACATCCCGTAATCCGAGGTTGAAACCCTGACCGGCAATGGGATGCAGTGTCTGTGCCGCATTGCCCACCAGCGCCAGACGATGGCTGATGTGGCGGGTAGCGGTAATCAGATTTAGCGCATAACTGTGACGCTCACCAATATGGGTAAAGGCACCCAACCGCCAGCCGAAGGCCAACTGTAGCTGATGACGGAATTCGGCTTCGCTCCAGTTGTCGACGTCGCCCTGACGCTCCTGTGCATGACACCATACCAGCGAGCTGCGGTTCTTGCTCATCGGCAGCAGTGCCAGTGGGCCGTGCTGGGTAAAGCGTTCAAACGCCCGTCCTTGATGAGGTTGTGAGGTCGTGACATTAGCGATAACGGCAATCTGATGATAAGGATGCTGCTGCCAACCGATACCGGACGCCTGCGCCAGCATAGAACGGGAACCGTCGGCGGCCACCAGTAACTGGCCGGTGAGTCGGATACCGTTATTTAGCGTCAACGTGGCGTTATCTATTGTACGGGCGACGTCCACCACGGTTGCCGGGCAATGTAGTCGGACACCGGGAGCCTGTTGCAGTAGGGAGAATAACCGTTTGCCCACATCGTGTAGTTCCACCACGTGTCCCAGCGCCGGAACCCGATAATCTGAGGCGTTCAGGTAAACGTATCCTGCATGACCACGATCACTGACATGTACAGTGGTAATCGGGGTTGCGGCATCCATCAGTGATGACCAGATACCAATGGCTTCCAGTTGTTGGCTAGTTCCTTCCGCCAGCGCGATGGCTCTGGCATCAAAACCAGGGTGCTGGTGTTCGAAAGGCGACTGGGCTTCAATCAGATCAACCGGGATCTTCCCCTGGGAAAGGTTGGATATCGCCAGCGCCAGCGTGGCACCCGCCATACCTCCTCCGACAATCATGATGGTCATTGGGTCTTACCTACAGCGTTTGCCATCAGCGCTTCAATAGCATCGGCGTCTTTCACTACACCGGCGGTCAATACGTCGTTACCGTGTTCGGTAATCACGATATCGTCTTCAATTCGTATGCCTATACCACGGTATTGCAATGGAACATCGGCATTCGGGGATATATACAAGCCCGGCTCTACTGTCAGAACCATACCTGGTTCCAGTAGGCGACCGCGGTCGGTGGAACCATAGTCACCAACATCATGCACATCGAGTCCCAGCCAATGGCTCAGACCATGCATAAAGAACGGGCGATGGGCCTGCTCTGAAATCAGTGTCTCTATTTCACCTTGTAGAATGCCGAGTTTTATCAACCCGTTCAGCATGATGCGCACCACTTCTTCGTTCACGTCCCGGATACTGCGACCTGGCGCGAACAGTTCGATTGCCCGGCGTTCAGACGCCAGGACGATGTCGTAAATAGCCCGTTGTGGGGCGGTAAATTTACCATTGACCGGAAAGGTGCGGGTGATATCGCCTGCGTAGCCTTGATACTCGCAACCTGCGTCGATCAGTACCAGATCACCATCATGCATCTGACATTCATTTTCGGTATAGTGCAAAATACAGGCGTTTTCACCGCTGCCCACAATGGTGTTGTAAGAAGGATAACGGGCACCATGACGCGTAAATTCATGGTGGATTTCTCCCTCAAGCTGGTACTCAAACATGCCTGGACGACACTTATCCATCGCACGGGTATGCGCCAGTGCGGTAATCTCCCCCGCCTTGCGCATGATGTCGATTTCCTGTGGTGACTTGAACAGCCGCATCTCATGCACCAACGGGCGCCAGTCAGTTATGGTTGGTGGTGCACTGAGGCCTTGACGGGTACCGTTACGCAATATCTCCAGCGCGTGGAACACCTGCTGATCCGCGTAGCGGTACTGCCCCTGTGCGTGATAGACCACATCGAGTCCATTCAGTAATAAGTGCAGTTGGTCCTTGATTTCATCGAACGGTAAGGCACGATCTACTCCCAGCGTAGCGAGAGCGCCTTCCTGGCCCAAACGACGGCCAAACCAGATCTCCGCCGTAAGGTCGCGAACGCGGTTGAACAGTACACTATGGTGGTGGTTTTCATCACTCTTAATCAGCAGGAGTACCGCTTCAGGTTCGTTAAAACCGGTGAAATACCAGAAATCACTGTTCTGCCGATAGGGGTAATCACTGTCGGCGTTGCGCTGGGCTTCTGGAGCAGCATAAATAACCGCAGCACTGGCGGGAACCATTTTATCCAGCAAAGCCAGACGGCGGCGGAGGTATTCTTGTTGATTCATCATCTGCTCCTGAATAGTCAGCATCGAACATATCTTGTGGTGCGGCATGCGGTGATCAATGCAGTGTCGGTTTTTTCTGTTCTGGCGCCGTGGCTGCCGGATGTGTAAATTCGTTATGGCACATGATGGCGGCGACCCGCACATACTCGATAATTTCTTCCAGCGACTGTTCCAGTTCTTCTTTGTCTTCGTCTTCGTCATAGCCCAGTTGAGCGATATTTCGTAGATCGTCAATCACTTCCTTCAGGTCACCCTGGGCTTTGTCCAACCGTGGCTGCACAACGCCCAGCCCCAACAAAAAATGATTAACCCAACCGGCCAACGCATCGGCGCGATCAAATACGCTGACATCATTTTGCGTGTCATCCGGCAGGAACATCCGGAACATAAATCCATCATCTTCCAGCGTATCGCGGGTTACTTGATAGAGCTGTTGCAGTGGTTGCGCCAGCGTTTGCGGAAAAGCCAATCCTTCATTGGTTAATTCGGAAACTAGCGTTTTCCAGCTGTCGTCCTGGTTACCGGCACAGAGTACACCGCTGATTAGGCCGTGCATTTCGGCGGCCGTCAGGGCGACTTGTTGTTGTTGCAGCAAATGGTCAATGGCTTCGTAGCCTGGGAATGTATTCACTATAGACATGCGCATTCGTCGTCGTTGGCAGAAAGAGTTCGTGTTATGCTACCACCAAGCTCCGTTGCTACACCAGAAAGGGCTTGTATCTTATATTTTGGGATATATATAGTAGCGTCCGCTTTTAACCGGCCCATTACCAGGCGGCACAGGATAAAATCTTATGCGGGCGTGAGATGAAACAAGGCAGGAAGGTGACATGTCTGCACAACCGGTAGATATTCAAATATTTGGTCGTTCGTTAAGAGTTAATTGCCCGCCAGAACAACAAGATGCGTTGAATCAGGCGGCGGAAGATCTTAACCAGCGGTTGCAAGACCTCAAAATTCGCACTAGAGTCACGAACACTGAGCAATTAGTGTTTATTGCCGCACTCAATGTGTGTCATGAACTGGCGCAGGAACGGTTAAAAACCCGTGATTATGCGACCAACATGGAACAGCGGATTCGTATGTTGCAACAAACCATTGAACAGGCGTTGTTGGAACAAGGGCAAATTACAGAGCGCCAAGGCCCACAGTTTGAGTAACATCGCGTTTTGACAAAAGTCCGGTATTTTGTGGTAACACTACGTTGCCAGACGTGTTAAAGTTAATCCGAGTAAAGAACAAAATTTCTCTGAGATGTTTGCCAGTGGGCCAGTCCCCTGAGCCGATATTTATACCAATAGAATGTAACGATCCGTGATTGGTGAGCACGCTCGGTTCGGCCGAGAAGCCTTAAGATTGCGACGTTGCGTTCACCTTGAACCATGGGTTCAAGGGTTACAGCCTACGGCGGCATCTCGGAGATTCCATTCCCTCTCTTTTTTCCTGAATTACTCAGTGCGGTAGTTGATTTCTATGCCAGTGATCGCTCCTACAGTTAATCCTCTTTCCAACCAGTCGTTACGTCAGTCTCTTCGTCAGGAAGTGCGACAGCGTCGCCGTCAACTCAGTGCTGAACAGCAGGCTGCATTTGCCCGCCAGGCAACAGAACGGGTGATGAGCCATCCCCGTTTACAACATGCACAGCGCGTGGCGGTCTTCCTTTCGTTTGATGGTGAATTAAATACCCAATCATTGATTCAGGCGCTCTGGCAACAGCAAAAACAGGTTTATCTGCCGGTGCTGCACCCCTTCAGCCCGGGACATCTGCTTTTTTTACGCTATGACAGTGAAACCGAGTTGGTGCAAAACCGTTTGAAGGTGATGGAACCACGTCTGGATGTCCGCAAGGTATTGCCGCCAACGCAACTGGACATCTTGCTAGCTCCGCTGGTGGCGTTCGATGCGCGGGGACAACGGTTGGGTATGGGTGGTGGTTTCTATGATCGCACGTTACAACACTGGCAGCAGCGTGGACCTTATCCCATCGGGCTGGCACATGATTGCCAGCAGGTAGAGGCATTACCCGTGGATAATTGGGATGTTGCGTTGCCGGAGATTATTACACCTTCTCATTGCTGGCAGTGGTAAATCCTGAGGATGCTACTATTAGGTTATTGATTTCTATGTGGGTGTCCCAGCATGTTCTGCACCAGCTCAACACAACGCAGGAAACGGCTATCATAGTCAGAGTCGCTGACATCAATGTACGACACCTTGTTTTCTATCAACATGGCTTTCAGCAGATCCTGGAACGCTTGCCGGTCTGATGCGCTGCCGAGGCTGCGTAAGCCATCCGCGACCCATGGAGTATTGTTTTCCAGCAGGATCACCAGATCGAAACGGTACTCTTCAACCAGCGCCTGTACGAATGGGTGCTCTCGTCCTTCGTATTTTTTGCAAAACGCCTGAGTAGTAATGAAATCCGTATCGATAAAAGCAACTTTATTAGCATATTTTATTGCAAAATCAACATATTGCGCCTGACCTAGTGCAATTTTGTCGTAATCGGAATATTGCAGTGCCATTTCATCTCCCCCAAGATGGGAGAACACATAGTCACGGCCGTACTCCCAGGCACTACTGGTGTTGAAAATATTCGCCAGTTTGTTCACTAGCGTGGATTTTCCGCTGGATTCACCACCCAGAATCGCCACCGTGCGGACAAAGAACGGTTTCACTTCGGTGGGAATATATTCCCAGTAACGGAAGGGGTCCTGGCGTATCTGTGTGCCACTGATGTTCATGAATGAGCGTTTAGGATCGACCAACACAGTATCGATGCCCAGATGTTCGTTGTACTGTGGTGCATCCTGCTCTTCGCTGGTGTAGACGTAGTTAGGCTCGATTCCCTTCTCGGCCATGAAATTCTTGATACCCCGGCTCCACACATCCCAGCCATGCGGATAAGGTTCCATACCTTGTTCATTGAAGGCATGAATATGAATATTTTTCTGATATTTAAAAGTTTGTAACAGCCAACGCAGTCGATCACTAACGGTAGGTTGCTGAGACATGGAACTGTGTTCAAACAACAGACGATCCCGCGGTTCGTCATAGCCTAAAACCACATGCAGTTCATCCACCTGACTGCAAGCGCGTTGAATCAGATAAATATGGCCGGTATGTAGCGGGTAAAATTTACCGAACACCACGCCGATGCTTTTTTGCTGATAGGGGAATTCAAGCCCGAGGAAACGGTGTAGTGCTTCGAGTTTTTGGGCGCTGGGGCTTTTTATTTTGGCGTTGATTAACTGGCTGAGATAGCCTTTTGTCATATCCGTGGCATCAGCTACCTGCTGTAGGGTGCATCCTTTTTGCCTGATAGCAGATTTAAGATAATCGTATGGTGACATTGTCCGACACTCCTGTTTAGCTAACTAAACAAAATATCACAGAGTGCCCACGACAATCCAAAGCAAATACACCGTTACAGCTCGTCGAGTATCGCCAGCGCATCGGCCAGTTTTTTTACACCAAATACCTGCATAGTGGTGGGTGGTTTTTTCGGCATGTTGGCGAAAGGCACAATCGCACGTTTGAAACCATGCTTTGATGCTTCGGCGATACGCTCCTGACCGCTGGGTACCGGACGAATTTCTCCCGCCAGGCCGACTTCCCCAAACACTACCAAATCTTGCGGCAGTGGCCGGTCACGCAGGCTGGAGACCAGTGAAAGCAATAGTGCCAGGTCAGCGCTGGTTTCGGTGACTTTCACACCCCCAACGACGTTCACAAATACGTCCTGATCAGACATCTGTAAACCACCGTGACGGTGCAACACCGCCAGCAGAATAGCCAGACGATTTTGTTCCAGACCTACCGCTACTCGCCGTGGGTTAGCCATCATGGAGTGATCTACCAGTGCCTGAATTTCCACCAATAATGGCCTGGTGCCTTCCCATACCACCATTACCGAACTGCCGGAAGTCACTTCATCGCCGCGACTGAGGAAGATAGCCGATGGATTACTGATTTCCCGCAATCCTTGTTCCGTCATTGCAAATACGCCCAGCTCATTAACCGCACCGAAGCGATTTTTATGGCTACGCAGGGTACGGAAGCGAGAATCGGCATCGCCGTCCAACATGACGGAACAGTCGATACAGTGTTCCAGTACTTTCGGGCCGGCTAACGAACCGTCTTTGGTCACATGCCCGACCATAATAATGGCGACACCACGGGTTTTGGCAAAGCGCGTCAGGTACGCTGCGGTTTCCCGCACCTGCGCCACACTACCGGGGGAGGACTGGATATCGGCAAGATGCATCACCTGAATGGAGTCGATCACCATCAGTCTGGGTTGTTCCTGTTCGGCAATCAGACAGATCTGCTCAATGCTGGTTTCCGACAGCATATTGATATTCTGAGTCGGTAATCCCAGACGATGGGCACGCATTGCCACCTGTTGCAGGGATTCTTCACCCGTGACGTACAATGTTTTCATCTGTCCGGCCAGTTTGCTCAGCGTTTGCAGCAGCAGCGTACTTTTGCCGGCTCCCGGATTTCCGCCAATCAGAATGGCACTGCCGGGAACGACACCACCACCGAGTACACGGTCAAACTCCAGGAATCCAGTGGAGAAGCGCGGCAGGTCTTCCAAACTGATGTCGGAAAGCTTTTGTACCCGGCTGATGCCGGCGTTCTCTCCGGCGTAGCCAGAGAAACGGTCGTTTCGCGATGAGGATACGGCCGCGGCCAGGCGAACTTCAGTAATGCTGTTCCAGGCCTGGCAGGCACTGCACTGCCCCTGCCAGCGTGGATAATCGGCGCCACACTCATTACACACAAATGCGCGTTTGGCTGCTTTTGCCACGGATTACCTCGATAAATTAACGGATTTCGTGTCGAAGACTGCCACTCAGGATACACAATACGCCGGTCAGATCAGCATGACGAATGCTGATTGATGTCTGGGCGTTAACCTTGGGCTTGGCATGATAAGCAATGCCGAGTCCGGCAGCTTTAATCATCAACAGATCATTGGCACCATCGCCGATAGCCACAGTTTGTTTCACCGGTATTTCCAGCTTTTCTGCTAACTGGCGTAGCGTATCCGCTTTATATCTGGCATCAATAATCGGGCCAACCACTTCACCGGTAAGTTTACCGTCGCGCATACCCATCTCATTTGCCACGGCGGCGACCAGATCGAGCTCTTCACGCAAATAGTCGGAAAAATAGGTGAAGCCACCAGAGGCAATAGCAATATGCCAGCCAGCGTCCTGTAGCTGTTTCACCATCACTTTCAGTCCGGGTGTTAAAGGCAGACGATCCCGGACCTGACGCAGTATGTTGGCATCGGCACCTTTTAAGGTTGCTACCCGTTGGCGCAGACTAGCAGCAAAATCCAGTTCACCACGCATGGCCCGTTCGGTAACATCGGCTACCATCTCGCCAGTACCGGCCAGTTTGGCAATCTCATCAATACACTCAATCTGAATGGCCGTTGAGTCCATATCCATCACCAGTAAACCTGGCGCGCGCAGACTGGGCGTATTGTCCATTTCAGCGACATCGAGCCCCAGTTCATGGGCGACTTTGGTGGCGCGAGGTGTCAATATACCGGCCAGTCGCACCACCTGATAATCATCTACACTCCAGGCGCTGACGATGACCAGTGGATCGCCAAGGTGTTGCTGAACCCGGGAGAGTAGATATTTATCGAGCACATCCCCATACAGCAACCAACCAGTGTAGCCAGCCCGATAATCGAGAGGCATGACTTCATCGCCGCTCAGTGAGAGCGGCAGATTCGGCCAACAGTTGATCTCTGTCGGTAGATCTCGATAGGTTAAATGGTTCGACATGGGTAAATCCTTTCCAGCGGGTAACGATGAATTGATGGTGTGTTGGATGGTCACAAAAAGGACGATCATAAATCAACGCAACAAGCTATCCTATCGTCGGCGCTTCTGGCAACATTAAAGTATCCAAATCGCGTAGGTATTCCCATGGTTCGGACCCGGATAAAATTTCGTTTACATCGCACAGCCATCGTTCTGATTTGTTTGGCTCTGCTGGTCATATTGATGCAGGGAGCTTCTTACTTCAGCCTGAACCATCAGATGGCACGTTCAGAGCAGGTTGAAGAACTGGCGCGCACATTGGCAAAACAGGTGGCTTATACACTGACGCCCTTGATGGAAAGTAGTGATGATAATAGCCAGAAAATCAACGCCATGCTAAAGAACTTAACGGATCATAGCCGTATTCTGGACGCTGCAATTTATCAGCAGGATGGGACGCTGGTCGCGCGATCCGGCGAAAAGATTGATGTCCGGGATCGGTTGGCGCTGGATGGAAATAGGGTAGGCAGCTACTTTAATCATCAACTAGTGGAACCCGTGAATGGTAAAGACGGACCGATAGGTTTCCTGCGTATCACGCTGGATACTCACGTATTGGTGACAGAAGCCACGCAGGTAGATAACACCACCAATATTCTGCGTTTAATGATTCTTCTGGCATTGGCGATAGGGATCATTCTGGCACGAACATTGTTGCAAAACCGACGTACCCGCTGGCAGCAGTCTCCTTATCTACTCACAGCCAATACATCAGTGCAGGACGAGCCTACAGATGCCGATGCAGATACAGATGAGCAGGCGGCGCCGTCAGAACATATTAAGAAAGAGTAATACTGGCAGTGGTTGGATAGTATCCATGTTTATCAGTGCTACTGGTAATTCTCTGTGGTCGATGTCAACACGCTTTACCCAAAAGAGGTTTTACTTCCGTGTGATCAGCGATGCAATAACACCAAATCAACGTAATCAGCTTGCTTATTGGACTTGTCTACACTCTCTTCCACACTAAGCCTTGAGCGCATTTATCTCATCCTTGATTGTTTATACTGCCAAGATCAGTAAGAATAAGCGCCAATTGGGCCTCATAAAACGAGGCCATGTTTGGAGCGATTTGCAGTAGACTCCATTAGAACTTTATATAACTCGCTATTTAAAATAGAAGATTTAAAAAGATGTCAAATCCTTCATTTTTGCAAGAGATTTCCCACCGCAGGACTTTTGCTATTATTTCTCACCCCGATGCCGGTAAAACGACGATTACTGAAAAAGTACTGTTGCTCGGGCAGGCCATTCAGATCGCCGGCACGGTAAAAGGGCGTGGGTCCAGTCAACATGCCAAATCCGACTGGATGGAGATGGAAAAGCAGCGCGGTATTTCTATTACTACCTCTGTAATGCAGTTTCCTTATCACGAGTGTCTGGTCAATTTGCTGGATACACCAGGGCATGAGGATTTCTCGGAGGATACCTATCGTACTCTGACCGCAGTGGATTGCTGTCTGATGGTGATCGATGCGGCAAAAGGGGTTGAAGATCGTACTCGCAAGTTGATGGAAGTTACGCGTCTGCGCGATACGCCGATCCTGACTTTTATGAACAAGCTGGACCGGGATATCCGTGATCCGATGGAAGTGCTGGACGAAGTTGAAAGGGAATTGAAAATTGCGTGCGCGCCGATTACCTGGCCGATTGGTTGCGGTAAGTTGTTCAAAGGTGTTTATCATCTCTATAAAGATGAAACCTATCTGTATCAGAGTGGTATGGGGCACACCATTCAAGAAGTACGCATTGTCAAAGGGTTGAATAACCCGGATCTGGACAAGGCGGTCGGGGAAGACCTGGCGGCTCAATTGCGTGAAGAGCTGGATCTGGTAAAAGGCGCTTCCAATGAATTTGATGAAGAAGACTTTTTGTCCGGGGAATTAACGCCAGTATTCTTTGGTACTGCGTTGGGCAATTTCGGCGTGGATCATATGCTGGATGGTCTTGTGTCCTGGGCGCCATCACCGATGCCGCGTAAAACAGACGTTCGTGTGGTGAACGCTGGTGAAGAAAAATTCACCGGTTTTGTGTTCAAAATTCAGGCTAACATGGACCCGAAACACCGTGACCGCGTGGCGTTCATGCGGATAGTGTCCGGTAAGTATGAAAAAGGCATGAAGCTACGTCAGGTGCGTACGGGCAAAGACGTTATTATCTCTGATGCCTTGACGTTCATGGCAGGTGACCGTTCCCATGTGGAAGAAGCTTATCCTGGCGACATCATCGGGTTACATAATCACGGCACGATCCAGATTGGAGATACTTTTACCCAGGGTGAGGATATGAAGTTCACCGGTATTCCTAACTTTGCGCCGGAACTGTTCCGTCGTATTCGGCTGCGTGATCCGTTAAAGCAGAAGCAGTTACTGAAAGGGTTGGTACAGCTGTCCGAAGAGGGGGCTGTGCAGGTGTTCCGGCCGTTAATCAATAACGATCTGATTGTCGGGGCGGTTGGGGTGCTACAGTTTGATGTCGTGGTGGCGCGCCTGAAGACTGAATACAACGTAGAGGCCGTGTATGAATCGGTCAACGTTTCCACTGCGCGCTGGGTGGAGTGTAATAATGTTAAGAAGTTTGAAGAATTTAAACGCAAGAATGAACAGCATCTGGCGTTGGATGGCGGTGATAATTTAACGTACATCGCACCCACCATGGTAAACCTTAACCTGACTCAGGAACGTTATCCTGAGGTCCAGTTTCATAAGACCCGCGAACACTAAGCTTGTTGATGACAGGCTGATGACTTTTCCCGTTATCAGCCTGTGTATTATTATTTTTTTTTATAATCATTACATTAACTGCATTTCCCTTCCTGCCTTTCCCACTGAGTTAATTCACAGACAAATCTTAAATCGTTCTCTAAATGTTTTTTTCTCATAAACGGCCTGGGTTTTTGTTTTTTGTCGTCTATAGTTAATTGCGTGTAGGGCGGTCTGGTTTTTTTGACTGCCAATGTGACTTTGAGTGGATTCTTATATTAATTTTTTTATTTTTTGTAATTCTATAATCTGTTTGTTGTGATGGGACAAGGCTAATGACGACGGCCTATCCTGGCGGGAAGGTGTTAGTGAAACCTGTTGATGAAACAGGATAACTGTAAGGACGATGTTGATGAAAAAGACTAACAAGATTGCACTATCGCGGATCGCGGTTGTTTTGGTGACGGTTCTGGCCGGTAGTAGCTATGTGCTAGCGGAGGAAACTATCGGGCAAGAAGCGAAAAATATCGCAGAAACCACAGGGAATAAAATCGATAGCTCGGTCCAGACGGCATCTGGTTATGTTGATGACAGCGCGATCACCGCGAAAGTGAAAGCGGCATTATTGGCGTCTAAAACCCTCGACAGTGATGATATTTCTGTTAAAACAACCCAGGGAGTGGTAACACTCAGCGGTTTTGTGACCAGTCAGAAATTGGCCATCAGCGCCGTAGAAATTGCCACTAAAACGGAAGGTGTTAAGTCGGTCAGCGACAAGCTTCAAGTAAAGGATGCCAGCTCCCAATCATTGATGTCCTATGCCGGGGATGCAGTGACGACCAGTACGATCAAGGCCAAATTGCTGGCGGATGACATTGTGCCTTCACGCCATGTCAGAGTGGAAACTGTTGATGGTGTCGTACAGTTAACAGGGCAGGTGGGTAACAAAGCGCAGTCTGATCGTGCTGAAAAAATAGCAAAATCGGTTGATGGCGTTAAGAGTGTTAAAAACGATCTCACAGTAAAATCCTAAGGCCGGGTCGGATGCGGGCTGCCTATCGTGGATAGCGAGTCCGTGATATTGCGGCCAATGATGGCATGTCTTCCGTGCCGTCATGTTCACCCAGTATGCTTCTGGCGCGTGGCCCGTTATTGTCCTGAAGCGTCGATTCGGCTGTGCAGTCGGGTTAGCGGACGATCACGAATTGCTTTCCGATGTGTTATAAGCGCATGACGATGACGTACTAAAAAAGGTATCCTCGATTTATCCTGCACTGTCCTGAAGGTTTAAACATTGCAAACCCGCGTTTCAGCTATTCCTGCATCTTCAGATATTGCCATTAACATTGCGCAGTCCGCGTCTGTTGTGTTTATTGATACCCACTGTCATTTTGATTTTCCACCTTTTGCGGCGGACGAAGTGGCAAGTTTGCATCGTGCGGCGCAAGCTGGTGTCGAAGGAATTATTATTCCTGCCGTTGAGTCCCATTATTTTGATCGTATCCTGCATTTGGCCCACAGCTGGCCGGTGTTGTATGCGGCACTTGGGTTACATCCGCTTTATATTGAGCGTCATCACGAGGCAGATTTGGCGCTGCTGGAATCTCGGCTTCATGATCGTGACCACCGATTGGTTGCGGTTGGTGAAATAGGCTTGGATCTTTACCGGGACGATCCGCAGTTTGAACGGCAATGCGTCTTCCTTAACGCTCAGTTGGAACTGGCCAAGCAATACGATTTGCCCGTTATTCTGCATTCACGCCGGAGTCACGATCCGTTGGCCGCATTATTGAAACAGGCTCAACTGCCACGTACCGGGGTGGTGCACGGATTTTCGGGCAGTTTTGAACAGGCACAGGCGTTTATTCGATTGGGATATTATATTGGCGTCGGCGGTGTCATTACCTATCCGCGAGCCAATAAAACACGGCAGGCTATCGCCCGTTTGCCGCTGGATCGTTTGCTACTGGAAACTGATGCGCCAGATATGCCCGTGTGTGGTTATCAAGGGGAACCTAACCGACCTGAACGTATCCGTTCCGTATTTCAGTCGTTATGTGATCTGCGTACTGAATCGCCAGAGGTGCTTGCGGCGGTATTATATGAGAATACTCACCGTCTTTTCCCGTTGACGGTGTCCTGCCAATGAGTGCTATCTGTCGCTTTTCTGGTTTTTCCTCGGTTTCCCGGTATTATTTTCATAACTATAACTTATTTTTCTTTTGTGGCTAATGGCCGTAGAGCGGGAGTTTCGTATGGAAATCTTTGCTAAAATGAAATTTTGTGCCAAAAAAAGGTGATGACTCTCATTATCTGATGTTTTTCTTTGCCTGATGTTGTATGAGTTTGTGGCATCCCACTCGCCTATGTTGCGTCGTGGGTGTTTGTTATCAACTGCTACCATTGGCAGGCTGTATTCCCGCTTTGTTGGGCGGGTATTTTTATGTTCACTCTCGCTACAGGGAATTTCGCATGGAACTCTTAATGAGTCTGTTGGGTATGGCTGTGCTGATATTGATTGCGGTCATGCTTTCCGGCAACCGTAAGGCCATTAACCGTCGTACTGTCAGTGGTGCGTTTCTGATTCAGGTCGGGATTGGTGCCTTGGTATTATATATTCCGTTGGGACGCGAAGTCCTGAACGGCATGTCGGAAGGCGTCGCCAATGTGATCTCCTACGGCAACCAGGGAATCTCATTCATGTTTGGTGGTCTGGTATCGAGCAAAATGTTTGAGGTCTTTGGTGGCGGCGGTTTCGTATTTGCCCTCCGGGTTCTGCCCATTATCGTCTTCTTCTCTTCACTGATAGCGGTGCTCTATTATCTGGGCATTATGCAATGGGTGATTCGTGTTCTAGGCGGTGGTTTACAGAAAGTACTCGGAACATCGCGTACGGAGTCGCTTTCTGCTACCGCAAATATCTTTGTTGGTCAAACCGAAGCACCATTGGTGGTTCGTCCTTATATTGCCAATATGACTGAGTCTGAGCTGTTTGCCGTGATGTGTGGTGGGTTGGCGTCTGTCGCTGGGTCAGTATTGGCTGGTTATGCTCAGATGGGCGTGCCGCTGGAATACTTGATTGCCGCATCGTTTATGGCGGCACCGGGTGGATTGCTGTTTGCCAAGTTAATCATGCCGGAGACTGAAAAAACGCATGACCGGGATGTGATCGGCAGTTTTGTCGGGGATGAAGAAAAACCGAGCAACGTCATTGACGCTGCTGCCAGCGGTGCGGCTTCCGGTATGCAGTTAGCACTGAATGTTGGTGCTATGTTGCTGGCGTTTATTGCGTTGATCGCGCTGCTTAACGGTATTCTTGGCGGTGTCGGCGGCTGGTTCAATTTTCCGCAGTTATCGCTGGAGATGATCCTCGGCTGGATTTTTTCGCCTATAGCTTTCCTGATTGGGGTGCCGTGGAATGAGTCGATGGTGGCGGGTTCATTCATTGGACAAAAACTGATACTCAATGAATTCGTGGCTTACATGAATTTTAGTGCTTACTTGAAACCGGATAATGTGGTGACTGCCTCCGGGTTGCAGGTTTTGTCAGCGCATACCAAGGCGATTATCTCTTTTGCGTTGTGCGGATTTGCCAACCTGTCCTCGATTGCTATTTTGATTGGCGGGTTGGGCAGTATGGCGCCTCAACGCCGTCATGATATTGCCAGACTAGGGCTGAAAGCGGTAGCGGCAGGTACGTTGTCCAATTTAATGAGCGCCAGTATTGCGGGTTTTTTTCTGGCTTTGTAAGTCGAACCTCGGGTGAGGTGTAGTTTTATCATCCTGCATTTCCCTGTGGTGTAGCAACATAACCGGATGGTTCGACATACCGGTTGAGAGTTTAGTGACATGCTTTCTGATTTTATTAAAGAAATAGAGTGGATGACATTCCACCTGGCTGATAACAACACCATTTATCCAGGGTTTAGTGCTCGCTGTTATTTTTACCTGCCGGCGTATCGGGACGATATGTTCTTCCTCGCTGGCATTCCTCTCACGGCGGAAATGGAGCGTTCGGTACCCAAGCGACGGGCAGAGTTTCTGGCGGGGCGCTATTTGGCGAAACAGGTACTGGAACGTCTCGGTATTAGTGGCTTTGTCCTGCAAAACGGGCGTGATCGTTCTCCGCAATGGCCAGCAACGGTGTCAGGTTCACTGAGTCACAATGTGGACAGCGCATTTTGTGCCGCCCATTTCCACAGTGAGACCTTCTCTTGTATCGGGCTGGACGTTGAAACTGTGATGACTACTGAACGGGCGGATAGCCTGTGGCCAGGTATCGTGGATGAGGTTGAATACAACTGGCTGCGTTCACAGGATCAGATCACCGTTACTGAGATGTTGACGCTGAATTTCTCGGCAAAGGAGAGCTTGTATAAGGCGCTGTATCCACATGTGAAGCGCTATTTTGATTTTCTGGATGTCCGAATGGTCGAACTAGATATCATTAAACAGATTTTTACGCTGGAATTGCGCACTGCACTGGCTCCTGATTACCCGGCAGGGCGCTGTTTTCGTGGTATTTACCGGATGCGTGAGCGGGATGTGACCACGTTTATTTGCTGTTGAATTCCAACCTGCGTGGTGGATAACGCCATCACGCTGTTTTTGTGACAGATATATGCAGCGAGAGGCGATCATGGCGTAATATTCTGCTTAAAAGCGGCAGGTGAGTACGGAGCGACCAATGAGGATGACGGGTAATACGATACTGATTACTGGCGGTGGTTCTGGTATCGGCCGGGAGTTGGCAGAAGCGTTCCATGTGGCAGGAAATCAGGTGATTATTGCGGGTCGCCACGAAACGCCGCTGCAACAAGCGGCAGCAGCTAATCCGGGTATGAGTTATCAAGTGTTGGATCAGCGCAACGCCAGTGACGTGAGCGCTTTCGTCGCCTCTCTCACTGCCAGATATCCTCAGTTGAATGTAGTGATCAATAACGCCGGAATTCAGCGCCGGGAAGACCTTATTCGTCCACAGTTGTCAGCGGTGGAGGAAACGGTAGCCACCAATTTGCTGGGACCGATTTATCTGACCACCGCCTTATTGCCTCAATTGATGCGGCAATCTCAGGCGGCAATTCTGAACGTGACCTCTGAGCTGGCTTTCCTGCCGCAGGCTATCACACCGACGTATTGTGCCACCAAAGCGGCGTTGCACTCTTACACTCAATCACTGCGTTGCCAATTACGTAATAGCCCGGTGCAGGTGATTGAAATCATTCCTCCCTGGGTACAAACCGGCTTACAGGGCGAGTGGGGGTTCGATCCTCAGGCGATGCCATTACAGGCATTTATCAGTGAAACCATGATGTTATTATCTTCACAGCCAACTGCCGGTGAAATTGTGGTGCAGCGGGCGCAACCCTTCCGATTTGCCCAGCGAAACGGTAATTATGAAGTATTATTCCGGGCGTTCAACGAAACCTGACTGACGTTTAGTGCGGAACCGACCACAGGGCTGATTACACGCCGCATCAGTCCTGTGGGACGAACGAATCAATGAACCGCTAACACGTCTTTAAACGCGGAGGCGAAAGCGTTGATTTGTTCCGGACTATGGTTGGCTGAGATAGCGCAACGCAACATCGCCTTGCCCTGTTCAACGGTTGGGAACATGGCAACTGTCGTTGCAAATCCCTTGTCGTGAAGTGCCGCGCAAACTGAAATGGCGCGATCTTCGTTGCCGATAAACAGCCCACGTATTGGCATCAGCGCGTTGTGATTAATGACGTGATGTGCGTTGAACGCCTCATCAAAGACGTTGATCATTTTTTGCAACAATTGTTGGCGCCTGGTGACTTCACCATTTAAATGCAGCTCGGCAGCGGCAACACATGCGGCAATACCTGGCAGTGACGGTGGGCCGCCAAAGGCATAGGTCGTACCAAATTGCTTGATAAATAGATGAGTGTCTTCTTTCTGGCAGGCGACAAAACCGCCATGAGAGCCGAACGCTTTCGATAGAGAACCCACAAGAATAAGGCGTTCGGGGAAGTGATTATTGGTACATTCCATCACATATCCCGCCCCGTTTTTGCCGAAAACGCTGGTTCCGTGTGCATCATCCAGATAGACATAGCCATTATGTTTTTCAGCCAGATGCAGCAGAAGGTTTACCGGCGCCACTCCACCCATAGAACCAACACTGTCGGAAATGGATACGGGCGTCAGGCCTTTTGACTCGGCTCCGGCAAACTCGCTTTCCAGCCTGTCAGTATCCTGAAAATCAAAGCGACGGACTTCACCGAACTGCAATAATAATCCCCGATTGATTTGCATGGTGGCATGGGCCGTTTTATCTAAAAGAAATATCGGACCTTTATTATAAGTAAAGTGAGGTAATTCCCCTGAACCCAATAAAGGTAATACAGCCAAATGGCAGGGGGTTACTGCATTAAATGATAATACCGGCACCCCTGCTATAATAGACGAAAGCAATGATTCAAGGCGATTAAAAATATCGACTTTGATTCGGGTTCTGGCAACGGAAAGTTGAGCGCCAAATTTATCAACCGCTTTATGTATTGCTGCGACAAGATCAGGATGTGTTTCCAATCCTAAATAAGAGCAGGAAACAAATTCAACCATACGTCGGCCATCGCTCAGCGTAATTACTTTACCGTGTCGTTCTGAAACTTCCAATTCGTTTACATGTTCATTGAAAGCCCGGTTCTGATGGGTTCTAGATTGTTGTATTTTTTTTGCTTGCCAATTGTTCATAATTATTCCTTTTGTTAATTAAGACAATTTACATCATCGGTTTTTCCCCTTGATTTAAAAATAAATAAAAATTGACCTGAAGTAATAATAATAATAAACAGTCCCAGCACAATATCTGTTCGTGGAACATAGTCAGTAACCAGACCAGCAAGGTAGCTGAGCACAGCGGCGATGATCATTTGAGTAAACCCGGTAATTGCAGTGGCTGTGCCAACTATTTTTATATTGACATTGAGCGCCTGGGTATGGCCTTGCGGATAGATAACACCAGAAGCGATATTAAAAACGATGCCAGCAATGATCAGTAATGACAGGCTTTCCGGGAAAAATAATCCACTGAAAAGGAATAATAAACCACTGATGATTTGTGCGGAGATAACCATTGATACGTTATGTGCGATTGTTGTTTTTGCTAATTGGGTTCCCAGCATATAGCAGGCTACCGCACCAAAGAAAATAAACGAGAAATAAGCGGGTGATGAAAATATACTGATGTGATAGATCACCGGTGATAAAGAAATAAAACACAGCAAACCGGAAAATGTCAGTGTGACGATCAACGTGCCATGAATGAAAGCACGGTTATGGATTAGATCGTTGTAATTACATGTTTGTTCTGTTGCCGCTGCTATTTGATGTCTAAATGGTGCGAATAAGCTCAGCAGTATGGTGACTGCCCCAAATAGCGCCATAAAATAAAACAATGAACGCCATCCCCACGGCTCCACCATTTGACCACCCAATACTGGCGCGAGAAGCGGTATCACTGCACTGGCGGTTGCAATATCAGCAATGACACGCTGAAGTTTTTTGCCGTCATAACACTCTTTCGCCAGTGACCGTGCAACAATCGGGCCCGTACTGGCACCGATAGCCTGTAGAGCCCGTCCGGCCAATAATCCAGCGGCATTATCAGCATAACTGCAAATAATGCTGCCGATGATAAAAACAGTCATTCCACCATTAAGCACATACAGTTTTTTTACGCGATCAGATAAGTAGCCCGCTAATAATTGTCCGACAGCAAAAAATATCAGAAAGAGACTGATTGTGGCCTGTACGGTAGAATAACTGACAGAGAGATCTTCCTTGATAATATTCAATGCCGGAACTAGCATGTCGGTTGCTAATGCAGATATCGCTGTAGCAAAGATCAAAATAAAATATGTGATCATGTTGATAGATATATAACGGCTTTATCATTTTATTAATCTTACGCCTGTTTTGGGGTAATAAGATATACCATGCTTATGGTCATGGTTAAAATGGACCATGGTTCCGGTTTATTTGACTTTTACGGTATTTTATTTTTTTTATTATCCAAGTATGGTGCTTTTATCTGCGACAAGCCATTGCTTGAATATGTATTGTACTGCCAGTACTGGTTAATATTATCATCCTTATTATTTTATGGTGAAGAAGTGATTGGAATAAATTTGAATCACTTAATTATGTTAATTCCGCGTAACGCATTATTTTTTCCGTTTTTCTGAACTTTTAAATCTATTAAGTTAGTGGGCAAATACCCACATAGCTACTCTATTATATGGTGCTGTAAGTATTACTCTTAGTGATTGTGATATTGCCAAAATAATGACCCTATTATTCTGGCATTTATCTATATACAGTCATGCTTGTTTTTTATAATCTCTTTTAAATCAATGGATTGTGTTCTCTGGCGGCCAGACCACTTTGATTTTATTCAGGCAGCTATTCTATTTGAAAAGGAAAAGACATTGAATACTTCAGCCATTTCATCGGGTTCGTCAGATATGAGTTTTTGGCATAACTGGCGACTGATGCCTCTGTTTAACGCCATTATTGGTCTCATCCTGCTCTTGTTTGCTGTGTCGATCGGCTTTGCCGTTCACTTTCTGATGCTGAGTAACCATTCTCTTAACGATGTTACTGCTGAAATACAGGTACGGATGGGTGTTTCAAATAGTTCGAATCACTTGCGTGCTGCCCGGCTAATGTTGATTCAGGCGGCTGCGGCTGCACGTGAAGGCGACATGGAAACGGCCAATAGCAGTATTGCCCAGGCCGAAACACGGCTGAAAAAGTCGGCAGAGAGCTTTGCGGCCTACCAGGGACGGGCAGTAAAAACCCCGGCAGATGCCGCGCTGGATGAGGCGTTGCAGCAACGTTATAACGATTATGTTAATACTGGCCTTAAACCCATGCTGGATGCGGTAAAAAATGGTCGCTATGCTGATGTTATTGATATTGAATGGAAAAAGACCCGTAAGCTGGATCTTGCATACAATGAGGTGTTGTTGAAGGTGGTGGCTATCCGTACCCAACGGGCAGAAATCCTGAATAGCAAAGCGCAGAGTGAGTCACGGCTTGGTTATATGGTGATGGGTGGGAGTTTTGTGGCCGCAGTATTGGTTTCACTGTTTACTTTCCTGTGTCTGAGTCGTGTCGTGATCCAGCCGATGAAAGATTTGGTGACCCGTATCGAGCATATTTCTTCTGGCGACCTGACAATGCCGCTGATGCAATGGGGACGAGGTGAGATAGGGCAACTTGGGCATTATCTGCAAAATATGCAGCAATCGCTGGTAAAAACCGTCAGTAATGTGCGCCAGGGGGTTGAGTCAATTTATCAGGGAATTACCGAGATTTCGGCAGGGAATACCGATCTGTCCGCTCGGACAGAACAGCAAGCGTCGGCATTGGAACAGACATCTGCCAGCATGGAGGAGTTGACGTCTACGGTGAAACATAATGCGGATAACGCGAATCATGCCACGCAATTGTCAGGCAATGCGTCCGGCAAAGCCCGCGAAGGCGGTGATATTGTCGCCGGTGTGGTTCAAACCATGGGAAACATTGATCGCAGCTCGAAAAAAATCTCCGAAATCACCAACATTATCAATGGTATCGCTTTCCAGACCAATATTCTGGCGCTCAATGCGGCGGTAGAGGCGGCTCGGGCAGGGGAACAAGGGCGTGGTTTTGCCGTGGTTGCCGGTGAGGTTCGAACACTGGCGCAGCGCAGTGCCGAGGCGGCAAAGGAGATTGAAGGCCTGATCAGCGAATCGGTTTCTCTGGTCAGAACGGGTTCTGAGCAGGTAGGTAAAGCGGGTGACACCATGCAGGAGATTGTGAACGCGGTCACTAGCGTGACAGATATTATGGCGGAGATCTCTGTTGCTTCGCAGGAGCAAAGCAAAGGTATTGATCAAGTCGGGCAGGCGATCCATTCCATCGACAATGTGACGCAGCAAAATGCCGCGCTGGTGGAAGAGGCGACATCAGCCGCAGCATCTCTGACTGAACAGGCAGAAAGATTAAATCAGGCCGTATCTGCTTTCCGCCTTGATAGCGAATTGTCGACCGAGGGGCAGGTTTCCATATCGCCAACCCTAAAGCGGGTATTACTGAAAACACCGTCGTTATCTGTGATCAAAACCCCAGTCAGTCAGGATGGCTGGGAGACATTTTAACCCATCATAAACGATGGGGCGGCATAGCCGCCTGAGTTTGATGACAACGTCTATATAGCGGCGATAATGAGAAGATCGTAAAGACGCTGCAAGTCCCTCCCTGTAAGCTCAAGCCGCGCCATCCCTGGCGCGGATGCTTTACTCTTCTCTCTCATTATCACCGTTCTGACGCTATACGTAGGTTTGTCAACGGTCTGGGGCGGCATAGCCGCCTTATCGTTTAAGTATCATGGTATTTGTCATTTGTGTAAGCACTTACTTACTATGATGATCAGCTTTACTGCGTCTGTGCTTCCGTTATGCCGCCCGGCCTCCCAAATACAATTCCCGCATGCGGGGGTCGCATAACAATTCATCAGCATTGCCAGTCAGGGCGACTTTGCCCAGCGCCAGGACATAGGCACGGTCAGAGATATGCAATGCTTCCATCGCATTTTGCTCCACCATCAGAATAGCTACATCTTCCTGGCGCCGGATGTCCTGAATCGCTGCAAAGACATCGCTGAGCATTTTCGGTGATAACCCGGCAGAAGGTTCATCCAGCAGCAAAGTGGCGGGTTTCGGCATCAGGGCACGGGTCAGGGCAAGAATCTGACGTTCTCCACCGGAGAGTGCTGATGCGGTGGCTCGCCATTTTTTGCGCAGTAATGGGTAGCGTTCGCACAGCGCTTCCATGCGTTGCTGGCGTTCGGTATCCGATAAAAACTGGCCGCCCGTTTGCAGATTTTCCTTGATAGTCAGATTGTTAAACACATTGTCTGTTTGTGGTACGAACCCCAGTGAGCACTCACGAACTTTACGGTGAATCGGGATTTGACTGACATCCTGACCATCAAGCATGACCTGACCACGGCGTGGTCGTAAATAACCGGCAATGCATTTCAATAGGGTGGATTTGCCGCAACCGTTGGGGCCGAGTAATGTGACGATCTCTGCCCGTTCAACGTGCAGGGAAATGCCCTGTAGAATATCGATACCCGGCGTATAACCAGCGATCACCTCGTTCAGCGTAATCATACCGCCTCCTGTAATACTTGCGTGTTGCGCCCCAGATAGGCTTCCAGTACCTGTGGATTGTCCGCCAGTTCCTCCGGACGGCAACTGGCGACGATATCTCCTCTGTCCAGCACGATGCAGCGCTGGCAAAGTTCGCGGATAAAATGCATATCGTGTTCAATGACCACCAGCGACAGGCCATCACGGTTCAGTCGCAGCAGTGTCTCGACAATATCACGCCGAAGATTGGGGTGAACGCCCGCCATGGGTTCATCCAGCATCAAAACTTTGGGGTTCCCCATCAGGGCGCAGGCGATCCCCAGCAGTTTTTTCTGTCCGCCAGACAAGGCGGCAGCGGGGAGATCACGTACCTGTGTCAGTAACAGCTCGTCGATTAATGCCCCGGCTTTTTCTCTGCCGGCTTGTTCTGCCCGCCGGGTGGCCGGTAACGATAACAGGCTGCCCCAAAAGCCGTGCTGTTGTGTCCCGGCAGCCATCACCACTTCCATCACGGTCATTTTTTCTGGCATTGCCGGTAGTTGGAACGTGCGGGCAACACCCGTTTCAATAATATGGTGTGTCGCCAGTCGGTCGATACGCTGCCCGCTGACAGTAATGGTGCCGCTGTCAATGGGCGTGAAACCGGAAATAGCGTTTAACAGGGTGCTTTTTCCCGAACCGTTGGGGCCTAGCAAGCCGAGAATTTCTCCCTGTTTCAGGGTAAACGTCACCCCTTCCAGTACACGGTTGCCGCCGAAGGCTTTACATACGGCGTCAACCTGCATTAATGGCGTCATGGTATTATCCTCAGTCGTTCCGGCAGTAACCCGCCCGCCCGTCCTAATAAACAGCCCAGCAAAATAACCCCAACCATGCCTAGTCGAAGCGCTCCGGTGATATCAGAACTGATGTGAAACATGTCTTTGGCAAAAGGAATAAAGTTGTACAGGCTTTCTACTACCAATACGCCGATCAATACCCCGGCAACATTACCAATACCGCCGATCATCACCATGCTCCAGATCAGAAACGTTTCGGAGGAGAGCAGGTAATCCGGGCTGACATAACTGGTGTACCAGGCCAGCAATATGCCGGCGAGAGCACCGATTGCTGCACTGCACATCAGTGTTTGGCATTTCAGCCATTGCAGGTGATAACCCATACAGGTGGCGAGCTGTGGTTGTTCTCGCATCAGACGTAGAGCGCGCCCGAATCGGCTTTTACCTATCTGTAGTGACAGCAGGGTAACCAGCAGTAGCACCAGCAGGATAACAATGGCAAAAATGATACTGTCACTTTGCTGCGATCCGCTGGACCAGGGGGCGGCAATGTTGCCAATACCCTGTGCGCCCCCAGTGAGTTCATTTTCATTAATGATCACAATGCGAATGATTTCTGCCACCGCCAGCGTGGCGATCCCCCAATAATCGGCGGCCAGCTGACGCCCGAGAACGGCCATGCCAGCGCCTGACAGCATCGCCAGACCAATGCCTATGGCACCGGATAGCACAAAAGGTATGCCCAGTTGTGCGCCTATCCCGGCGGCATAAGCCCCGATGCCCACAAATGCAATGTGACCAAAATTCAGTAACCCGGCATAGCCCGCCTGTATGTTCAAAGACAGTGCGACCAGTGCATAGATACCGGCAATCGTGATGATATGCAGCAGAAAGTCAAACACGGCGAACCTCCCGGTTAAATAAGCCGTACGGGCGCAACAACAGTGCCAGCAACAGTATGATGAATGAGGCGGCATTGATGTAAGTCACTGGAATAAATGCCAAACCACCACCGGTCAGCCAGCCAAAATTGAGGTTGGTCACCAGTGTTTCCGTCACGGCGATCAACAAGGCACCCAGCACCGCGCCCATTGGATTACCCAATCCGCCCAAAATGGCGGAAGCCAGCACGGGCAACAGCAGATCATTACCCTGATTGAGATAAGCGCTGGAGTTCATAGCCAGTAAAGAGCCGCCCAGTCCGGCCAGTGCACCGGCAATGAGATTAACCACATGCACGATAGCATTAGCATTAAGTCCGGAAGCTGCCGCCAAATCGCGGTTGCTGGTTAGTGCGCGGATAGCGCGGCCCAGAGTGGAATGAAACAACAACCAACTAAAGCCTGATAACAGCAGTAGGGTGATGGCGATTGTCCACAGTTGATCACCCGATACGCGGGTGCCATCCAGCGAGAGTGCCGGACTTATCGGTAGGCCGTAGCCCACCGGTGACGAACCGGCAATGCCCAAAACCAGGGCCAGCATGATCATCGACACCGCCAGTGAGCCGATCATGGCATTGGCGGAACCCGCTTTCACCAGGCGCCGGAATACCCAGTGGTGTAATAACATGGCGATGACGCCGCATAAGCCACTGGAGATGATCACCGCCAGTGGAAACGGCACTCCAATCCGCAACAGCGCAGCGGTCAGAAATGAGCCGACCATGGCATATTGCACATGCGCAATATTGGCGAACCGGACCAGGCCGTAAACCAGACTTAATCCCAGCGCAATCAAGGATAGATCGGCGGTACGTATTAATGTATCAAGCATGAACTGGAACATAATGCTTTCCTGTACAGGGCTATCGTGCAGTGAGCAGGCTCACTCGCCGTTTAACGAGGTGCCAGGGCACCGTTTACTGATTTCACTTTTTCGTATGGTTGTGTCTGGCGCATATGATCAGCATCCAGATTCAGTGGTCCGGTCACACCGACAAAGTGCGGCGCCACTGCTAGCATCGCTGTCTGCAATGCGGCGGGGTCGGCACTACCTGCTTTGTTGATGGCGGCAGCAGCGAGCATGATGCTGTCATAGGCATAACTGCCATAGGCGGATTTTGGGTTTTCGTTATAGCGCTTGCGGTACTGTTCGGTATAGCGTTGGCCTTTGTCACTCAGTCCGGCCACTTCCATCCCCATTTTCCCCTGGGTGTATTGTGCCGGTGAATTGGCTGTACACATGGTCAGATACATGCCATACCAAGGGGTTTTATTCAGTCCCAGCTCGTAAGACTCGCGGTTGAGGACTACCGCATCCTGGCCGTAAGTCGTGTAAACATAGACGTCAGGCTTATAGCGAGATAACTGCTCCAACTCACGCCGATATGATGACTGGCCGCTGGTATACAGTGTTTTGGCTACGACCTTGCCCCCTAGCTGCTGGAAGAACTTGGTGAACTGTTCCGCCATACCCTGACCATAAGCGCCGTTCGGCGCGATGAAAGCGACTTTACGGTAACCCATGGCATAGACATCTTTGGCGGAGAAGCGGGCGGACAGATCATCGAGCCCGATAACACTGTAGGAGAACTTGCCTATTTTGCGGATATCTGTGCTAGTGCCAGAGATGTTGATGTGCACTAAATGGTTTTTCACCAGATACTGCCCGATCGGAATAGTGACACTGGAAGAAAAGGCGCCGACCACCAGTGGTACATGATCCACTTGTGTTAGTTTGCGCACGGCATCTAACGCTGTAACCGGGTTGCCGGCAGAATCTTCGACTATCACCGCCAGTTTTTGCCCGTCGACGCCACCCTGGGCATTGACCTGATCAACCGCCAGTTCCACCCCACGGCGTTGATCTTCACCAATGCTGGCGCTGGTACCGGTCAACGGCAGAATGGCACCGACAGTGATATCGGCCATCGCGGGTCTGGATAAGCCAAAAAGTGCGCTGCTCATCAGCGCTGAAGCAAAGAAAGCGTTACGAATGTGCACTGTCATACTGCGTCTCCTGTCTGGATGAAATGAGGCAGCGTTTATGGCGGCTGTCATCATGTGGGGCGTTGCCGTGTTGTCATCAATCACCACCCGCGTGGTGTGCTTTGCTGTATTCAAGCCACTTCAGGTTGTTATCTTGAAGTGAATAACAAAGTGAATGATGAAGTGAATACACTTTGATTATTCAAAAGACAGCAATTGTTATGCCATCTCAGAAAAAACAGGTGGAATTCTGGCTAAGCGGGCATTGAGAGAAGTGAAATATCGCTAGAAGATTGTTTGAAATAACAAGGAATAGATATGCCATGACGGAGATTTTCACCTATCATTATTTTTTATTCGCGACAGAAAAAAGAGAAAAAAAAGGCTGAATATGGTTTTTAGTGAAAGACAGATCTGCTTCTGTTTGGTGCGGTGGAATTCATTATGGTGCAATGTGATTAATCACCCGGTGAGTAATAAGAAAAGAAAATAATAGATTTAACCTGTTCTCTGGCAATGACTTTTTATAGTGGCAGGATTGGATTTTAATGTGTAGATAGAAGTGTATTCACATTATGATTGTGTTATGAATTCAGCCATGCTATGAATTGAATTAAAGGGCAATGTAACCATTTCTCTGCCACGGTAATAAGATGACCTAAGCGTAAAATGTGATTAACCGTTGGTGAACCATAAAGAGGATATAACGTGTCAGTCAGCCAGAAAACCGCGCGGAGCGCGGACAGTGTTGAAAAAGTCTACGAGGTGGTGAAAGCGCTGGCGATTGATTATCACTTCAAGCCCGGTGAACGGGTCAATGAGGTTGAGCTGGCCAGTCGGTTGGGGGTTTCTCGTACGCCAGTTCGTGAAGCGTTGAATCGTTTGGCGCAAGATGGCTTCATGAACTTTGTTCCTAACCGCGGGTTTTATTCCCGGGATATCACGCCCGATGGTGTGCGCGAGCTTTATGAATTGCGGGCGGTGATTGAACAGGCCGCGTTCCGCTTTGCCTGCCAGCGAGCCAGCGACAGTGACATTGCGCAGACGGTGGCTATCTGGGAACAGAGTTGCCGTGAATTGCCAGACCCTGACACCATCACCGATTGGACAAAAGTCGCCGAGGCTGATGAGGCATTTCATATGTCGATTGCCAGAATTGCCAAGAATTCCCGATTGTATGAAACGCTTGATGGCCTGAATTCTTTGATTCGTTTCTTTCGTCGGATCGATCTGGAAACCCCGAGTCGACGTAACAACGCTTACGATGAACACGTGGAAATTATCGCGGCATTACGTCAGCGCGATGTGGAAACAGGGATACCGTTAATTGAAACACACGTTTCACTCAGTGCGGAGCATGCTGTTGAAGTTACCAAAGAGGGACTGGCGCGGATTTATTTTAGAAAATTAATCTGAGAATGATCTAAAAAATAAAATACCCGGCAGATATATTTATCTGCCGTCAGGAGTGCTATTGCCGGTAATAAATGAGACGGCATGTATTTATACTCTCAATAATTCGGATGGCAGGACGGCGACAAGCGAAGAAACCCTGATGAATTCACTCAAGTAAGTGATTCGGAGGCGAGAGTGCAGTCAACGTACCTGCGATTGGAAGGATAGCGAATATATATATCTTGTTATTATTTCATCAATGCAAACGATGAAGTGTTATTGATTGCGCCCATCAGGGAGCCTGCTGTTACCGGTGAAAAACATTATTTTCAGTCAAGGGAAATAATGGCCGGTGAAATACATTGATGCGTAAATCCTGAAATTTTTTCAGGGAAAGGAATATGACCATGAATATTAGCCAGAAAGCGACATTGAGTCTTGACCATGTGCTGGTTACCGTGAACCACTATGAGCAGGCATTAGACAACTACCGTAAAATGGGGTTTTCCCCGTCACCGGTCAGTTATCACCCGTGGGGTACAGTCACCTGCTTTATGATGTTTGGTGACAATTTTATTGAGCTGATAGGGGTAAATGATGCCTCTAAATTCGGTACCAATGCGGTAAATGGGTTTTGTTTCGGCCACCAGATGGGGGCATTTCTTGATCGGGGTGAAGATGGTGTTTCGTTGATTGCCCTGCATAGCAAGGATGCCTGTGGTGATTATGCTCGCCTGGTAAAACAGCATCCACATCAGCAGGGACTGATGGATTTTCGTCGTAAAATCATTATGGATAACGGCCAGACGGATGAAGTGGTGGTTTCCATCGGATTACTGATCGATCCCGACTATCCGGAAGCGTCCGCTTTTATTTGTCAGCAGCATCGTCCGGATTTGATTTGGGTCGAAGAATGGCGTCATCATCCCAACGGCGCAACCCGTATTGAAGCCGTGACCTATATGGCACAGGATGAAGAGCTGGCCGTACTGGAATCGCGCTGGCGCAAGGATTATGGCGATCGTGTTACCTGGCAGGCGGATATGTTGATCGCCGACACTCACTCCGGGCTGCTGCGAGCCGTGCATCCTGATAAGGCCGCGGATATGTATGATGGGATCGCCCTGCCGCAATCCACCAATACCAAACCCCATGCCATCGCCATTACTATCGGTACACGGGATATTTGCGCGCTGGCCGATATCCTGGAGATCAACCAGTTGCCGCATTGCTGTGCGCCGGGACGAATACTGGTCGCGCCAGAAGTCACTGGCAATATCATTCTTGAGTTTATTGACGTCAGCCAACGGGAAGTTCAGTGATGATCGGCATTCCCCAGCACATTCTTGCACAGGCCATTGACTGGCGGCGGGCTTTTCACACCCGGCCGGAAATTGGCCTGCATGAACATGACACCGCAGAGCGGGTAGCAACATTACTGGAATCTTTTGGCCTGGAAGTACAGCGCGGGATAGCGAAAACTGGGGTGGTGGGAACGCTGCGTAATGGTGATGGCCCCAGTATCGGCTTACGGGCGGATATGGATGCACTTCCCATTCAGGAAAAAAATACGTTTGATCATCAATCCGCTACCGCTAACTGCATGCATGCCTGTGGTCACGATGGGCATATGGCGATACTGCTGGCGACGGCTCGTTATCTGAGTGAAACCCGGCGTTTTTCCGGTACGGTACATTTTGTGTTTCAGCCTGCGGAAGAGAACGCTGGTGGTGGTCAGATGATGGTGGAAGAGGGCCTGTTTCAGCGCTTCCCAATGCAGGCGATTTATGCGCTGCATAACTGGCCTGGGCTGACTGCCGGGAACGTCACGGTAAATCCTGGTCCGATGATGGCGTCGCACGATAGTTTTTGTATCACACTGACCGGGAAAAGCTGCCATGCGGCGATGCCGGATCGGGGGATCGATCCTATTATCGCGGCAGCAGAGTTGATACTGGCGTTGCAGACTATCACTTCACGACGAATCTCACCGCAGGAAACCGCAGTGGTCAGTGTCACGCAGATCCATTCCGGCGATGCGATGAACATCATTCCAGATACGGCGGTTCTTTCTGGTACGGTGCGTTGCCTGCAAGCCGACACACGAGAAAAAGTATTGGCGCTCTTCGCTGATTTGGTCACCACTTTACCGGCATCGTTCGGGGTAAATGGCGAGTTGCACTGGCAGTATGGCTATCCGGTCACCGCGAATCATCCCGAGGCGGCACTCACGCTGCGGGATGCAGCAATCGCCGCACTGGGGGAATCGCGGGTGAACTGGGATAATCCGCCGTCAATGGCGGCTGAGGATTTCTCTTATATGTTGCAGGCCTGTCCCGGTGCCTACTTTTGGCTGGGAGCGGATGGCGTATCGCCATCAGCATCACTGCACAATGCGTTTTACGATTTTAATGACGGGATTATCGCCGATGGGATCCGGGTCTGGGTTTCGCTGGTGGAGAGATCACTGAAGACCGTTTATTCACTTAACACTGATTGCGGGAGTATATGATGAGTCAGATTCATTTTATCGGTGCCGGGCAGATGGCAGAGGCTATTATCCGCGCCGCTATCAACAGCGGTAACCTTTCCCCTGAAAAGATCACCCTTGAAGATATTGATGCTGAACGTATTACCACATTGCAAACCCGCTATCAGCTCTCCTCCCGACTAAGCGGGGAACAGGCGCTGGCCAATGCTGACTATATTGTGATGGGGGTACGTCCACAGGATGATATTCCGGCCGTGGCGCAGAGAATTTGTCAATATGCCGCGTCGCATGCCACGGTTATTTCGATTATTGCCGGTGTCACGTTGGCGACGTTGACCGAGCTGTTGGGTGAAAAACGCGCTATTGCCCGTGTTATACCGAATACGCTGACCGATACTGGTTATGGTTACAGCGGCGCGGTGTTGAATGCCCATGTGCAGGCTGAACCATTCCACGCGTTTCTGGAAAGTTTTGGCAAGGTGATGTTGCTGGAGGAACGCCTGCTGGATGTCTTTACTGGTTATGGTGTCGCCGGACCTAACTATGTGTACTATTTTATCGAATCGCTGGTGGATGCCGGTGTGCTGGCCGGTTTACCTCGTGTGCAGGCAACCGAGGTCGCCTATGAAAATCTGGTGGGAACGGTTGAAATGCTGAAAATTAGCGGTCGCCATCCGCGTCAGCTATTGGATATCAACAATTCTCCTGCGGGCGTCGGTATGCATGGCTTGTACGAACTTAATAACAGTGACTTTGCCGCTGGTTTGCAACGCAGCGTACTGGCAGCGGTAAAACGTACCACGGAACTGGCTAATAAATAATGACAAGTAGCGTGGTTTTCGCTGCGCTATTTCAGTCTGGTGAAACATTGAATATTGGCTTCATTAGCTAATGATCCGGATTTTAGTCTCTCCAGAATATTGGTTAGCACCGGTTAGGATATATTCAGTATCTATTGTTAATATCTCTAAGTGATTGTTAATCTATCGATTATAGTGAGTTTGTATATCACTTTTTTCCATTGGTCTGCCATGTGATTCAGGAATAGTTTAAATACAGATTATTTATTTCTGTATCCACACATGAGGCAGGTTATGGCGATACAACTTACTGCTGATGAATTTAGTCAATTATTAAAACGGTTGAATGAATCCTGGCGTGTCTATGCGCCTAAAGCCGAATATCGAGGCGGTCGGTTTTCCGATACCGACAATATTATTTATCAACCTGTCAGTCACTTTGATGAGATAGTCTGGCGGGAAAAATCACATATGTCGCCAAATACGGTGATCACGCCAATAACGGAAACGTTATTCTATTTCGACCAGCAAACTATTCAGATTGCTGAAACGGACACTCGACCATTACTGATATTCGCCCGCTCATGCGATATTCATGCGATGTCGCGGTTGGATGCCATGTATCTGCACAACGGACCGGCAGCGGATAACCGTTATCAGGCGATTCGTGATCGGATCCAGTTTGTGCTCATGGAGTGTGAGCAGTCGTTTGAGAACTGTTTTTGTGTATCTATGGGGACCAACCGCACCGATGATTATGCGGCCGCCGTACATTTTGATGCGACCGGCGCACGGCTGACACTTAATGATGAGAGATTGTCTGGTTATCTTGATGGCTTAGGGCAGCGTTGTGAACACCAGGTTCAGTTTGTTGAACAAAACCTGCAACAAGTGCAGTTACCCGACAGTGTTTGCGATGATCCGCAACAAATCCGCGATATCTTGGTGGATCATCCGCTTTGGGCGGACTATCAATCACGCTGTATTGGCTGTGGCCGCTGCACGACGGGATGCCCGACCTGCACGTGCTACAGTGTGTTTGATGTCGCCTATCAGGAGCAGCCACAACGCGGCGAGCGCCGTCGACAGTGGGCCAGCTGCATGGTGCCGGGCTTTAGTGATATGGCCGGTGGCCATGGGTTCAGAGCCAATACCGGGACGCGATTGCGTTACCGGGCGCTGCATAAAGTCAACGACTTCAAGGACCGCTTTGGGATTGAGCATATGTGTGTTGGCTGCGGTCGCTGTGATGATCGCTGCCCTCAATATATTAAGTTTTCAGCCGTGCTCAACCGAATGACGGACGCGGTGCGTCAGGCACTGGTCGGGGAGGCAAATCATGAGTGAACAATGTCAGTGCGAACGCGTTCAGGACAGCCTGATGCCCCAGCCATGCACTATCCTCGCCATTGAAAAGCACACGGAACTGGAGTGGAATTTTCGGATCAGTACGGATTTGCCGGCTCGGTTTGGCCAGTTTGTTGAAGTTTCTCTGCCACTGGTTGGCGAAGCCCCTATTTCAGTTTCAGATTGTGGTCCGGGTTGGATGGATCTGCTGATCCGCGACGTTGGTAAGGTAACGTCGGCCTTGTTCCAACTGGATGTGGGCGATGCGGTATGGATCCGCGGGAGTTATGGTAATGGCTATCCGCTGGAGCGGTTTTATGGCCGTCCGCTGCTGGTGGTCGCTGGCGGCACGGGAGTCGCTCCGGTCAAAGGGTTATTGCGCCATTTCAATGAACATCCGGGGTTGGTCAGCCAACTGGATATGATCCTCGGATATAAAAACCGCCAAAGCGTGCTGTATCGTGAGGAGATGGCGAATTGGTCTAACGTTGACCATCTGATTCTGACACTCGATGAAGGGGAGGCGGATGAACGCTTCCAGATTGGTCGGGTGACGGATGTTTTGGCGACGTTGCCGCTATCGGATATCGAGCAGATGCAGGCGATCGTGGTCGGGCCCCCAATTATGATTCAGTTTACCGTTCGGATGTTGTTGGAGCGTGGTATCGCGCCAGCGCAGATCTGGGTTGATTATGAACGGCGAATGGCCTGCGCCACGGGAAAATGTGGCCACTGCCGGATCGGTAAGGTGTATGTGTGTGTCGATGGGCCGGTGTTTAACTATGCCGATGCACGGCACTTAATCGACTAGGGGGGAGCCGTCATGAGTGTTGATGTAGATATTATCAAGGCCCGGGCACAAAACGAATTCCGACTGTCCAAAGTCCGCGGTGAGGCGATGATCAGCGTCCGGATTCCCGGGGGAATATTGCCGGCACATTTGTTGTCCGTTGCCCAGTATATCGCCGAAACCTATGGCAACGGGCAGATCCATCTGACCACACGGCAAAAACTGGCGATGCCGGGGATCCGTTATGAGGATATGGATAAAGTGAATGCGGCACTGGAACCCTTCATTCGCGAAATCGAGATGGAACTGTGTGAGGTTCCGGTGGACGATACCAAGGCCGGTTATCAGGCCATTGGCGGGCGTAATATTGTGGCCTGTCAGGGTAATCGAATCTGCCAGAAAGGTAATACCGATACCACTGGGCTGGCCCGTCGGCTGGAGAAGCTGATCTATCCGAGCCCTTATCACCTAAAAATTGTATTGGCCGGTTGCCCCAATGACTGCGCCAAAGCCACCATGTGCGATGTTGGGATACTTGGGGTAGCGCGGATGCGCTTTAACGCCGAACGTTGCATTGGTTGCGGGGCCTGTGTGGCCAGTTGCGGTCACCATGCGGTGGGATGCCTGTCACTTAAAAATGGTAAGGCTGTGAAACAGGAATCTCAGTGTATCGGTTGCGGTGAATGTGTACTGGCGTGCCCGACGCTGGCCTGGCAGCGCGAACCGGAACAGCTTTATCAGGTACGCCTTGGCGGACGGACCAGTAAGAAAACTCCGCGAGTTGGTAAAATATTCCTCAATTGGGTCACCGAAGAGGTGATCACCCAGATGATTCCAAACATCTTTGAGTTTGAAAAAGAGATGCTTGATGGTAAGCCAGTATACCTGCATATGGGCCACTTGATTGATCGCGGCGGCTATAAGCGCTTTAAGGAACGGGTACTACAGGGCGTTAAGCTTAATCCGGGCGCCATGGTGGCAGAACAGATGTATTGGGCCGAGGATGAAACAGTCGGCAATATTCACATCAAATCGTATGCAGGTTAAATGGCCGATGAGTGGATTAAATCAAACACCACTTCAGCCCGGTGAGGTCGCATTGGTTGGTGCCGGACCAGGCGACCCGGAACTATTGACGCTAAAGGCATTGCGGTATTTACACAGCGCAGATGTGGTGGTGTATGACCGACTGGTTTCGGCGGAGATTTTAGCGATGATTCCTGAATCGGCTGAGAGGATCTTTGCCGGTAAACAAGCTGGCCACCACTGTATTGCCCAGCGTGAGATTATCGCGTTGCTTGTTGAACAGGCCGCTCTTAAACGGCGTGTAGTCCGGCTCAAAGGTGGTGATCCCTTTATTTTCGGGCGCGGCGGCGAGGAAATGGAAAGTCTGGCGGCGCAGGGTATTCGGGTCCATGTGGTGGCAGGAATTACTGCCGCCGCGGGTTGCGCGGCGGCGGCCGGGATCCCGCTGACTCATCGGGATTGTGCTCATCGGCTGACGCTGGTTACCGGTCATCCGCGAGGTGAAGAACTGCCAGACTGGCAGGGGCTGGGCCATCCCGAGCAGACGGTGGTGTTCTATATGGGGCTGCATCAGGCTGCGGCGATTCAGGCGCAGCTGCACGTTCAGGGGGTGCCGGGTGATATGCCAGTAGCGTTGATTGAACAGGGGACGCTGCCATCGCAGCGGGTGGTTCGGGGGACACTGCAAGCGCTGGCTCGATTGGCACAAGATCTCAGTAGCCCGTGCCTGATCATCGTGGGGCACGTCGCCGCATTGAACACGTAATCATCATGCTACCGGTATCGCCCATATCGGCGTAAATGCAGCAGGGTAGGCTTGATTTACCGGTTTACCCTCTGTCTGTGTGCCGGGACAGACAAGCTGTGTACGTTTGATAACAAGATTGTACTTGCTCATAATATTTCCTTTCTTCGATTTAATTACTTAGAGATGAATAGCTGATCTCGGCTATAACCCACAGATATGCAAGAGAACCAGGAGTAAATGAGGTAACGGATATTGAAAGATTATCTGAAGCACGCCTGATTCATTGCATTGAGGCGATGTTTAAATCCATGCGAGGCATGAATTTAAAAGCCTTAAAGTCATTACCTGTAACTATCAGAAAAATGCCTGGCTTAACGGTCAGTGCCCTGCACAATAACTGCCTTTTGCATTCGATCACAGAAAAAACGGCGGCTATCTGTAATACTCGCATTGTTAATTTATTGTTAATAAAAAGTGAATAAATAGCGGTAGACAATTACTGCTCATCTTGATATCCGTTTTGGCGCTGTGGGCAAAACGCAATTCAGGAGTACACGACCGTGAATCAACACCAGCGTGATCATATTGACGCGGTAGTCGAAACCATTAACGGAAACACCGTCTCAACAACCTTGCAGTGCTGCGATAGGCTCATCCGCGATTCCTGGCTACGCTGCGTTAACGATCATGGGCTCGACCCTGGCCGCATGCAGGATGCTCGCATTCTCACCTGGCACGAATTGCGGGAACACCAGGGAAATCTGGAAGAGTTTCGCCGTATCGCCCATCAGGGCATGGAGCGACTTTTTCAGCAGATTGCACCGGCCGGCTATGTGGTTCTGCTGAATAATGCCAAAGGTATCACCGTTGATTATCTCGGCGACGCCAATACTGAAATCAGCCTGCGGCGCGCGGGGCTATTTCTGGGCGCTGAATGGTCAGAGGCCAGCGCCGGCACCTGTGCCGTTGGCACTGCGTTGGCCTCTGGCGAAGCGTTGACGGTGCACCAGGGCGATCACTTCGACGCTACCCACATCCCACTGACCTGTACCGCAGTGCCTCTGTTTGATCCGCAAGGGCAACTGCATGCCGTACTGGATATCTCGGCGCTTAACTCGCCGCAGCCCAAAACCAGCCAGCAGTTGGCGCTGCAAATCGCCCGCATTTACGCCGGCCAGATTGAAAACGCCTATTTTGAGCACCTGCACCGCAGCGACTGGATGCTTAAGTTCAGCGCGTCATACTCGTTGGTTAACGTCAACCCGGACTATCTGCTCGCCTTTGACGCCAGCGGCAAAATCGTGGGGCATAACCATGACGCCTGGCGACTGTTGCAAAATGAGCTTGGTTTGCCTGTGTCGGCACAGCATGCGGCCAGCCCGCTATTGGGGTTGCACTTTGAACAGGTTTTCAACGCCAGCTTCGATAAGCTGCCGGACTATATGCATACCGAGGGCCTGCGGCAACGCACCATCAATCTGGTTAACAGTGACAACACGCTGTTTCTTACCGCCCAACCGCCGATCAACCGTCGCGGCTGGCGCGTGGCCGGCGCATCAGCCAGCTTGCCCGCGCCGTTAAGAGCCATCAGCGGCGGTGATCCGACGTTACAGTTGCAGTTACAGCGTGCGATGAAGCTGGTGGATACCCCGGTTAATCTGTTTATCCATGGCGAAACCGGCTGCGGTAAGGAGTTTTTTGCCCGGGCATTGCACCAGTCGGGCAACCGTCGCCAGCGGCCGTTTATCGCCGTCAATTGTGCGGCAATCCCTCCCACCCTGATTGAAAGCGAACTGTTCGGTGCCATGCCGGGTAGCTTTTCTGGCGCGGGTAATAAACCGCGCCGTGGGCTGATTCAGGACGCTGATGGCGGTACTCTGTTCCTGGATGAAATTGGCGATATGCCGCTGGAAATGCAGACGCGCCTGCTGCGCGTGCTGTCCGAGCACGAAGTGCTGCCGGTGGGCGCCACTCGCCCGATACCGGTTGATATCCGGGTGATATCCGCTTCGCACCGTGCGCTGGAACGGCTGATCGCTGAAGGATCATTCCGTGAGGATCTCTACTACCGGCTGCTCGGCGCCCGCATAATTTTGCCGCCATTGCGTGAGCGCAGCGATCTGGACTGGCTGATTGACAACATGCTGGCAGGAAAGCGTTGTGTGCTCACCGCCAAGGCCAGGGTGCATCTGCACCGCCACCGTTGGCCGGGAAACTTGCGCGAACTGCGCAATGCATTGGAATACGCCTGTGCTATCTGCGAAAACGCTTGTATCCACCCCGAAGATCTGCCCGAGGAGCTACACCTGTCCACCCGGCCGCTGCCACCTACCGAAACAGGCAAAACCGCTCTTCAGAATAACATATCACCACCTGCCACCTGCCCCGAGGGGCTTGCGTTGATACAGCACCTGCGTGCGGCACAGTGGAACCACAGCGCGGTCGCCCGCCAGTTGGGGATCAGCCGGATGACGCTCTACCGCCGCATGCAGCGTTTGGGTATCCGCTCCCCAAACCAAACGGACACGTACAACTGACCTGTATCAACTGGCCGGTGACACCTGTATTGCTCCGGCCGGTGTCCGTCGGGAAATAACCGCTAATACACTGATTCAAAACAATAATAAAACCTGGCCCGAAATTTGCCATAGAGATTGCAGTTGATGACAAGAGGTTCCCCTATGTCTGATCCTGTAAATGGCTCCGCCAGTACAAATTCCGTATCCACCGCTTGGGTCGGCATTATCGCCAATCCGGTTTCGGCCCGTGATATCCGCCGCGTGGTAGGCCATGCCGGCAGTCTGACGCTGGCTGAACGCGCCAACTTAATTTTCCGGCTACTGGCCGCACTGGGTGCTGTCGGCATCGGTGATGTGCGTATGATGCCGGATCGAGAAGGATTGCAGGCGATCCTCACCCGCATGTTGGCGCAGCGCCATGACATTCCTCTTCCCCAGCTAAGCTGGTTGCCGCTTGCCGTTAGCGCCACGGTCAATGATAGCCTACAGGCAGCCCGCATGATGTGCGCCGGAGGAGCCCGTGCCATCGTGGTTCTCGGTGGTGACGGTACCCATCGGGCGGTAGCGAAAGAGTGCGGCAACGTACCGATTGCCGGTATCTCGACTGGCACCAATAACGCCTGGCCGGAACTGCGCGAACCCACTATCGTCGGGCTGGCGGTGGGGCTGTATGCCAGCGGAAAAGTTCCCAATGCACAGGTGTTGCAATGGAACAAACGGCTGGATATCACCATCAATGCTGGTCGCCCCGATGCCCGCCACGATATCGCCATTGTTGACGTCGCAATTCTGGCCGAACAGTTCGTTGGCGCCCGTTCGGTGTGGCGCCCCGAACAGTTGTCACAGCTCTATCTGTGTTTTGCCGAGCCCCATACCGTGGGCCTGTCTTCCATCGGCGGCTTATTGATGCCGCTTGGCCGCCATGCATCCGGCGGGCTTAGCGTCACTTTCGGCACCGGCGCTGGAACACTGCTGGCCCCGCTGGCGCCAGGCCTGGTGCGTAACGTACCCATCGTTCACTGGCAGCGCATCGAACATGGCGTCGCAGGCACCCCGCATTTGCGACAGGGTGTCATCGCCCTGGACGGCGAACGTGAAATGATGTTCGGCCCACAGGACATTGTACAGATCACGCTGCGCGAACACGCTTTCTGCGCCCTCAACATCGAAGCCTGCCTGCATTACGCCGCAGAACACAAATTATTACGAGCCGCCGTCAGCTGTAGCGACGGCCCACTTTAATCACCACTCACTGTCTGGAGATGGCTATGAACAATACCGATAATAATCCACACTCTGCTTCCCTGCCGCTCACTCGCGAAGCCTTGTTGAGCGCCTATCGCCGCATGCGTACCATCCGAGATTTTGAAGAGCGGTTACACGTCGATTTTTCACGCGGCGACATTCCTGGTTTTGTCCATCTGTATGCTGGTGAAGAGGCGACGGCGGTCGGTATTTTGTCCCACCTCACCGATGGCGATCGCATCGCCAGTACCCACCGTGGTCACGGGCACTGCATTGCCAAAGGTGTCGACGTTATCGCCATGATGAAAGAAATTTACGGTAAAACTGGCGGCGCTTGCAACGGCAAGGGCGGCTCAATGCATATTGCTGACCTGAGCAAAGGCATGATGGGCGCCAATGGCATTTTAGGGGCGGGCGCACCGCTGGTGTGCGGCGCGGCGCTGGCAGCCAAATTCCGCGGCAAGGGTGAAATCGGCATCAGCTTCGCTGGCGATGGTGCCGCCAATCAGGGGACGTTTCTCGAAAGCCTGAATCTGGCTGCGGTTTGGAACCTGCCAGTGCTGTTCGTGATCGAGAATAATGGCTATGCCGAAGCTACATCACGCCAGTACGCCACCGCGGTAGATAGTTATGTCGATCGCGCCGCCGGGTTTGGTATCCCCGGTGTCACCGTCGATGGCACAGACTTTTTCGCCGTCTACGAAACCGCCGGTGAGTTGATCCGCCATGCGCGCGCCGGCGGCGGTCCTGCGCTGCTTGAGTGCAAAATGGTGCGCTTCTACGGTCACTTTGAAGGGGATGCGCAAACTTACCGAGCACCGGACGAACTGGAATCGATTCGCAAGCACCAGGATTGCCTGAAGCATTTTATCAACCACGTCCAACAGAGCGGGATCCTCCGCCTTGAAGAGTTCCACGCCATCGATCGTGAAGTGGCCGCGCTAATCGAACAGGCGGTACAAGAAGCCAAAGCTGCACCCGATCCCAGCGCCGACGATTTATTAACCGACGTTTATGTCAGCTACTGACGATAATTTCACCCGAGAGGAGAATGGACATGGCTCGTAAACTTAGTATGAAGCTCGCTATCAATGAAGCGATAGACCAGGAAATGACGCGTGATCCCAGCGTGATTATGCTCGGTGAGGATATCGTCGGCGGCATGGGAACTGACGGGGAAAAAGATGCCTGGGGCGGTGTGCTCGGCGTTACCAAAGGGCTATACGCCAAGCATGGCGATCGCCTGCTGGACACCCCGCTGTCGGAATCGGCCTACGTCGGCGCGGCCATCGGTGCCGCCGCTTGCGGTATGCGCCCGATCGCCGAACTGATGTTTATTGACTTCATGGGTGTGTGTTTCGATCAAATTTTCAACCAGGCCGCCAAATTCCGCTATATGTTCGGCGGCAAGGCGCAAACACCGGTGGTGATCCGCGCCATGGTCGGTGCCGGATTTCGTGCCGCCGCGCAGCATTCCCAGATGCTGACGCCGCTGTTTACCCATATTCCCGGGCTGAAGGTCATCTGCCCCAGCACCCCGTATGACACCAAGGGGTTGCTGATCCAGTCCATCCGCGATAATGATCCGGTGATCTTCTGTGAACATAAAAACCTGTATGGCATGGAGGGCGACGTCCCTGAGCACCCGTATGCAATTCCATTTGGCGAAGCCAGTATCGTGCGCGACGGTAGCGATGTTTCTATCATCACCTATGGACTGATGGTGCACCGTGCCCTCGACGCCGCCGCACAGTTGGCGAAACAGGGGGTCAGCGTCGAGATTGTCGATTTGCGCTCGCTCTCGCCACTGGATCTCGATACCGTTATCGAAACGGTAGAAAACACCGGTCGCCTGGTGGTAGTGGATGAAGCCCACCCGCGCTGTAACATTGCCACCGACATTATCGCCCAGGTGGTGCAGCATGCGTTCGGCGCACTGAAAGCGCCGCCGCAGATGATTAGCGCCCCGCATACCCCGGTTCCTTTCTCTCCGGCGCTGGAAGACCGCTACCTGCCTGGCGTAGACAGCATTATCAGTGCTGTACAGCATACGCTTAGCCATAAGGGGGAACTTTGATATGAGCAATAACACCATTATTCCCGTTGTCATGCCTAAGTGGGGGCTATCAATGCGTGAAGGCACAGTCAATGAATGGCTGGTTGACGAAGGCAGTGAGATCACTCCGGGAATGGCGATTCTCAATGTAGAAACCGACAAAATCGCCAATGCGGTTGAAGCCACCGATGCCGGTATTCTGCGGCGCAAAGTGGCAGAACCGGGTGATATTCTGCCGGTGAAAGCTCTACTGGGTGTGCTGGCGCCATCGCAGATCGGCGAAGAGGACATCAACGCGTTTATCGCCGCCTGGGAAACTCCGCCCGACAGCGAGGAGGAGAGCGAAGACGAGCAGGCGGCCGCCGCTTTTCTCACAGTAAACGGCCTACGTATCCGTTACGCTAGCCGCGGCGCAGGCGAAGAAACCGTGCTGTTTATCCACGGCTTCGGCGGCGATCTGGACAACTGGTTGTTCAACCTGGACGCATTGGCCGAACACTACCGGGTGATAGCGCTCGATCTGCCAGGGCACGGGCAATCAGCCACCCAATTACCGGGTCCCCAATTGAACGATCTGGCTGACTTTATCACTGCTTTTATGGATGCGCTGTCACTGCCCACCGCCCACCAGGTGGGCCATTCGCTGGGCGGCGCTATCGCCGCCGAACTGGCGGTGCGTCATCCCGGGCGCGTGCGCTCACTGGCATTGATCGGCAGCGCCGGCTTCGGCCAGGAGATTAATCACTGTTACACTGAAGGCTTTATCAACGCTCAGGTGCGTCGGGATCTGAAACCGGTGGTTGAACTGCTGTTTTCCGATCCCGCGCTGGTTAGCCGGCAAATGTTGGACGATCTGCTCAGGTACAAACGGCTGGACGGCGTGGGCGACGCACTCACTACCTTGCAAAACAGCCTCTTTGCCGATGGCAGGCAGAGCACGCAACCGGGCCTGAAGTTGGATGACGCTGGCATACCACTACTGTTGATTTGGGGCGCGGAAGATCAGATTATCCCTGTACAACACGCAGAACAGGCGCAGGCGTATGCCAGAGTAGAGATCCTCAGTGCTGCTGGCCATATGCCGCAGATGGAAAAGGCAGCGGAAGTTAACCAGCTACTGCTACAACATCTGGGCGCCATTTAACAACTGGATGGTGAACGAATGCCGCACTCATCGGCCGCAACCGCACGCTGCGGCCTTTTTCACTGGTTGCACAACCAATTACAACACTGTGACGATCCCACAACCGCCGAGGACGAGCTGTTTGGCTATGCGGCGGCGGGCACCGCGGTGGCTAAAATCTGGCAGGCGCCGCAGGCGCTGGTTGCACCGCGCACCTACACCCGCTATGCGCTTTTAGAGCAGGTGCGTCAACGCTTTGCTGCACAGGGCTGCCCCGTTTTCCTGCGCAAATCCGGCGGTGGCTTGGTGCCTCAGGGGCCGGGCATTATCAACCTCAGCCTGGCTTACCCGATACAGCAAAGTCTGGGAGAAGCGGCAACGCCGGTTTATCTTCACTTATGTGAAATATTGCGTGATACGCTGCAAACCTTTGGCATTGCCAGCCACTTTCAGGCAGTGAGTGGCTCCTTTTGCGACGGCCGCTTTAACCTGGCCTGTGGCACCGAAGCTACGGCGCGCAAAATTTCCGGTACTGCACAATACTGGCAGTCGTTGCCCGGACAGGAGCCTGGCGAACCACGGCGGCACATCGTGCTGGCACACGCGGTGTTGTTGGTAGCGGTGGATTTGCCCAAGGTACACCAGTGGGCTAATGATTTTGAACAGCAGATTGGCAGCGGTCATCATTATGATGCCGCAAAAACTGTTGATATGGCGGCGCTGATGAATGCCAACCTAGAACGACAGCAGGCTTTATGCCAGCAGGTCAGTGTGGCGCTGGGGGAGATAGTACGCCAGCGGGCAGCACCTTTTACTACCCGTTAGCCCTTTGTTACTTAGTGGTAAATCAGGCCGCTGTTGTTCAGGATAAATTGGCCGGTAATCTAATCCACATTGTTGTTGGCGAGGAACGCCACCAGCACGGCCATATCCTCTGGCGGTTACGCGTGACCGAGCGCAACGCCGTCGACGAATTTTTGTAGGTTTCGCTAACCGGCGTACCGTTAACCTCCGCAAACCGCCGGTCGATCTCGACCCCTATATTGGTATCGACAACGCCTGGGAAGCAGGCATTCATCATAATGCCTGCACGGGCATATCCTTTGGCGGCGGCCTGCGTTAATACGTGTATGGCAAACCTGGTGGCGGATACTCCCCCAGCATGGGGTAAACATGCGCTATATCAGCAACTGCACTAGAATTTTCACCTGCTGTTTTTCACGCACCAGAGTTTCAAGCCCTTGTTCGACAATATCGTCCAATGAGATCTTTTTGCTCACCGCCAAAGCTGTACTTGAGGTGCCACCGTTTTGAACCGTTGGGTTTAACCAACAGGTACAGACCCTGTACGCCGCTGAGTTTGTAAGGTTTATCGAGCGGCTTGGTGTTGCGGATGGTGGTATCAGTCAGAGGCATGGCTGGGGTTCCGTAGTTTATCGAACCGACAGGCCCTTCAATTAAGCCCCCTAAAAAACTAAGGATGTAAAAAATCGGGTAGTACCTCGGGGGGGGACTCTAGATTTTTATCAACTTACTGATTTTTCTATGTTCCCGGACGGATAGGAACGCCCCAAAACAAAAATATGGTCGGACTCGGGATCATACTCACGATTAACTTGCTGTTAATTATCTATTTTGTTGATATTTATCGTAAGCAGCGCCCCCACGAAAGCCCCCATAAAAAATCGCTTTGTTTTTGTGATGGTTATCACGATGAATGGGCGTTTTGCGGTTAACGGCGCTAAAACCGTGGTTTCATCTCCTATGCAGGCAATGGCTTGTTCCTCTCTGCATTGAAGATCTTTTAAACGTAGGTTTGATATGTTGGATTTGTTATTTTTGAGATAATAAAAAATGGGGTTACCTATAATCTATTGATTATATTGGTATTTTTTCTATCATTTTGAGATGTCGTCATGCTCGGTTTGAGATAACTACATATCATGGCTCAATTTAATCACTTTGAACTCTCGCTCCTGAACCCCAGTTTTGACTCCCCTTTGGTCGATGTGCTGACGGAACTGGAGTTACTCCGGCATCTGAGGCTGGAAACGGATGTTCACCCTATCCTTTTCGCGCAGTTGAAGGCCGTATTCCACATGCTGGAGAGTCTTGGCTCTGCGAGGATTGAGGGAAACCACACCACGCTTGCCGACTATGTTGAAAGCAAAGTTGAAGGAACACAGAGTTCGACGGATCAGCTCAAAGAAATCAACAATATTGAAGCTGCGATGGAATTCATCGACGAGCATCTAAAGAATGCTGATGAGATAACGGAATATTTTATCCGCGAGCTACATAGTCTGGCGGTTATCGGGTTGCAACAGGAAGGTGATAAAACGCCTGGTGCCTATCGGCAACATAACGTCAGCATCGCTCAGTCTGACCATTTACCGCCGGATCATATCCATGTTTCTGACTATATGTCAGAACTGACCGCCTTTATTAACCGTGCTGATAAACCAAAATATGATCTGATGAAAATTGCGCTGGTGCATCACCGCTTCGGCTGGATACACCCCTTTGGCAACGGTAATGGCAGCACGGTCAGACTGCTGACCTATGCGTTATTGATCAAGTATGGTTTTAATGTGCAGTCAGGTGGCCGGGTCCTTAATCCGACAGCGGTATTCTGTAATGATCGTGAGCGTTATTACGCCATGCTGTCGTTAGCGGATAAGGGAACAGAGCGGGGCTTAGAAGAATGGTGTTTATATGTACTTTCGGGAATTTCATCTGAGTTGAAGAAAGTCGATCAACTGACAAACCATGCTTTTTTGAGTACAAAAATACTGTATCCGGCGATCGACTTTTCATCTGAAAGAGGGCTAATAAACCCGTTGGAATCTAAAGTACTGAAACGGGCTGTCGAGCTAGGGACGATAAAAGCGGGTGATCTACGCGCAGCTTTACCTGACCTAAAACCGGCGCAGGTGACTTATCAACTTGGTAAATTGATTGACCGGGGACTGCTCCAGCCCGTGGAAGAAGGGGCTCGTTCCTATACGGCGAAGTTTTCTAACTCATATCTGATTCGTGGGGTGATTAAGGTCCTGCGTGAAGAAGGGTTTATTCCTGATTTGTAAAGCGAGCATTAATTGTCGAATTATTGCTTTTAGGTATCTATCGCATGATAGCGGTGATACGTTGCTGGAGACGAGCTGCAATCTCAAGATGCCCGGATTTTTCAGCCGCCTTAATTGGCTGTAGTAGGTAGCGAGTTTTGAGGTCGGCAATGTTTCGTTTACCTATAACAGGGAATACATGGTTGGTAAGGCTTTTTAGCACTTTTTCAGCGTGAGTTTCTGACCATTTGATGTTGCTTGCATGCCAGGTCTCTGGCAACGGATTCAAAAGCAAGTGCGCCGCTTTGCTCAACCTTATCTAATTTTTTCTTTTCGGCGGGGTCAATACCAGCAGCAATTAATCTTCTGGCATCATCTCTGCGGTTGCGTGCATCAGTAAGTGATATGGCAGGGCAGACCCCAAGAGCCAGTAGCTTTTGTTTTCCTGCAAAACGGTATTGTAGACGCCAATATTTGGACCCATTAGGGGATGAATCAGAAGATGCAGCCGTTGCTGTCGGTGAGCTTTACAGGCTTGTCAGTGGGCTTTGTATTTTTTACTTTGACATCAGTGAGAGCCATTGTTACCCCTCCCTGTGATGGTACAAAACGTATCGAACTAACAATACTAACAGATATACCATCAAAACAATGTGGATGTTGAAGAATGTTAGCGAACGTTAGTGAAGGGAGTAAAGTAGATAACTTGTTGACTTTATAAAGCAAAACGGACGTCAGTAGACGTCCGTTTCTAAATAAGTGGTGCCCGGACTCGGAATCGAACCAAGGACACGAGGATTTTCAATCCTCTGCTCTACCGACTGAGCTATCCGGGCAACGGGGCGCATTAAACCGTATTGGTGGTGTGGCGTCAACGGCTTTGTGAGCCTGTTTTGGGGAAATAACACCGACTGCTGACTTTTCAGCCAGAGGCGTTGATTTTAAGCTGCATCGACACTGTGACTCAGGTCAGCGCCCCATTCTTGCGGCACAATGCCAGGCGTAATACGTCTTCTGCCAGCCGTTTTGCGATGGCAATGTCAGACAACTGGCGTTTTACCAGCAATTTGCTAAGACAACCTTCCAAAATCAATTCCAACTGTTGGGCAACCATTTCGGGATCGTCGGTTTCCAGTGTTTCCAGTAGCGTTTTAGTGTGCTGGTAAGATGCTTTCTTCTGCTGTTCCGCAATCTGGTGAATAGGATGTTCAACATCAGGAAAAAAACTGCATGCCGCGATAAACAGGCAACCAGGATAACGCTGTTGTTGTACCGATTTATGCAGTACCTGATATCGAGCCAGTAATTTTTGTTGGGTATTGAGCGTGCTGTCCAACAGCACCTGGCGGCGCCAAATATCTACTTGCTGGCTGTGATAACGCAGGCTGTCGTACAGTAACGCTTCGCAGTCTGGCCAGAAAGGACGCAGTTCATCGGTCGTCATATTCAATCTGTCTGCCAGCATATCCAGCGTTGTGACGGCTAAACCGTGCTGTTCCAGCAAAATAAGTGCGTGTTCCAGAACTTCTTCTCGCTGCATAACGCCTCCTTCTGACGATGGGTATCCGATAACGCGTACTGTTGTTTATTGCCCCAGTTTGCGCAAATGTAACTGAAATTGTTTGGCATTCATAAAGCCGGTTACCCGTGAACCGGATATTTCTTTGCCACTGGCGTCAAAAAACAAAATAGTGGGTAGGCCGAGTACCTGATATTGCTTCAACAACGCGTTTTGTTCTTTGCTGTTAGCGGTTACATCAATTTGTAGTCGCTGCATTGTTTTCAGCTGCTGTCGAACAGCGCTATCGCTGAAGGTATATTTTTCGAATTCCTTGCAGGCGATACACCAGTTTGCATACAGATCGAGCATAGTCGCCCGACCAGAGCGTACCAGTGCCGTCTGTAATTCAGTTCGGTTGCGTACTGGCGCAAATAGGCTTTTTGTCGATGTGTTGTCCGCTGTCTGGGCTGGAGCAAATAGCCAATCCTGCAACGGGCGCACGGTTACCAATGCAGCCAATAGTAATAATATCTGTACTCCCCGCATCCAGCCTGTGTGGTTTCGTAAGCTGAGGATAAAAGCCCAGCCGAAAAACGTAACACCCAGCAGACTCCATAAGCGTAATCCCCAGTCGTCTCCCAGTACCCGTTCCAGTAGGAACACCGGTAACGCAAGAATAATGAAACCGAATGCTTCTTTAACCGTCACCATCCAGGGGCCATTTTTGGGCAGTAACCGATTCCCAAATAGTGTCACTACTATCAATGGTAGCCCCATGCCCAATGCATACAGGTAGAGAGAACCGCCCCCGGCCAGCAGATTACCGCTTTGGGCAATATACAGCAGCAGAGCGCTAAGCGGAGCAGTGGTACAGGGAGAGCAGATCAACCCTGCTAACGCTCCCATGGAGAAAATACCTGCCAGAGAGCCTTGTTGCTGCCGGTTGCTCCATTCCACTAGTTTGGTTTGCAATGAAGACGGCAATTGCAGGCTGTAGACCCCGAACATGGAAAGTGCCAGCGCAATAAAAAGCAATGACAGGCCAATGAGCATATACGGGTTTTGCAGTGCAGCCTGAAAGCGCAACCCGGCGGCGGCCACCACCAGACCAAGCATGGTGTAGGTGAGCGCCATGCCCTGTACGTAGGTCATGGCGAGTAAAAATGTCCGTCTCGCGGAGAGACGTTGCTGGTTGCCGAGTAACAGACTGGATATCAACGGATACATCGGCAGTACACACGGTGTAAATGCGACACCAATACCAATCAGCAGAGCCCATAATGGTGAAAACGGCAGTTCGGGTTTCTCAGTGGTGCTGGATGGCGCTTCAGGTTTTGTTTCCGCGCTGGGCAGTGGGTTGGTATTACTTGCGTTGACTGCGCTGAGTGGTACTTCACGGGTCTCCGGTGGATAACAAAATCCGGCATCGGCACATCCCTGATAGGTTACTCTGACCAGCGCGCCTTGCTGGGCGGCAGTCAATGGAATATTCAAGGACAATGGTTGCCGGTAAATGGCAACCTCGCCAAAGAATTCGTCCCGATGGCTAATCCCAGTGGGTAAATCTACCTTTCCCAAGGTGGCATTTTTAGCGACCAGCTTGATCTGTTGCTGATAAAGGTAGTAGCCGGGGTGAATCTGCCATTGCAGTGTGAGTTGCGAGCCATGTTGTTGAAAGTCGAAGGCGAATGCTTGATCCACCGGCAAAAATTGTGATTGTGTATTCTGTCCGAATGGGCTCTGTGCCGCAGCGTCAGTGGTGAAAACTGCTGCGCAGAACAGAACAATCAGCGTAAAGATGCGTTGAGCCATGAGAGATAATCGTTGTCACCACCAGTAACCGGTATCACCAGAAGTTCCGGTGTTTGGTAAGGGTGATGTTGCTTTAGGTGATCGATTAGTAACTGCTGATGTTGAGCATCGGTTTTAAGCAGTAACTGAATTTCCTGCTGTCGTTCCAGCCTCCCTTCCCAATGATAGAGCGATGTCGCTCCTGGCAGTAACGTGACACAGGCTGTCAGATGGGCTTCCAACGCAGAAGTGGCCAATGCGTGTGCACTGTTTTCGTCGGGGGCGGTACAGAGTACGACAACCGCATCACAGACAATCTGTTCGGACATGGTGACCTCGGCGATGGGAGTTTGAACACCAGACACTATACCTTGCCCGGATGATGAGCGTAAGAGCGGATCGATACCTCAATACCGATCCGCAGACCAATTACAGTACAATATTGCCAAGGATAAATCCGAAGATGACAGAGAGTGCAATTGCCACAACCCCTGGGATCAGGAATGAATGGTTAAACACGAACTTGCCGATACGGGTTGAGCCAGTGTCATCCATTTCGACCGCCGCCAGTAGAGTTGGGTAAGTCGGTAGTACAAACAGCGCTGACACCGCAGCAAAAGAAGCTACCGCAGTCACTGGTGATACGCCGAGCAATAAGGCCGCAGGCATCAGGGCTTTAGTTGTTGCCGCCTGAGAGTAGAGCAGGGTGGCGGCGAAAAACAAAACTACTGCCAGCATCCACGGATAACTTTGCAGCAGTGCACCCGCTGTGCTCTGGATATCGGTGATATGTGCTTTCACGAAAGTATCACCCAGCCAGGCCACACCCATAACGCACACGCAGGCACTCATGCCGGATTTGAAAGTACTGGCCGAGAGAACTTGTGCGGTGTCGATTTTGCAAGTCAAGCTAATTAGCGTGGCAATGGTCAGCATAAATACCACAATGGCTTCATTCCGCGGTAATACCGGGTTGCTGATCAGGCCGACAGTATCACTGATAGCTGTGGCATAAAGCACCACGGCGACAATACCGATGAGAAACAGAAGAACAGACAGTTTTGCTCGGGGTTTTAACACCAGTTTACTACTGCCGCGTAGCGTCACTTCGTCTTTGCGAAGACGTTCCTGATAGACTTCATCGTCTTTTAGATCTTTACCGAGAAAGTTGGTAAGGATAGCCGTTAGCATGATGGCAGTCAGCGTGGTGGGGATGCAGATACCTAACAGTGCCAAATAACTGACGCCTTTAGGCTCCAGGATGCTGGCCATGAAAACCACAGCAGCAGATATGGGGGAGGCGGTAATGGCAATCTGCGATGCGACGACGGCGATAGAGAGCGGCCGGGAAGGGCGAATACCTTGTTCTTTAGCGACTTCCGCAATGACCGGTAGCGTGGAGAATGCTGTGTGACCGGTTCCTGCCAGCAGCGTCATGAAATAGGTTACTAACGGTGCCAGAAAAGTGACATATTTGGGCTGTTTGCGCAGCAGTTTTTCCGCCAGGCTGACCAGATAATCCATCCCTCCAGCAACCTGCATGGCGGCAATAGCGGCGATAACCGCCATGATGATTTCAATCACGTCAAAGGGAATGACGCCGGGTTTTATGTGGAAACCGAGTGTTAAAACCAGTACGCCAATGCCACCGGCGAAACCGATCCCGATCCCCCCGAGACGAGCGCCCAGATAAATGGCGAGCAGAACAACAATGAGTTCCATGGTAAGCATGATTATGCTCCTTGATAAGATGGGAAAATTTAAAAATGTTTGTTGCCGCTTATAGTTATCTAGACTAGCCCCTTTGTTTTGATAGATAGCAATTGGGGCAGCGATGGCACCACGGACAATGCCGGGCACACAGCCTATATTGCCTTATAGAAAAGGCACGCAGTCGGTGCGGGACTGTCGTGCCTTACATGGCTTATGGCGCGGTCTTATGACGGTTCGTTTTCATCTGTGTAAGGCTTTGCTTTGTAAGCCGGATGCATCAGGTTCTGTATCGAGAATATGTCATCCAGTTCGGCTTCAGTCAGCAACCCACGCTCCAGTACTACCTCTCGCACGCTCTTACCGGTTTCTGCACAGATTTTTCCCACAATGTCGCCATTGTGGTGGCCAATGAATGGGTTCAGGTACGTCACAATCCCGATAGAGTTGAACACGTAGGATTCACACACCGATTTATTGGCGGTGATACCATTCACGCATTTTTCCAACAGGTTGTAACAAGCGTTGGTCAGGATATGGGTAGACTCAAACATGGCCTGGCCAATGACTGGCTCCATTACGTTAAGCTGTAATTGACCTGCTTCTGCCGCCATAGTGATGCAGGTGTCGTTACCTATGACCTTGAAACACACCTGGTTGACTACTTCGGGTACCACCGGGTTGACTTTGGCTGGCATGATGGATGAACCCGCCTGCAATTGCGGCAGGTTGATTTCATTCAGGCCTGCGCGGGGGCCTGAAGAGAGCAGACGCAGGTCATTACAGATCTTGGAAAGTTTCACCGCCAGGCGTTTCAGTGAACTGTGGACCATGACATAAGCACCACAATCAGAGGTGGCTTCGATCAGATCTTCTGCGGGGATACAAGGCAAACCGCTGACTTCAGCCAGCTTTTGGACCGCCAAATGCTGGTAGCCATCCGGGGTATTCAGTCGGGTACCGATAGCGGTAGCCCCGAGGTTAACCTCCAGTAATAACTCGGCGATACGCAACAGGTTTTTATTTTCTTCTTTCAGCAATATGTTAAATGCGTGGAACTCTTGTCCCAATGTCATCGGGACGGCATCCTGTAACTGGGTTCTACCCATTTTCAGAATGTTCTCAAATTCCTTGGCTTTATGTTCAAAGCCTTCACCCAGCTGTGTGACTGCATCAATCAGCTTCAGAATGGCATTGTATATTGAGATGCGGAACCCCGTGGGATAGGCATCATTGGTAGATTGGCATTTGTTGAGATGATCGTTTGGGTTAAGATATTGATATTCCCCTTTTTTGTGTCCCATTAGTTCCAGACCGATGTTGGCCAGCACTTCGTTGGTATTCATGTTGAGAGACGTGCCCGCGCCGCCCTGGAACACATCAACAGGGAACTGGTCCATGCATTTACCATTGTTCAGCACCTCATCACAGGCTTTGACAATAACATCGGCAATCTGGTGGGGAATGGTCTTCAGCTCCTTGTTTGCCAATGCTGCGGCTTTTTTAACCATCACCATACCGCGTACAAACTCGGGAACATCGCTGATTTTCTGGTTGCTAATATAAAAGTTTTCAATAGCTCGGAGGGTGTGAACACCGTAATATGCATCGGCGGGGACTTCTCGGGTACCTAACAGGTCTTCTTCAATACGAATGTTATCTGACATAGAAGCCTTCTCTTATTCTTTTGTCGGTTAGCATTTATGCTCACCTATTGTGTTACCGTGGATAACAATTTCAGAATGTTTGACCATAACTGCCTTTGTTATCGTGATGATATTCTGGCTAAGTGAGAAATTTCGTCGAATGGATCACTATCTGTAGATACACGTTCCTCCTTCGCTACGAACTGTGATAATAGTCACGACTTACCACTAAGAGTAAAAAAACTCGTCGCATGCAGGTTGAAAATCCGCTACCGAGCTACCATTTCTTTCGTTATATGGTTCGTTATCTTAACGACTGATCGAATCTTTCCTCCAGTCGTTTGTTACGGTGCGTTGTGTAAAATATTACGACGATGTCATTCGGAGGAGTATTTCCTGTTGGCGCATCGAATTTTAACCACAGGAGTTACGGGTGCGCTGGTTACCGTTATTACTGATTTTCTTTTTTACTTACATCGAAGTTTCCATTTTTATCCGGGTCGCCGAAGTCTTTGGTGTGGCGATGACATTACTGTTGGTCGTGTTTACGTCCTGTGTAGGGGTATCCCTGGTTCGTAATCAGGGAATGAGAACCTTTCTCCAGATGCAGCAGAAACTGGAAGCGGGCGAAAGTCCTGCCGTGGAAATGGTAAAAAGTGTATCACTGGTGCTGGCTGGTTTCTTGTTGTTGCTTCCCGGTTTTTTCACCGATTTTCTTGGCTTGATGTTGTTATTGCCACCGGTGCAAAAGCATCTGACACTGAAACTGATGCCTCATCTGTATATCTGGCGCGCTCGTTCCGGAACAGGAACCGGCACATCAGGTTCTGAAGGAAATACTTTTGAAGGTGAATATCAGCGGAAGGATAAGGAACATAATGACCGTATCGAACCCCGCGATAATGATCGAGATAATCACTGATATTTGGTTGAATTTAGCTTGCTTTTTGTGCTCTTCGTGAAAAATACAGGTTTAAAGCAAAAAAAATTTATTTCCTCCCTTGAAGCGCATGGAAACGTCCCCACTTACAACTCCACAAGGCCGGGTATGATGGCATATCCGGCGTTTACCTAAACTGATATGGACTTTCTCAAAGGAGAGCTATCAATGAAAATTCGTCCACTACATGATCGCGTAATCGTCAAGCGCAAAGAAGTCGAGTCCAAGTCTGCTGGCGGTATCGTTTTAACCGGTTCTGCAGCGGGTAAATCCACCCGTGGTGAAGTCTTGGCCATCGGCCATGGCCGCATCTTGGAAAATGGTGAGGTCAAACCTCTGGACGTGAAAGTAGGCGATATCGTTATTTTCAATGATGGCTATGGCGTTAAGACAGAAAAGATCGACAACGATGAAGTGTTGATCATGTCTGAAAGCGACATTTTGGCAATTGTTGAAGCTTAATCGCGTGTAATCATCTGAACTGAACGAATTTAAGGGAAATAACCAATGGCAGCTAAAGACGTAAAATTCGGTAATGACGCACGAGTAAAAATGTTACGCGGCGTGAATGTACTGGCTGATGCAGTGAAAGTTACTCTGGGTCCGAAAGGGCGCAATGTCGTTCTGGACAAATCCTTCGGCGCACCTTCTATCACTAAAGACGGCGTATCCGTTGCGCGTGAAATCGAACTGGAAGACAAGTTTGAGAACATGGGTGCCCAGATGGTGAAAGAAGTCGCTTCTAAAGCGAATGACGCAGCAGGTGACGGTACCACGACTGCTACCGTTTTGGCCCAGTCCATCGTTAATGAAGGTCTGAAAGCCGTTGCTGCGGGTATGAACCCGATGGATTTGAAACGCGGTATAGATAAAGCGGTTATCGCTGCAGTTGAAGAATTGAAAAAACTGTCTGTGCCTTGCTCTGATTCCAAAGCTATTGCTCAGGTAGGTACTATCTCTGCTAACTCCGATGAAACTGTGGGCAAGTTGATTGCACAAGCCATGGAGAAAGTGGGTAAAGAAGGTGTTATCACCGTTGAAGAAGGTACCGGTCTGCAAGACGAACTGGATGTGGTTGAAGGTATGCAATTTGACCGCGGTTATCTGTCTCCTTACTTCATCAATAAGCAAGAAACCGGTTCTGTTGAATTGGAAAGCCCATATATCCTGTTGGCTGACAAGAAAATCTCCAATATCCGTGAAATGCTCCCGGTACTTGAAGCTGTCGCAAAAGCCGGCAAGCCACTGTTGATTATCGCTGAAGACGTAGAAGGCGAAGCACTGGCTACTCTGGTAGTGAACACCATGCGTGGTATTGTGAAAGTGGCTGCCGTTAAGGCTCCAGGCTTTGGCGATCGTCGTAAAGCCATGCTGCAGGACATCGCTACTCTGACTGCCGCTACTGTAATTTCTGAAGAGATCGGTCTGGAGTTGGAAAAAGCAACGCTGGAAGATCTGGGTCAGGCTAAACGTGTAGTGATCAACAAAGATACCACTATCATTATTGATGGCGTGGGTGATGAGTCAACTATTCAAGGTCGTGTTACCCAGATTCGTCAGCAGATTGAAGAAGCCACTTCTGATTATGACCGGGAAAAACTACAGGAACGTGTGGCCAAACTGGCTGGCGGTGTTGCAGTTATCAAAGTTGGCGCTGCGACTGAAGTCGAAATGAAAGAGAAAAAAGCACGTGTTGAAGATGCGTTGCATGCTACTCGTGCGGCAGTTGAAGAAGGCGTAGTTGCTGGCGGTGGTGTGGCATTGATTCGTGCGGCATCTTCTGTCACGGCGTCTGGCCTGAAAGGTGAAAACGAAGATCAGAACGTAGGTATCAAAGTTGCACTGCGTGCAATGGAAGCACCTTTGCGTCAGATCGTGATTAATGCGGGTGAAGAAGCCTCCGTTATTGCTAACAAGGTGAAAGCGGGTGAAGGTAGCTATGGCTATAACGCTTACACTGAAGTGTATGGCGATATGATCGAAATGGGTATCCTGGATCCGACCAAGGTAACTCGTTCTGCTCTGCAATATGCCGCATCTGTTGCTGGTCTGATGATTACCACTGAATGTATGGTGACCGAGCTGCCAAAAGACGACAAAGCTGACTTAGGCGGAGCCGGTGGCATGGGCGGTATGGGCGGTATGGGCGGTATGATGTAATAACTGCTGTCGCCGTCTACTGACTGATGGCGACACGGTAATATCCGCTGCATTCTGTTTTGTCACAATTAAAACACTATCCGGTCTGTAGGTCGGGTAGTGTTTTTTATTTGGTCTGTTTTAGCTACGTTTCCCCTCTTGCATTCAGGTTCATCGTTGATATCACAGGTCCATGTTCGGACCCATGTCATCCACACTGGTTGACACGTTAAATATTGTACAAATAGTATTCACATTACTAACAATTGGTTCAGACCGTGTTATCAGCCCGTTATTCTGCGCTACAATGGATCGCGTTTATTTTATTTACTAAACATATCGGGTGGAGCAGGGAAAAATGTCTGATGAGGCTTTGGCACAGCTACGCTCAGTGGAGTGGTGTGAGCCTACTGATGTACCCGCGACGGTTGCTGATTGGTTAATCTATAATGATTCTATGACGCGTCGTCTGGAACGGCATTGCCTTCGTCTTTCAGTACGCGTGAGTACGGAACATTTTATCTCCACACTTGATGTGCAGAATGAACAACCACTGTTGCCATTAAGCAACCGTTACTGGTTGCGTGAAGTGACGCTGTTCGGGGATGGGAAACCCTGGTTATTTGGTCGCACTGTGATACCACAGCAAACGTTGGAAGAGGCTGAGATAGATCTGACACAGATAGGTAATACGCCACTGGGACGCTATCTGTTTTTGCAAGGTCCACCGAAGCGTAATTTTATCCATCTCGGGCGTTGTGGTTCACTTTGGGTTCGTCGTTCATGCCTGGTACTTTCCGGTAATCCGCTGTTGATCACTGAGCTTTTTTTACCGGATGCCCCACTTTATTCGATGGTCAGTAAAACATTCTGACCAGCAGAGAGGAGAATACCGAGTTGGAAAGAAGTTTAACGGCAGGACGCTGGGTTGCATATTGCCGTTTAATGCGCATTGATAAGCCGATAGGTTCTCTGCTGTTATTATGGCCAACCCTATGGGCGTTGTGGCTGGCTGGGCGGGGAGTACCACAACCTTGGATACTATGGGTGTTCGTGGCCGGCGTGTTTCTGATGCGTGCAGCAGGATGTGTGATTAATGATTATGCAGATCGTCATTTTGACGGCCATGTCAAACGCACTGCTTCGCGGCCATTGCCAAGTGGCTCGGTCAGTGAGCAATCCGCTAAAGTGCTGTTTATCGTGTTGGTATTGCTGTCCTTTGGGCTGGTGCTGACCATGAATAATATGACTATCTGGCTTTCTGTGGCCGGGTTGGCGCTGGCATGGGTTTATCCCTTCATGAAACGCGTCAGTCATCTTCCCCAATTTGTGCTGGGGATGGCTTTCGGCTGGTCTATTCCGATGGCTTATGCGGCGGTAAGCGAGTCATTACCGGTGTCCTGCTGGGTTATGTTCCTGGCTTATATTTGCTGGACTGTCGCTTACGATACTCAATATGCCATGGTGGACCGTGACGATGACCTGAAGATTGGCATCAAGTCGACCGCTATTCTTTTCGGACGTCATGATACATTGATTGTCGGGCTGTTACAGTTGTTCACGCTGATGGCCATGTTGGCATTAGGGCATCTGGCCGGATTAAGTGAAATATTTTATTGGTCAGTGCTGATTGCGGCCGGATTGTTTGCTTACCAACAGAGATTGATTGCCGGGCGTGAGCGTGAAAGTTGTTTTCGTGCTTTCAGAAATAACAATTATGTTGGTATGGTGTTGTTTGCTGGCATTTTGCTCGGTTTGTAATCGAATGACTGCGGTAGGGACACTACCGCAGTCATATGTGGCTTTATGCCACTGATGGAGGGATTTCCGGTGTTGCCGATTTCTCTGACGCGCTGGCGCTTTCTATTGTCAGTCTGACATCTGGGGTGATCAGGTCCCTCAGGATGCTATAGATTTCCAACGTATTTTCCGGAATGGCATCGCCAGTATCATTGATGTAACCTTCTGTCCGCAGCGTGTTAACCAGCGTGGAAAAAACAGCTTTATCAAAGAACTCCGGTGCGTTGATTCCATGCAATACTGACAAGCGCTGAGCCATGTTACGACTCTCTTTTTCCAGCATACCGCGACTGATACTCGGATTTGTGCTGAGTAATGAGAGTGTAATGGCGTAACGTTGAAGGGTTTCGCGAATACCCGCCGATAGCAATTGAAGTGTTCTTATCCGTGTTGGATTCAGTACCAACCCGTTTTCTTCTATCAAAATCAGGCGCTGGCTAGCCAGTTCTTCTGTTAGTGCAGCCAATACATCACTCAACTGGGATTTTTCGTAGTGCAAGAAAAGTTCAGCTTGCAGGAGTGGGTAAACCAATATGACCTGACGCAACAGTTCTGTCTGGGTAACCGTTCGATGATGGATAATGATACTGGCAATCAGCGAGGGCAATACCAGCAAGTGTTGGATATTGTTACGGTAGTAGGTCATCAATACCGCTTGTTCACGCGGGAGAATGATAATGTCACCAACATTATCTTTTTCGACTTCAAACTTATCCATGCTCAATGCATGGTCGAGCAGTTCGGCCGCTGTTTTGTTGGGAACGGTGATGTCGGTAGCATAAGGAACATTACGCAGTATTTGCAGGTAACACTCCAGCTGTTCTTCCATCTGCTTGCGGGTCAAAGCACGCTGACGAGAAGCTAACAGCGCCGTAGAGCATAGGTTCATGGCGTTTGCCGCGGCCGAATTATTAATGCGGACCATGATATTCATGGCAATGTCCTGCACTGTGGGTGTCAACCAACTTGGGCGCTGGACTTCTATAGGATCAATGGCTTCCCGCCATTGTGGTACGTGCGAATTTAGGTAAGTCATTAAAGGCAGGGGTTCGCCAAAATTCACATACCCTTGTCCGAGATTACGTAGTTTGCGTAAACCACGCACCATCTGTATGAAACCCTCTTTTTCTTTAGTGGCGCCACGAAGTTCTCTGGCATAAGTAGCCACTTCCATCACATGTTCGTAGCCGATGTAGACAGGCACCAGGGTGATTGCTCGGGTACCACCACGCAGCATAGCTTGAATTGTCATCGATAGCGTGCCGGTTTTAGGTTCCAGCAGTCGTCCGGTACGGGAACGCCCACCTTCGACAAAATATTCTACGGAATAACCACGCGTGAATAGTTCACCCAGGTATTCTCGGAACAAGGTAGAGTAAAGTTTGTTGTTGAAAGTACGGCGGATAAAAAACGCGCCCAGGCGGCGGAAAATCGGGCCAGCTGGCCAGAAATTCAGATTAACGCCAGCAGCAATATGGGGTGGCACCAACCCTTGATGATAAAGCACATAGGAGAGCAGCAGATAATCCATATGGCTGCGGTGGCAGGGGACATAAACAATTTCGTGACCGTCTTGCGCCAGTTGGCGTACCCGTTCAGCATTGTGAACATTAATCCCTTGATAAAGGCGGTTCCAGGTCCAGCTCAACACCCGGTCCGACAATCGTACCACTTCATAAGAGAAATTCGCGGCAATTTCTTCCAACAACGCTATGGCATTCTGTTGTGCCTTCTCATGGGGGATTTTTTTTACACGAGCTTCATCATCAATTGCTTTGGTGATGGCATTTGACGTCAATAATTTGTTGAAAAGGTCTTGCCTTACTGGTAGCCGAGGCCCGACAGCGGCCAAACGTTGGCGGGCGAAGTGTATTCGCGCAACTCGGGCCAGCTTATGAGCGATGGTTTTATCAGTGCCATGTTCTGTCGCCATATAACGGAGCGATATTGGGCTGGAAAAACGGACAAAACTATCACGTCCTAACCATAAAACAGCAAAAAATTTCTCAATGCCGTTTAACAAACGCAGGTGTGGTGTGGCTTGATGTTGATTTTCGCGACCTGGCGAGCGACCAAACATCACTGAAACTGGCACCATCTGTACATCTAACGCCGGGTTACTACTATGCAGATCCAAATAGTCGTGAAACAGTTTTATGGATTTCTGCTTGGGGACGTAGTAGCGGAATACTCGTGGACCATCATTAATAAATACGTAGCTGGGCAACTCTTCACCATCAATAACCAATGGTTGTAAAGGGTCTGGTAGCCCCAGCGCCAGACATTTAGTCCGCAGCGTTAGTAGATCCGCTTTAGAGTTATAGGGCAACACATAGAAAACCGGACGTGAAGGATCTAAATCCAACTCAGCGACAGGATCATGAGGGATAATCTTACTCTTTACCAAGAGTTTAAGGGGGAAATTCAGTAAGTTATAGTAAATTCTACGCCAACCTGACATAACAACCAGAAGCCTCTTGTTAGCAACTCGCCGCAAGGATACCAGAAACCTCACTGGAGATCTGTGGTGATGAGACGATGATAGCGCGTTAAAATTGCGTTCAATCACGAATAAAGGAATGGAGTAAGTATGAATAAAGCAACTGGAATAGTCCGTATTATCAAAGCAACGGGATATTCCCTCCAGGGGTTGAAGCAGGCCTGGCGGCATGAAGCTGCATTTCGTCAGGAGTCATTACTCACTCTTGCCTCTATTATTATTGCTTGTTGGCTGCCAGTTTCAACAATTGAAAGGCTATTACTCATCGGGTCAGTTGTACTGATTGTATTATTTGAATTGGTCAATAGCGCTATCGAAGCGGTAGTCGACAGAGTGGGGCTGGAGTATCACGAATTATCGGGACGGGCGAAAGATATTGGCTCGGCAGCTGTTTTCGTCGCCTGTTTGTTGGCTGCTGTCGTCTGGATCTCACTACTGTGGAATCATTTTGCATGACGGCTTCCAGAATCGGAGAAAAAAGCGCTGAATGGCAATATCACGGTTCCCATCGACACCTTCCCTGTATATACTCACAGCTAAACTGTATAAACAACCAGGGGGCGGGATGAAAGAGTTAACAGCCAGACAACAGCAGGTTTATGATCTTATCCGTGATCATATCTCACAAACCGGTATGCCGCCTACACGGGCAGAGATTGCGCAGCAGTTGGGATTCCGTTCTCCTAATGCCGCAGAAGAGCATTTAAAGGCACTGGCACGCAAGGGTGTGATCGAGATTGTTACCGGCGCGTCCCGTGGTATCCGCTTGTTGATGGAAGAAGAAGATCTTGGATTGCCTTTGATTGGCCGGGTTGCGGCCGGTGAGCCCTTGCTGGCTCAACAGCATATTGAGTGCCATTACCAGGTTGATCCATCCATGTTTAAACCGAGCGCGGATTTTTTGCTAAGAGTCAGCGGAATGTCGATGAAAGATATCGGTATTCTGGATGGTGATCTACTGGCCGTGCATAAAACGCAAGATGTATATAATGGTCAGGTTGTTGTAGCGCGTATTGATGACGAAGTTACTGTTAAACGTCTAAAAAAACAAGGTAACATCATACAGTTACTGGCGGAAAACAGAGAATTCAAACCTATCGTTGTTGACTTGCGTGAACAGAGTTTTTCTATTGAAGGACTGGCGGTTGGTGTCATTCGTAACAGCGATTGGAACTGATATATTCCTTCATTTCCTTTATTCATCTCGGCCTTTAAAATGTAGCGCTCGCTCTTCTAATATGGGCGGGTGCGTCTTCAAGTGAGATGCCGTTATTTTACTTATTCCCTCCCTTTTACCAGCCATCTATTTCAGCAATTCATATTACAGTTTTTACTTTCTAAAGCGTTCTCCAAAAATATAAATTTTGAATAATCCTCCAGTACTTAGCGGACACTGATTGTGTGGTTCACCGTGGGATACTCGGGGGATAGGAAAATTGAGCCGCAACTATCGTTTTTTAGTGGTGATACTGTGATCGTGATTGCAATTTTCTCGGTGGTCGCATGATTCAACCTGCTGGCATGCACTGCATAATCCATGAGCCTCCACCACACTGTGACGCAAAATGAAATCTGACTGCTTAGCCAATTGCTGAAGATTTTCCTCAACACCGACTGTTTGTCGCTCTGTTACCTGGCCGCATCGGTCACAGATAAATAATGCGGATGTGTGATTATGCTCTTCGAAATGATGGCATAACACATAACTGTTAGTGGACTCGACTCGATGAATAAATCCCTGCTCCAGTAGAAAGTCGAGAGCACGGTAAACTGTAGGTGGTTTTGCCTGAGGTTCAGAAACACGGAGCAGATCCAGTAAATCGTAAGCACTGATAGCGCCAGGCTGTTGCGCCATCAAACGCAGAACCTCCTGCCGCTGAGGTGTCAGGCGCACGCAGCGCTGCTGACAAAGCTGTTCGGCCAAGGCAAGAAGTTTTACCGGATTGATTGAATCCATTGCAGTAACCCCGAAGCGAGTCTGAGAGCATTATGATTTATCTTATCATGCCTGGACAAAAATACCGAAAAGACAACCTGGTCCGAGTATCAGACCACCAGATCGATGAGCAGCGCTCGTATTGGCGTTTCCGCCAGAACGGTTATTTTGGCTTCCTGCTGGATAAAGGCACCATCACCACAATGCAACGTTCTGCTATTTTCTGGCGTGATGCCATTAATTCGCATTGTTCCATTTATTGACTGTAAATAAGCGCGATTACCGTTTAGTGTAATGGTGTTTTGCTCGTGGATATTGAGATCCAGATGATAGATCCATACTTGCTGACGTAAGTACAGACTATGCTGATCCTGAGCTTCTTCAGGTGACGCCAGCAAATGACAGCCTTTTTTATCCAGAGAGACTCGTTGCAAGGTGCGGTTTTCTTGTGTGGGGCAGGCATTCAGCCATAATTGCAGGCGCGTAAGTGATGTTTTATGGCAAGCATTATGTTCGCTATAGCTGACATTGGGCTGCGTGGCCAATAATAGCGCATCGCCTGCTTTTGCTCTGGCATGGTTACCGTTGCTATCGCGGTACTCGGCTTCCCCCTGCAATATAATATTGAGAATATCTACTTGTGGGTAGGTTCGAGGTTGAAAAGCCGCGCCAGGGGCAAGGACTTCCTGATTAAGCACGCGCAAAGAAGCATAACCTAGTAGTTCGGGGTCAAAATAGTGACCAAAAGAGAATGTATAACGTGCCTGTAACCAGCCATAGTCAGCCTGACCGCAATGTTCTGCTGCTTTGCTAATGATCATGGTCTTCGGCCTGTAAAATTATCCATGTATTAGATAGTAATTGGCTGGACGCTGGATTGCTAGCCAGTTAATCTGGTCTGTACGTTCAAAAATTCTGAATGAGTATAAAATGGCAAAAGAGCGGGCATTAACGTTAGAATCTTTAAGGGTCATGGATGCCATAGACCGTCGGGGAAGCTTTGCCGCTGCAGCGGACGAATTGGGGCGGGTGCCTTCAGCCCTGAGTTATACCATGCAAAAACTGGAGGATGAGCTGGATGTGGTTCTGTTTGACCGTTCCGGACATCGTACCAAATTCACCAATGTTGGTCGGATGCTGCTGGAACGCGGACGTATTTTGCTGGATGCGGCGGATAAGCTCACCACTGATGCAGAAGCACTGGCGCGTGGATGGGAAACGCATTTAACGATTGTGATTGAAGCACTGGTTCCGATTGAACGATTGTTTCCGTTACTGAATAAGCTGTCCTTGAAGGCCAACACCCAGGTGTCGCTAATTCAGGAGGTGCTGGCTGGTGCCTGGGAATGTCTGGAACAAGGTCGGGCCGATATTGTCATCGCACCCGACATGCATTTCCGCGCATCATCTGAAATCAATACACGTAAACTGTATTTGATGAAAAGTGTTTGTGTAGCAAGTCCAGACCATCCAATTCATGATGAACCAGAGCCGTTGTCCGAGGTTACTCGTGTTAAATACCGGGGGATTGCTATTGCGGATACTGCGCGTGAACGTCCGGTATTGACAGTACAACTGTTGGATAAACAACCTCGTCTTACCGTAAGTTCTATGGATGATAAACGCCGTGCACTGCTGGCCGGGTTAGGTGTGGCAACTATGCCTTATGATATGGTGGCTCAAGATATCGCTGAGGGACGGTTGCGTGTTGTCAGTCCAGAGAACACATTTGAAAGTCAGATTATTATGGCGTGGCGACGGGATAGTATGGGTGAGGCAAAGTCCTGGTTTTTACGTGAGATTCCAAAATTGCTTATTCAGAAGTGATGGTTATTCATCATTAAGTAGAAGGAGCATCGGGTACTCCTTTTACTACTTGTAGATAACTCTCTTGAATCTACATTGCACGGTAGATTCAAGAGGCTATACGGGTGTTTTTGATTTCCCTATTCCCCGGTTATCCTAAAAATTTTTCATAAAATCGGGTGGATCGATCATGTGGATCAGAAAATGATCTTTCGGGACCAATGGAAATGATGCCGTGTGGATTGATGGTGGGATGGCTGCGGTAATAGTGGTGACGGATATGATCCATGTTTACTGTTTCGGCGATGCCAGGTAGTTGGTAGATATCCCTTACGAAACCGTACAGGTTGAAGTAATCAGTTATGCGGTGTTTGTCACATTTGAAGTGGGTATGGTACACAGGATCAAAACGGATCAGTGTTGTCCATAAGCGAAGGTCAGCTTCTGTGAGTCGTTCACCTGTCAGGTAACGTTGATAACTGAGCCTGTTTTCCAGTTTATCCAATGCAGAAAATAAGTTGGTTACGGCATCATCATAAGCAGCCTGGCTGGTTGCAAACCCTGCTTTATAGACACCATTATTTACCTGATGATAAATCCATTCATTTAACTCATTGATTTGCTGACGCAGCGCTGGCGAATAGTAGTCACCAGGTGCAGCACCCATATCATCAAAAGCGCTGTTAAACATGCGGATGATATCAGCGGACTCGTTGCTGACAATAGTATGTTGTTGCGTGTCCCACAGTAGGGGAACGGTAACGCGTCCGCTGTAATCAGCCAGTGAATGGAGATAGAGCTGGTAAAGGAATTCGTGCTGATAAAGCTTGTCTCCTGTTGTGTCGGGAAAGTCAGTATTAAATGTCCAGCCTTGGTCCAGCATTAACGGATGTACTACCGAGACCTCAATGTGTTCTTCCAGTGCTTTTAATTTTCTGAATAGCAGTGTGCGATGTGCCCAGGGACAGGCTAGCGACACGTATAAATGGTAACGTCTGGACTCAGCCTTAAAACCACCTTTGCCTGTGGGGCCTGGTTTACCATCAGGTGTAACCCAGTTGCGGTAAAATGTTTCCGGGCGCTTGAAATGACCACCGGTCGACCGAGTTTCATACCATGTGTCGTGCCATACACCATCAACTAATTGTCCCATTTTGAATACCTTCCTGAAAATACATGAAACCATGACAGCAACGTTCATCTGTTTACCACCATGGTATTTGTAAAATAAAGGCAATACCGGCGGGGGTAATGCCGTTTCTACCACTTTTTATTCAGTAAGTTGTCAATGCTGAAAGCACCCGGGCCAGTCACGAATAGCAATAGGTAACCACCCGCAATGGTCAGGTTTTTCATGAACATTACTTGGTTTACGCTTACAGCGAAATTACTGTGGAAGAGAAAAGCGGTCAGCAGGGCGAAGACAGCGGTGAATAGTGCTGTAGTACGGGTTAGAAAACCGAACAATACTGCCAGCCCACCACCCAGCTCCAGCAGGATGGTTAATGGAAGCAGCGTACCGGGAACACCCATAGCCTGCATATATTGCTGAGTTGCCGCGTACGAGGCACCAAGTTTGCCGTAACCAGCAACAATAAAGAGTATTGGCATTAAAATACGAGCGATCAGCAGCAGGCTATTGTCTAATTTTTTCATCAACATTATCTCCAATTATTTTGTGCAAGCCGGTACGATGTTATAAGTCATTCATCCAGCAATAGCGTATATCAAGAGGCTACCTGTAACAGGCGATGATGATATTAGATGTAGGAGAAACGATAAGCCAGTAAGTAAAACTGTCGTTTTTTTTCAGAAAAATTGACTATTTATGCGGGCGATAAGAGAAAGTACCTATATCTGGGAGATATAGGTAGTATGCAGAAACAATGAAGCAGGTGTCACGAGTGGTTGGTGAAGGTATTTCGAATAAGTATTATCGCTTCCCCAATACGAACCGCCTTGCGTAACCATCGGTTTAACCGTCTACGGTGTTTGAAGCCTAACAGCACCGCGAGCCCAGATCCTAATATCAGGTATTTACGTACGTCCATCATCATGCGCCAATAGTGGTCAGCGTGGCGGGTGGAATACAGCCACCGTGTCTTTTCAGCAGACAGATCGAGACGTTGCTGTTCAATGGTGCGGAGCAAATGTGCCTTTTCCTGTTCTAACTGTAGACGACGGTTCATTTTGATTTGCCTTCAAGCAATGCTCGGTCAGCTTCTAGCGTTTTGCGGGTTGCTTTTAGCAGTGTCGATTTACGAATATGCCTAAGCGTCCATATTCCACCGATCAGCGCAAGAATAAACAGACTTCCAGTAATCCAGCCAAGAGTCATGAGGCGGTATTGAGGTTCTACACTCCATATTATCAGTGTAATTAAGCCGATTAAGCCAAAGACAGTAAATAGCAGTGTCAGCTCGACCACTAACAGTAACTGGATCAGCGCTGTTTTTTCCTGCTCCAACTCAATGACCGCTAACCGGACCCGGGTTTCTACCATTCCGACTATAATCGTAATGATGCGCTGGGCTGAGGTGATGGCGCTGCTGGCAGGACCTTGTCGTTGTTGTTCTGTCATAGTACTAGCGGCGAGCCAACAGTATACCCAGTACAATACCGACAGCTGCACCGATCCCCACTCCAGTCCAGGGGTTCTGACGAATGTATTCTTCCGCGTGCTCCGTTGCTTCACGAGTCTGGGTGGCGATGTGTTCTCCGGCATTATTCAGTCGTTCACGTGATTCTTTGAGCGCTGTTTCTGCTTTTCCGCGTAGCTTTTCCATTTCAGCTTTGGATTTGTCACTGGAAGTTCGCAGCACTTCTTCCAGTGTGTCACTCAATGAGCGCAATTCCGCGCGTAATTGGTCAGAGCTTGATTCTTGAGTCATGTGAAAACTCCCTAATATGATGAATCTTAAAACCTAACTATAGTTCAAAATTTCTCGACTTGCCTGGTCGCTCATCATGATAATTCCAATAGAACGCAGTAAAACGGACAGTCAATACAGTGCTGATAGCAGGCAATGCTGTGGGCAAAAAAACAGGAAGATAGGAACAAGACGCCAAGAATGATCTAAAGAGAAAAAACAGGTGTAAGGTTGAGAAAATCAGCCCAGCTTGGACTGTTGCTGAATGAGTTTATGTCGCCAGAAAGGTGTTGGATCTGGTGCCTGTGTAACCACATTCACCTGAGGGAGCGACATACTCAATATTTCACGTGCTGCACTGCTTTGTTCTGGTGAAGAAAGGCGAACAATAATGCTGTCATTGGAAGGCGTAATGCTTTTGATACCGATGCCCCGCTCATTCAACCGCTGGTAGATATAAAAACCATCAGGAAGTGTCGCGCCCTGATACTGAGGCGTGATGTGTAACATCGCATCATCCTGTGGGTGTCGTGACGAAGGTGTCAGGATAATGGCGGGTAACACGATCAACAGGATACGCCAGACATATTTGTGTTTCAGACAGTGGGCGATCATCTCAATTTCCTTTTCCAGCATTGGTGGCTCGTTTCCTACGCCAAAGAATGATTAACGATCCAGCGAGCCCGATGCAGAGTAACAACAGTGGCAGTAACATCAGGCAGAACATCAGCTCATCTTCATATTTCCGAAATATCGGTGTTTTCCCTAACGCAAAACCCAATGAAACCAGAATGGATACCCACAGTAATGCACTGATCCAGTTAAACAGCTGAAAGCGGGTGCTATTCAAGCCGGACAGCCCTGCAATAGTGGGTAATAGTGTACGCACAAATGCCAAAAAGCGGCCAATAAGTAGTGCTGAAAGACCGTGACGATGGAAAAGTTGATGTGCGCGTTGATGATAA